>NZ_BAXQ01000021.1:0-64634 GCF_001310615.1 Thalassobacillus sp. C254 | reverse complement strand
AGGCAAACTCTAAAAGCACCCACAACATGGGTGCTTTTTTTGCGTTCTTTTGTCTGGGGATGAATTGTGGGTATCTCCTTTCGAGTTTACATGCATTTCTCTTCCTTGTCTCCCATAGAGTAGATAATCAAAATTATCTTCTTTTCTAGGGTTTGGAACTAATTACAAAGTGAAAGATGAAGGAGTTACGTAAAGCAAAGAGGAAAATATGAAGGAACCTGAAAATAGGTTTAAAGACAAATACAAAGAGAAATAGGTTTGGTGTGCTTTTGCAAAGAGGGGGTAGGGTGTAGATGGAAGCTGAATGGCTCAATAATGATTATGTTGTGATGAGCTTGCGCTTATTATTTGCTGCAAGTCTCGCTGGTTTAGTAGGGCTGGAAAGAGAGCAAAAACATAGAAATGCAGGCTTTCGGACTCACCTTTTAGTAGGAGTAGGCTCTGCTCTTGTTATGTTATTGGCGTTATTTGGATTTCAGCCATATATGGCTGAAAATCCTGAACTGGTTACTTTTGACCCTTCCCGTTTGGCTTCTTATGTCATAAGCGGAATAGGGTTTCTTGGAGCGGGCACAATTATTGTCCAAGGTGCATCAGTCAGGGGATTAACAACGGCTGCTTCCATTTGGGTGGTCGCAGGAATAGGTTTGGCCGCAGGCTCAGGAATGTATTTTGCTGCGTTACTAACCACAGGTATTGTCATTATCAGCCTGCGTTACCTTTCAAAAGTAGATCGTTTTTTTAAGAAGCCTTCACAATTTGAAGTTATATATCTGCAGGCAAACCGAAAGGAAAACAAGCTGTCGCAAGTCATTTATTCTTTAGAAGTGCTGGACGTTGAGATAAACAAAATAAACATGGAAGAGGTGACAGGAGACGAAACAGCCTTATTGGCGTATAAAATTGAAATAGAACGAAAAAAAGAGGTTCATCAAGCTCATGTTTACGAAGCAATTCAAGAATGTGATGGCATACATGAACTAAGAATAGAAAAAGCATGAGAATGAAAGAGCTCCTTTTTTGGGCATAATAAAGAGGGGTTCTACTTGCATTTTCAAATTATTTGTACTATATTTATAGTCAAATATAGTCAAGGTCAATATCGAGCCAGGGAGAAGGGAGGTCACTGGGATGCGGAATATATCAGACATAATTGAACAGTATTTAAAAGCTGTCCTCACCCAAAGTGACCAGGATCTAATTGAAATTAAAAGAAGTGAATTAGCAAAGAGATTTGACTGCGTGCCTTCCCAGATTAATTACGTCATCGGGACTCGCTTTACTGTGGAAAAAGGCTATATTGTCGAAAGCAAACGCGGAGGCGGCGGATATATCCGGATCATTAAAGTGAAGCCTGCCGACCATGCTGAACTGTGCGACCAAATTATTGATTTGATCGGAAAAGGAATTGACCAGGATCTGCCGAAAGTATAGTGAAGCGTTTGTACGAGGAAGAAGCCATCACAAAACGAGAGGCTAACTTAATGATATCAGCCTTACAGCGTGAGGTGCTGGCATTATCCCAGTCGGTCCAGCGCGACCTTTTGCGGGCAAATATTTTAAAGGCTATGCTGAAAAGCTTGAAATATAGAGAATAAGGCGCCAAAACGGGGAGGAGGAATGGATATGCTCTGTCAGGAATGCCAGGAAAGAACAGCCTCACTTCACTTTACGAATATTATAAATGGAAAAAAAACCGAGGTTCATCTCTGTGACCAGTGTGCAAAAGAAAAAGGAGAATCAATGTATGTACCGAATTACTCTATTCAGGACCTGTTATCGGGTCTGCTGAATTTTGAGCCTCCTAAGTCTTCAAGTTCATCCACTCAAACCCGGCGTCCAAGACAGCTGGTTTGTAATAAGTGCGGCATGAATTATGAAACCTTTGCCAAAAAAGGAAGGTTTGGTTGTTCCTACTGTTACCAGGCGTTTGATAAAAAGCTTGACCCCATCTTTAAAAGAGTGCACAGTGGCAATCATTTGCATTCAGGGAAGGTTCCTAAACGCATCGGCGGGCGCTTAAAACTCAGCAGGCAAATAGATGATCTGAGAGAAAAGATGCGCCAGTATATAGCTAGCGAGGAGTTTGAAGAAGCAGCAGAGATCCGGGATCAAATACGGGAACTTGAAAAAAGCATTCAAGATAAAGGGGAGGGGGAATGATGTCGCTTCAACGTTTTTTCTCAGAAGCCATCAGTCCTTGGATGAAAAATCAAAAGGGCCCTGATGCAGATATAGTATTAAGCACGAGACTTCGATTGGCGAGAAACCTGGAAGACTATCCTTTTCCTATTATCGCCAACGAAGATTCTGCAAGAACACTGCTGAACTATTTATCTTCTGAGCTTGGAAAAGAGGGGTACAGTTCCTTAGGTGAACTTGAACTTCTTAAAATGGAAGACTTATCGAGCAATGAAAAGAAAGTGCTGGTTGAAAAACATCTTATCAGCCTCATTTAGCGGAAAGCTCGATCCATGGAGCCGTCATGCTGAGTGAAGATGAATCCATTAGTATTATGATTAATGAAGAAGATCATTTGCGACTTCAATGCTTATTTCCAGGCTTTCAGTTAAGTGAAGGTCTAGTCCTTTCAGGAGGATTGGACGACTGGGTAGAAGAAAAGGTTACCTATGCATTTGATGAAAAAAGGGGTTATCTTACAAGCTGCCCTACGAATGTAGGCACAGGGATGAGAGCCTCTGTAATGATGCATTTACCTGCGTTGGTAATGACTAAACAGTTAAACAGGATATTGCCGGCTATTAACCAGCTCGGCCTTGTCGTAAGAGGAATTTACGGAGAAGGCAGCGAAGCTTTAGGTAACCTTTTTCAAATATCAAACCAAATGACATTAGGAAAGTCTGAAGAGGATATAGTCGAAGACTGAGGGGAGTGGTCATGCAGGTCATACAGCATGAAAGAGCAGCCAGAGAGAGACTGTTTCAATCTTCGCGGGTCCAAATAGAAGATAAGGTGTTCCGCTCTTACGGGATCCTTAGTAACAGCAGAATCATAGAATCCAAGGAAGCAGCAAAACGGTTGTCTGATTTGCGTTTAGGGATAGACCTGGATTTAATTGAAGGAATAACGGGTAATATTCTTAATGAACTCATGATTCTGACACAGCCTGGTTTCCTGCAGCAGTTTGCAGGAGAGACTCTCTCAGCCAATGAACGGGACATCCGCAGAGCTACTTTGATTCGTGAACGACTAAAATTAGAAGAAACAAATGATTAGTACTTAAAATGGAGGTGTCCGTATCATGATGTTTGGACGATTTACAGAACGCGCTCAAAAAGTACTTGCACTTGCACAAGAAGAAGCTATCCGACTTGGACACAATAATATTGGAACAGAGCATATTCTGCTTGGTTTATGCCGCGAAGGAGAAGGAATTGCAGCAAAAGCCCTGCAAGCCCTAAACCTTGGCTCAGAGCAAATCCAAAAAGAAGTGGAAGCTTTAATAGGCACTGGGCAAGAAGGGTCAAAAACCATTCATTACACTCCACGTGCAAAAAAAGTCATCGAGCTTTCCATGGATGAAGCAAGAAAGCTTGGTCATTCCTATGTAGGAACAGAGCATATCTTGCTTGGTCTTATTCGTGAAGGAGAAGGTGTAGCTGCACGGGTGTTAAATAATTTAGGTGTCAGCTTGAACAAAGCGAGACAGCAGGTGCTTCAATTGCTTGGAAGCAACGAAGCATCAAGCAGCAGCCACCAGCAGCCGTCCGGCGCAAGCTCTGCTAATGCGAATACACCTACCCTGGACAGTCTGGCAAGAGATTTGACTGCGGTAGCGAAAGAAGAAGGGTTAGATCCGGTTATCGGACGCAGTAAAGAAATTGAAAGAGTGATCCAGGTATTAAGCCGACGGACGAAGAACAACCCTGTCCTTATTGGTGAGCCTGGAGTAGGGAAGACAGCGATAGCTGAAGGGCTTGCCCAGGCTATTATCTCTAACGAGGTTCCAGAAATTCTTCGTAACAAACGAGTCATGACCTTGATATGGGTACGGTAGTTGCCGGTACTAAATACCGCGGGGAGTTTGAAGACCGTTTAAAAAAGGTGATGGAAGAAATTCGTCAGGCAAACAACATTATCTTGTTTATTGATGAGCTCCATACCCTGATTGGTGCCGGGGGAGCAGAAGGAGCGATTGATGCCTCGAATATTCTTAAACCTTCTCTTGCTCGTGGAGAGCTTCAATGTATCGGAGCCACTACGTTGGATGAGTACCGTAAATACATTGAAAAGGATGCTGCTCTTGAGCGGAGATTCCAGCCAATCCAGGTTGATGAGCCAACATTGGAAGAGTCTACCCAGATTTTAATCGGCCTTCGAGACCGCTATGAAGCTCATCACCGGGTAACAATTACTGATGAAGCGATTGAAGAAGCTGTCAAGCTTTCTGACCGCTATATTCCAGATCGGTTTTTACCAGATAAAGCTATTGACCTTATTGATGAAGCAGGGTCGAAAGTTCGTTTGCGCTCTTATACAGCCCCTCCTAACTTAAAAGAGCTCGAACAGAAGCTGGAAGAAACCCGCAAGGAAAAAGATGCAGCGGTGCAGAGCCAGGAATTTGAAAAAGCTGCTTCTTTAAGAGACAGTGAACAGCATCTTCGTGAAGAGCTTGAGCAAATGAAAGACGAGTGGAAAGAAAAGCAAGGACAAGAAAATACAGAGGTTACAACAGAAGATATTGCCCAGGTAGTGGCCAGCTGGACAGGTATACCTGTTTCCAAGCTTGCTGAAGAAGAAACAGAGCGTCTCCTTCGTATGGAGGAAATCCTTCATAATCGTGTGATTGGTCAGGAGGAAGCGGTTAAAGCGATTTCCAAGGCCGTGCGTAGAGCTCGTGCTGGCTTAAAGGATCCAAAGCGTCCGATTGGTTCATTTATTTTCTTAGGACCAACAGGGGTAGGGAAAACGGAACTAGCTCGTGCTGTAGCTGAGACTTTGTTTGGCGATGAAGACTCAGTTACTCGAATCGACATGTCTGAGTATATGGAGAAGCATTCAACAAGCCGGCTTGTTGGTTCACCACCAGGATATGTAGGATATGAAGAAGGAGGACAGCTTACTGAGAAGGTTCGCCGTAAACCATATTCTGTCATTCTTTTGGATGAAATTGAAAAAGCTCATCCCGAAGTATTCAATATCCTTCTTCAAGTATTAGAAGACGGTTTCCTGACAGATTCTAAAGGAAGAAGAGTGGACTTTAGAAATACGGCAATTATTATGACTTCTAACGTAGGAGCAAGCGCCTTAAAACAAAATAAATATGTAGGTTTTGCCACACAATCTGGTGATGAAGAGCATGCGGATATGAGAGATAAGGTTATGAAAGAATTGAAAAATGCTTTCCGGCCTGAGTTCTTAAACCGTATCGACGAAATTATCGTCTTCCACAGCCTGGAAAAGAAACACATCAAGGAAATTGTTGTCCTGATGGCAGAACAGCTTAGAAAACGACTGGCGGAATACGGGATCAGCTTTGAATTAACAGATGCGGCAAAAGACAAAATTTCAGATGAAGGGTACGACCCGGAATATGGAGCACGTCCCTTCGCCGGGCGCTTCAAAAGCAAGTGGAAGATCGTTTATCTGAAGAAGTACTTCGAGGAAATATTGAAAAAGGCGGAAAAGCCATCATTGATGTACAAGATGGAGAGTTTATCGTGGTGACCAAGTCAGAGTCAGAAGCTAACGCATAACCACCTTTAAAGCCGGGAGATACTCTCCCGGCTTTTCTATTACATACTTAGCTCTTTTTCTCATGGAAGGAAAGGGCAAATTAAAACAGGTACTGGATATAATGGGGGAAGTTTATCTCTCAAGGAATTTTGTGAGGGCGTGGTAAAATAGATTACAGGATACATATAATAAAGTGAGGGTTAGGTATGGCAAAAATAAAAACCAAGTTTATTTGTCAAGAATGCGGTTATGAATCCAGCAAATGGATGGGGCGTTGCCCAGGCTGTCAAAACTGGAACACGATGGTTGAAGAAATTGAAGACAAGAAAAAGCAAGGAGCTTCCCGGACAGGGTTAGGGAGCGGCACAGACGGCAAAAGGCAAAAGCCCCAGTCCATAACCAAGATATCAGGCGAAAGAGAAGCGAGAATTAATACTTCTATCATGGAGCTCAACCGGGTATTAGGAGGAGGGATTGTACCAGGATCTCTTGTTTTAGTAGGAGGAGATCCGGGGATCGGAAAGTCTACTCTTCTTCTTCAAATGTCTGCGATTCTGGCAGCTCAGGATCATAAAGTACTTTATATTTCAGGTGAAGAATCTGTAAAGCAGACAAAGCTTAGGGCAGACAGGTTAACCATTCAAGCTGATAAATTGTTTGTGCTGGCAGAGACAGATATGGAGTATATAGAACGGGCAATTGATGAAGTGGAACCAGACATGGTGGTCATTGACTCTATACAGACCATTCACCAGGCTGAAATAACTTCTGCCCCAGGAAGCGTGTCTCAAGTAAGAGAAACTACCTCATCCTTTATGAGAATTGCAAAAACAAGAGGAATTGCGGTCTTTATTGTTGGACATGTGACAAAGCAGGGAAGCATTGCAGGACCAAAGCTGTTAGAGCACATGGTGGATTCAGTCCTTTACTTTGAAGGAGAGAGGCACCATACTTACAGGATTTTAAGAGCAGTAAAGAACCGTTTTGGTTCAACAAATGAGATTGGGATCTTTGAAATGAAAGAGCATGGACTGGTAGAAGTCAAAAACCCATCGGAAATTTTCCTGGAGGAACGCTCTAAAGGAGTGGCGGGATCTATTGTAGCGGCTCCATGGAGGGCACAAGGCCGGTGCTGGTGGAACTGCAAGCCCTGGTTTCCCCATCAAGCTACGCAAATCCAAAGAGAACAGCAACTGGTGTTGATCATAACAGAGTATCTTTATTAATGGCAGTTTTAGAAAAACGAGTCGGACTCTTGCTGCAGAACCAGGATGCGTTTTTAAACGTGGCAGGAGGAGTTAAGCTAGATGAGCCTGCTGTAGACCTGGCGATAGCTATTTGTGTTGCTTCCAGCTTTAGAGACCAGGTTACCAGCCGACTGACGTGGTAATGGGAGAAGTCGGCCTGACAGGAGAGATCCGCCGCGTATCCCGGATAGAACAGCGAGTCGGTGAAGCAGCTAAACTTGGCTTTAAACGAGCCATTATCCCTCAAAAAAACATGGGAGGCTGGACAATACCAGAGGGAATTGAAGTTGTAGGGGTTTCTACCTTAGAGGAAGCTATTCAGGTAACCTCTGAAGGAAACCAGAGGCCGTGGTAAACAGGAAGGGAAAATAAGCGGCCAAAAGCTTTAATGCCGTGCGCACAAAAGGAAAAGGGAAGAAGAGGGAGGCTGCAGCATGACTGACAAAAAGAAAAACAATGTAATGGAAAACGTCTTGCACTATGTTGCTCCCGGCACACCCCTGCGAGAAGGAATAGATAATGTTCTTCGGGCAAAAACAGGCGGACTTATTGTGTTAGGGTACACCGACGAAATGAAGTCAATTGTAGACGGCGGTTTTTATATTAATTGTGAATTTTCACCTGCTTATCTGTATGAGCTGGCTAAAATGGATGGAGCAATTATTTTAAGTCAGGACGGCAAAAAAATTCTATATGCAAATACACAACTTGTACCAGATAACGGTATTACCTCAACTGAAACAGGGATTCGGCACAGAACGGCTGAACGTGTCGCAAGGCAGACAGGCGGGCTGGTTATTTCCATTTCTCAGCGACGACATGTTATCACCTTGTATAAAGGGTATGAGAGGTATTCATTAAGAGATATGGGCATGATTTTAACAAAAGCTAACCAGGCAATTCAAACCTTAGAGAAGTATAAAGTGGTGTTAGATCAAAGCATAACAAACTTAGGGGCTTTAGAGTTTGAAGAGCTTGTTACCTTTCAGGATGTATCCCAGGTCATTCACCGTGTTGAAATGGTTCTTCGCATAAAAAACGAAATACTTAACTACATTAGTGAACTTGGAAATGAAGGTCGCTTAATTACAATGCAGCTAAACGAATTAGTTTCCAACATAGAAGAAGAGGCTGTATACCTAATTAAGGATTACGTCAAAAATGAGACTTTAATCGCAAAGGATATATTGAAGGAAATGCAGAAACTTTCAAACGAAGAACTCCTTGATGATTCCATCATCTTTAAGCTTCTTGGTTATCCTAGGCAGGTCAATCACCAGGAGCATTCTGTTTCTCCCCGCGGTTACCGTATCCTACACAAAATTCCGAGGCTCCCTGCTTCTATTATTGAAAACCTTGTAAAAGAGTTCGAGGGGGTAAACAAAATCATGGTTTCCTCTATTGCAGAACTAGATGAGGTAGAGGGAATTGGTGAAGCCAGGGCCAGAAAAATAAAAGAAGGACTAAACAGGATACAAGAGCAGTTGTTTATAGACCGCCATATTTAAGGGAAGTGAAAAGGGGGAGTATTGTTACTTGACTTCTTCTGATTGGTAAATATATAATGGAATGTTTGAAATTGACAATTGTGTTATATTTTATTACGATGAAAGAGCAGTCCCTTTACATTCTGTAAGTTCGTGTGAAATTGAGTTTCATAGGTTTCAAAAAAGGAGATTTGTCTATAATAAGGAAAGGGAGGTGAACCAAAAATGTTAAGATGGATTGTACAGTTGTTCTTTATACTTGTTGGCGGCGCACTAGGTTTTTTATTTATTCCTGAACTTATATCTTTTCTTACAACTGATGCGCCTGCTTGGTTAGAAAGTCCTTATGCAGGAGCTGTTCTCGGTGCTTTGATTTTATATCTTCTGACATTTTGGCTGGCTGATTATATCGTGAATGTTATGCGTTTGATGGAAGAAACGATTGTAAAGGCCCTGTAACAGACGTGTTATTTGGAACAACAGGTCTCGCATTTGGTTTGATTGTGGCGTATTTGATTATCATTCCTTTAAATACTATTCAAATTCCTGTGCTGACGACGGTTCTTCCTATTTTTATCTCGTTCTTTCTTGGTTATTTTGGCTTCCAGGTAGGTTTTAAAAAGAAAGAGGAACTAATTAATCTGTTTACTGCCTCCAAAGCGACAGCTAAGGAAAAAAGAAAAGAGGATTCAGAAGAACAGCCTAGTGACCTTTCAAAAGTTAAGATCCTCGATACCAGTGTGATCATTGATGGCAGAATCGCAGACATATGCCAAACTGGCTTCTTGGAAGGTGTGTTAGTAATTCCTGAATTTGTGCTGGAGGAGCTTCAGCATATTGCTGACTCTTCTGACGTATTGAAGAGAAATCGTGGACGCAGGGGACTGGATATCTTGAACAAAATCCAAAAAGAGTTAAGCTCTGAAGTCCATATTTATGAAGGGGATTTTGAAGACATCCAGGAAGTGGACAGCAAGCTTGTGAAGCTTGCGAAAGTGATGAATGGCATGGTTGTTACAAACGATTTTAATTTGAATAAGGTGTGTGAATTCCAAGGAGTCCCTGTTCTTAACATCAATGACCTGGCAAACGCGGTGAAGCCTGTAGTGCTTCCTGGAGAAGAGCTTAATGTTCAAGTGATTAAAGATGGAAAAGAGCAGAACCAGGGTATTGCCTATTTAGATGATGGAACAATGATTGTAGTAGAAAGCGGCCGCAACTATATAGGTAAAACAATCGAAGTAGTGGTTACAAGCGTACTGCAGACTAGCGCCGGCCGCATGATTTTTGCTAAGCCGAAGCTCCTGGAAAAAGCTTTGTGAAGACCTTGACACTGCCTTTTAGTAGACTGTCCTGACCAAACGGGCGGATATTAGAAGGGAGTGTTTTTTATTTTTACAAAATCGTCTGTTTTTGCTATTTCGACTGGCATCTGATAAAGCATGAAAAGAAGGGTTTTTGTATGATTCTCGTTTGATTTTCCAGCCTGATCAAGTGTATCATAGAAGAGCCTTAAAATAGACGGAAACTGTGACGGAGAGGTAGTATGGAATATAAAGTAGTGGTCCCGGCAGCCGGCCAGGGCAAACGTATGAAAGCAGAAAAAAACAAGCAATTTATTACTTTAGATGACGATCCGGTGATAGTTCATACTCTGGCTATATTTGAAAAAGATCACTGGTGTAAAGAGATCATCATAGTAGTAAATGAAAAAGAAATAGAGGAAATGAAAGCACTTTTAGACTCTTACCACTTCACCAAGATATCACCACTTGTTCCTGGAGGAAAAGAACGACAGGACAGTGTGTATAAAGGGTTGAAAGCCTTAGATAATCAAGGGGGCATAACGCTGGTCCATGACGGGGCCAGGCCGTTTGTCAGCATTGAACGGGTACATGATCTTGTGGAAAAGACAGCATCCACAGGGGCCTCGGTTCTTGGTGTGAAAGTGAAAGATACAGTGAAACGGGGAGCAGAGATGATAGTAAAGGATACGGTTCCTCGTGAAAATTTGTGGGCCATACAAACACCGCAAGGCTTCCATCATGAGCTTGTTGTCAGGGCCTATGAAGATGCGCTTGAAAAAAATCACCAGGGAACTGATGATTCCAGCCTTGTTGAGTTTACCGGCCAAGAGGTACATATCGTTGAGGGGGAATACGATAACATTAAATTGACCACCCCCGAGGATTTAATTATTGCCAAAGCGATTCTTGAGAAAAGGAAGGGAGGAGACTGAGCGTGAGAATAGGACAAGGGTTTGATGTTCATCAATTAGTGGAGGGTCGTCCTTTAATCATTGGTGGTATTGAGATTCCCCACGAAAAAGGTCTTTTAGGTCATTCAGACGCTGACGTACTTTTGCATACGATAGCTGATGCGTGCCTTGGAGCGATTGGTGAAGGTGATATTGGAAAGCATTTCCCGGATACGGATCCAGCGTTTAAGGATGCAGACTCTGCAGAGCTGCTTCAACATGTATATATGCTTGTAAAAAAGCAAGGCTACGAGCTTGGCAACATTGATTGTACGATTATGGCCCAGCGGCCGAAAATGGCTCCTTACATTCAGGGGATGCGAGAGAAAATCGCTGAACTGCTGGAGGGGGATGTTTCCCAAGTGAATGTAAAAGCAACAACGACAGAAAAGCTTGGCTTCACAGGAAGGGAAGAAGGAATTGCTTCCCAGGCCGTAGTGTTGCTTGTAAGCAAATAATAAGCTCACTAGAAATAAAGAATAGGTGGAAGGGTGTTAAGTATGTCAAAAGAAGTAAGAGTGCGGTTTGCTCCAAGCCCCACAGGTCATCTTCATATCGGCGGAGCAAGGTCTGCTTTATTTAATTATCTGTTTGCCCGCAGCCAAAACGGCAAGTTTATCTTACGGATAGAGGATACAGACCAGGCGAGAAATGTGGAGACTGCCACAGAGAAGCTGATGGCCAGTTTAAAATGGCTGGGAATTGAATGGGATGAAAGTGTAGATATAGGCGGAGAATATGGTCCTTACCGAAGCATGGAGCGCATGGATGTTTATACAAAATATATAGAACAGCTCCTTGAAGAAGGAAAAGCGTATTATTGCTATATGACAGAAGAGGAGCTGGCTGCTGAGCGTGAAGCACAACTCGCTAAAGGCCAGGCACCCAAGTACAGTGGCAGGGATCGGAATTTGACAGCCGAACAGCGTAAAGCTTATGAGGAAAAAGGCATCAAGCCGGTTATTCGCTTTCTCGTGAAGGAAGGAGAAAAAGTGGTGATAGATGACGCTGTCCGCGGGGAAGTAACTTTTGAAACTGACGGAATTGGCGACTTCGTTATTGCCCGCGGCGATGGTGTGCCGACATATAACTTTGCCGTAGTAGTCGATGACCACTTGATGAAAATTTCACACGTTATCCGGCTGAAGAACATTTGTCCAATGCTCCTCGCCAGGCTCTTGTATTTGAAGCTTTTGGCTGGGAAAAGCCGAAGTTTGCTCATGCTTCTCTCATCCTTAACCCAGATCGTCAGAAGATGAGTAAGCGGGACGAATCAATCATGCAGTTTGTCGAGCAGTATAAGAACCTCGGTTATTTGCCAGAAGCGATAGTTAATTTCCTGGCACTTCTTGGCTGGTCTCCAGTAGGAGAAGAAGAGATTTTTACTATGGATGAGCTTATTGAACAATTTTCTCTTGAACGTGTATCAAAAGCACCGGCTGTTTTTGATACAGATAAGCTTGCCTGGATGAACAATCAGTATGTAAAAGAAGCGGATACAGAGCGGCTCACAGACCTGGCTGTTCCTCACTTTCAAGAAGCGGGAAAACTTCCAGAATCACTGGATACAGAACAACGAGAGTGGGTTAAGAAGCTGGTCGCTCTTTACCAGGAACAAATGCATTATGCTGCAGAAATTGTAGAATTGACAGATCTGTTCTTTAAAACAGAAATCGAGTATAATGAAGAAGCAAAGGAGGTACTTGCTGAAGAGCAGGTGCCGGAAGTTATGAAACAGTTTGCTGAGGAAATAGATGCCTTAGAAGGATTTGAACCAGCAGATGTGAAGAAGGCAGTGAAGGCAACACAGAAGGCAACCGGGCAGAAAGGGAAGAAGCTGTTTATGCCAATTCGTGTAGCGGTTACTGGGCAGACACATGGGCCGGAGCTTCCCCATGCAATCTCATTGCTTGGGCCTGATGTTGTGAAAACCCGTCTAAGACAAGCTGTTAATCAATACAAATAAACAAAAGCTGAATATAGAGAAAACGTTGATAAGGATAAGTAAGGAAGCTGCCCTCCTAAACAGAGACGATCACCTTGGCTGAAAGTGGTCGTAGGAAGAGTTTCCTGAACATGCACCTTAGAGTCCCTGGCTGAAGAGTAAGTATGCTGGGGCGGCTTAAGCCGTTAACTGATGAAGGGAAGGATCTATATTTCTCTGATCCTTAAGCAGAGTGGAACCGCGCTTATGTAAGCGTCTCTGTGCCAATGGCACAGGGCGCTTTTTTTCGTGCCAAATAGTAACGGGGAAAAAGACTTTGGAGTGTACGAGGGCACGGCATATTAATGGGAAAAAGAGGGAGAAACTATGTTTAAAACATTTAAAAATGACATTGATGTAGTGTTTGAACAAGACCCGGCAGCGCGGAGCCGGTTTGAAGTTATTATGACTTATTCAGGAGTTCACGCTGTATGGGCTCACCGGGTAGCGCATTTCTTATGGCAGCGCAAGCTTTTCTTTTTAGCGAGGCTTTTGTCTCAATTTAGTCGCTTTATTACCGGAATTGAAATTCATCCGGGTGCAGTAATTGGACAGCGCTTGTTTATTGATCACGGAATGGGTGTTGTCATTGGGGAAACGTGTGAAATAGGTGATAACGTCACCATCTACCAAGGAGTGACCCTTGGGGGTACAGGGAAAGAAAAAGGAAAAAGACACCCGACCATTAAAGACAACGTTCTGATTGCAAGCGGAGCAAAGGTGCTCGGTTCAATGACGATCGGGGAAAATGCCCGGATTGGAGCCGGATCTGTGGTTTTAAAAGAGGTGCCGGATAACTCAACGGTAGTTGGAATCCCTGGAAAAGTCGTCATTCAAGATGGTGTGAAAGTAGATGAAGATAAAGACGGGCACTTAAATCACCACCTTCTTCCTGATCCTGTTACAGATAGATTTTGTAAGCTGGAAGAAGAATTAGAGGAGCTGCGGCAAGAGGTGAAGGTACTGCGGCAAAAACAAAAGGAAGAACAAAGACAGGGAAGTGAGCAGCGATGACAGTAAGCATTTATAATACGCTAACTAGAAAGAAAGAACCCTTCAAACCGCTGGAAGAAAACAAAAGTGAAAATGTACGTCTGCGGTCCAACGGTTTATAACTATATTCACATAGGAAACGCCCGGCCTGCCATTGTCTTTGATATGGTACGCAGGTATCTGGACTACAAAGGTTACGAGGTAATGTATATCTCTAACTTTACTGATGTCGACGATAAGATTATAAAAGCGGCGAATCAATTGGGAGAAGAGGTCCCTGCATTAGCTGAAAAATTTATTGAGGCTTATCATGAGGATACAAAGGCCCTCGGAGTCAAGGAAGCCGATCTTCACCCGCGAGTTACTGACACCATGGAGGACATTATTACTTTCATCACTCTTTTGGAGGATAAAGGGTATGCATACGAAGCGGAGGGAGACGTTTATTTTAAAACAAAAGCATTTGACAGTTATGGGAAACTTTCAGATCAATCCATTGAAGACCTTCAGCTTGGCTCTCGGATAGAGGTGGGAGAAAAGAAGAAAGATCCTCTGGATTTTGTATTATGGAAAAAAGCGAAAGAGGGGGAAATTTCCTGGGATAGCCCATGGGGAAAGGGTCGTCCAGGGTGGCATATTGAATGTTCTGCATGGTAAAAAATACCTTGGTGATACGATAGATATACACGCAGGAGGACAGGATCTTGCTTTTCCTCATCACGAAAATGAAATTGCACAGTCAGAAGCCCTTACTGGAAAGGCGATGGCTAATTACTGGATGCATAATGGGTATATTAAAGTAGATAATGAAAAAATGTCGAAATCTCTTGGCAACTTCGTACTTGTGCATGACATTATTAAGGAACATCCGGCCGATGTGGTTCGTTTCTTTATGCTGCAGGCACATTACCGTACTCCTATTAATTTCAGCAGTGAATTATTAGAGAGTGCAAAAAGCAGCCTGGACCGGATTAAATCCACGGTCAGCAACCTTGAACACCGCTTGGAAGAAAGTGCAGACGCTGGAGACGAAGAAGAGTGGTTGAAATTGATTGATCAGCACAAAAAGGCTTTTATCAAAGAAATGGATGATGACTTTAATTCCGCCAATGGAATTGCTGTGCTTTTTGATATAGTCAAGGAAGCCAATCGCTGCATGCAGGCTGAGCATTCCTCCAAGAAGGTCCTTTCCGCCTTTATAGGGATAATCAAAGAAATAGGAGAT
This sequence comes from Thalassobacillus sp. C254, assembly GCF_001310615.1. Lineage (NCBI taxonomy): Bacteria > Bacillati > Bacillota > Bacilli > Caryophanales > Bacillaceae > Thalassobacillus > Thalassobacillus sp. C254. The sequence goes on along the minus strand of NZ_BAXQ01000021.1, from coordinate 49,744 downwards.
ATTCTTGGCCTGACCGTAGAAGAAGAGAAAGAAATCCTTGATGAAGAGATAGAGGCTTTGATTCAAAAGCGTATTCAAGCGAGGAAAAATCGTGATTTTACATTAGCCGACAAAATTCGAGATGATTTAAAGGAGCAGGGAATCATCCTGGAGGACACTCCTCAAGGAACTCGCTGGAAAAGAGGGTGAGGTAAATGCTGGACGAGGAACGAGGAGAGAAGCAAGTAGATGCCCGGCAGTTAAATGCTTTGGCCCTCGCTTATATGGGGGATGCTATTTACGATATGTACGTCAGACATCATCTTATCGCCCGCGGTAGAGTACGACCTCAGAAGCTTCACCAGACCGCCACATCGTATGTTTCCGCAAAGGCACAAGCCCGGGCGGTAAGAAGCCTTTTAGAAAAGCAGGAACTTACAGAGGAAGAAGAGGCATTGGTGAGAAGAGGGAGAAACGCGAAGTCTGGAACTGTGCCAAAAAATACGGATCAAAACACGTACAGACACAGTACAGCCTTTGAAGCGCTGCTAGGTTTTTTATACTTCCTGGAACGCAAGGAACGCTTGGAGAGAATTATTTACTATACATTTACCCTCGTGGAAGAAGAACAGGAAAGGAGTGAGAAGTCATGAGTGAGGAGTGGATCACAGGCAAAAACGCTGTCCTGGAAGCTTTACGAGCAGGCAGGCCGATTAATAAAGTGTGGACAGCTGAAGGTGCCGGGAAAGGCAGATGAAACAAGTATTTGATCTTGCCAAGGAAAATGGAGTTCTTGTACAGCCTTCTCCCCGGAAAAAACTTGATGAGCTCGCCGGCAATAACCGTCACCAAGGGGTGGTGGCTTCTGTGGCGGCTTATGAATATGCACAGCTTGAAGATCTTTTTAAGAAAGCGCGTGACAAAGGGGAAGACCCTTTCTTTTTGCTACTGGATGAAATTGCCGATCCTCATAATTTAGGGTCTATTCTGCGAACGGCAGACGCAGCGGGTGCCCACGGTGTGATCATTCCAAAGCGCAGGTCAGTCGGTTTAACGCAGGCAGTAGCAAAGTCGTCTACTGGAGCGATTGAGCATGTCCCGGTCGTGCGGGTAACAAACCTGGCCCGGACTATGGATGAGCTTAAGGAAAAAGGACTGTGGCTTGCAGGGACTGATGCAAAAGGAAAGCAGGATTTCCGTGAATGGGACGGGGATATGCCTGTTGGCCTGGTGATTGGAAGTGAAGGAAAAGGGATGAGCAGGCTGGTAAAAGAGAAGTGTGACTTTCTTCTAAGTATTCCCATGACAGGGCATGTCACATCACTAAATGCGTCGGTAGCAGCCAGCTTGTTAATGTTTGAAGTACTGAGAAAACGGAAGCCGATTGGACAAGGGTAAAATGGAAATGAAGGATGTCTTGCTTGTTGATGGCTACAACATTATCGGGGACTGGCCGGAGTTAAAAGAATTAAGGGAAAAGGACCTCGCCCAGGCCCGGGACTTGTTAATTGAAAAAATGGCTGAGTACCAAGCGTTCAAGGGTGGGAGGTAAAGGTCATTTTTGATGCTCACATGGTTCCTGGCGTGGGAAAGAAGTACCTTAACTACCGGATTGATGTAGTGTACACAAGAGAGAATGAAACAGCAGATGAAAGAATAGAAAAGCTTGTAAGAGAAATTAAAAATGTAGAAACGCGAGTACATGTCGCCACTTCAGACTATGCGGAGCAGTCTTTGATTTTTGGAAGCGGGGCCCTGAGAAAGTCAGCCCGGGAGCTTCGCATAGAAATGGAGCTGGTGGAGGAAGGCATTTCTCGACAAGTACAAGAGACAAAAGAGCGTCGAATTGAGACGAAATTGCCCATATCAAAAGAAATTGCTGAAATTTTTGACAAATGGCGTCGAGAAGGCCGATGAGTAGTTGACGCTTGGTTTCACGGTGATTTATAATTATTTCTAGAAATATACAATCAGTCGAGGCGGGGGGATTGTATTGGGCACAGACCTCAAAGATGCAAAGCAGCACCATTTCAATAAGGCTGAAGATGAAGCACTAGTGGCAAGCGTTCGTAATGGAGACACAGCAGCACTTGAGTTTTTAATTAATAAATATAAGAACTTTGTGCGCGCAAAAGCGAGATCCTATTTTCTCATAGGGGCTGATCATGAAGACATTGTTCAAGAAGGTATGATTGGGCTTTATAAGTCGATTCGCGATTTTAAAGGAGACAAGCTTTCCTCCTTTAGAGCTTTTGCTGAACTATGTATTACCAGGCAAATTATTACTGCAATTAAAACGGCAACACGGCAGAAACACATGCCGCTTAATTCCTATGTTTCCTTGGACAAGCCCCTTTATGATGATGAATCAGATAGAACTCTGCTGGATGTCATATGCGGATCTCGTGTAAGTGACCCGGAAGACTGATTATTAATCAGGAAGAGTTTGACGACATCGAACTGAAAATGAGTGAAATACTAAGTGACCTGGAACAAAAGGTACTTATGCTTTATCTGGATGGAAGATCCTATCAAGAAATCTCGACTGACTTAAACAGACACGTGAAATCAATTGACAACGCTTTACAAAGAGTCAAACGAAAGCTTGAAAGATACATGGAAGTAAAGGGCGTAACTTTATAAGTGTAAAAGGAAAAACGTTCACCATTTATTTTCGAAATATTCATAACTGAAAAACAAGGCATGCTTATCCTTTGACAGCTGCCTTGTTTTTTTGAGGGTAAAATTCGGCCCTTTCCTCCAGCTGATTGACAGTGAAATTCCTGTATGATATGGTGATTAAGCGCATGCATATGACGAAGTGTGAGCTTACTTAGGAGGTGCTCAATGCGGAGGAAAGTGGTACTCTCATGTGGACAGTGCTTTGCCAGAAACTATACAACTGAAAAGAAGCAGACAGAGACCGGCCGCATTGAGGTGAAGAAGTTTTGCAAACAGTGTAATATGCATAGCCTTCATCGTGAGACAAAGTAATCTGCGGTTGTTTTTTTATTTATAAATATACTGTTTGAAGGCAAGGAATGAACAGCCAGGCCGAAAGGCGGTTTTTTCATAAATAGCCAGGGATAATCTCCTCCAATATTGGAGAGGATGGAGCGTAAGAGCTGTGCTTTCTGTTGCAGAGAATCTTAAACCGGTGAAGGTTCGTATAGAGATAGTTTCATTGACATGTAGGTTTAGGAGGCTCATAAGCTTTGGAGGTGGCACTTATGGCGAGCGGCGTAAAAAATACGGGGAAGTTTTTACGGGATGTAGGCAGGGAAATGAAGCGGGTTACCTGGCCCACTCGTAAAGAGTTAATAAAATATACCGGTGTGGTTCTTGCAACGGTTTTCTTTATTTCAATTTTCTTCGCCGTGGTAGACTTAGGATTGTCTACCCTTGTTCGTACATTCTTGGATTAATAGCTGAACTGACCCCTGTTAGTTAGGAGGGAAGGACATACCGTCCACTTGAACATGGAGAAAAATTGGTTTGTAGTACACACATATTCTGGATATGAAAACAAAGTAAAAACGAACCTGGAAAAAAGGGTAGAGTCCATGGAGATGACCGATAAGATTTTCCGCGTGCTTGTTCCGGTTGAAGAAGAAACGGAAGTGAAAAACGGAAAAAGCAAAGCGGTCACTCGCAAGGTCTTTCCAGGGTACGTCATTGTAGAAATGGTGATGACAGATGACTCCTGGTACGTAGTTCGAAACACTCCGGGGGTGACTGGATTCGTAGGCTCTGCAGGAGCAGGCTCCAAGCCGACTCCTTTGCTTCCTGATGAAGTAGATAACATTTTGAAGCAAATGGGTGTGGATGCTCCGAAAGCAGAGGTGGACTTTGACCTTAAAGAAACAGTGAAGGTGAAAGAAGGACCGTTTGCTGACTTTACCGGCACCATTGAAGATATTAATACAGAAAAGCAAAAAGTAAAGGTGCATGTCAATATGTTTGGCAGGGAGACTCCTGTGGAGCTGGAGTTTCATCAGGTTGAAAAGATTTAAATTTGGACTTGCAGTTCCTCTCGCGAAGTGATAAGATTTTTAATGTTTGAAATAAGCTTCAACAAACGAACTTGTGATATCAAGTTCGTTTTCGAGTGGGAGGCTCTTGCCCGAGAAACCACATCACGGACTAAGGAGGTGTGTCGCGTGGCTAAAAAAGTCGAGAAAGTCGTTAAATTGCAGATTCCTGCAGGGAAAGCGAATCCGGCTCCGCCAGTAGGACCGGCACTAGGACAAGCTGGAGTAAATATCATGGGATTCTGTAAGGAATTCAATGCTCGTACTGCTGATCAAGCAGGAATGATCATTCCTGTAGAAATTAGTGTATATGAAGATCGTTCGTTTACTTTCATCACAAAAACTCCACCCGCTGCTGTTCTTCTAAAGAAAGCTGCTGGAGTGGAAAGCGGTTCTGGTGAACCTAACAAGAACAAAGTAGCAACGATTAAGCGTGATAAAGTACGTGAAATTGCTGAGACAAAGATGCCAGATCTTAACGCAGCTGACATTGATGCAGCTATGCTTATGGTTGAAGGTACAGCAAGAAGCATGGGCATTGTAGTCGAAGACTAATTGCCGTTGCCTGATTAAGGGTTGCGAGATCCCGTCTAGATGACTGGACGACGCAACCTTTATTAGTGGGAGGTATAACCGCTAAAACCACAACGAGGAGGAAATGAAATTGGCTAAAAGAGGTAAAAAGTATCAAGATGCTGTAAAGCTTATTGATCGTGAACAAGCATATAATGCCGAAGAAGCTATTGAGCTAGTAAAAAAGACTGCTCCTGCTTCTTTTGATGAAACAGTAGAAGTGGCTGTTCGTCTTGGCGTTGACCCAAGGAAAAATGACCAGCAAATCCGCGGAGCTGTTGTGCTTCCGCACGGAACTGGCAGAACTCAACGTGTCCTGGTTTTTGCTAAAGGTGCAAAAGCGCAAGAGGCAGAAGCTGCTGGAGCAGATTATGTTGGTGAAGATGATCTTGTAAACAAAATCCAACAAGGCTGGTTTGAGTTTGATGTTGTTGTTGCAACACCGGACATGATGGCTCAAGTTGGTAGACTAGGTAAAGTACTTGGACCTAAAGGTCTAATGCCAAACCCTAAAACCGGTACGGTAACAATGGATGTAGAAAAGGCTGTAGGTGAGATTAAGGCTGGTAAAGTTGAATATCGCACAGATAAGTCTGGTAACATCCACGCGCCAATCGGTAAAATCTCTTTTGATACTGAAAAGCTTCAAGAGAACTTTAACACAGTGATCGAGACGCTGGTAAAAGCTAAGCCTGCCGCTGCTAAAGGAACGTATATGAAGGGCGTAGCAGTTGCTTCTACTATGGGTCCTGGAGTGAAAGTATCTACTTCTACTTTGAACCTAAAATAAGACTTGACGTCTTACTTTGAAATATATATACTGTTAAAGGTATGAAACCTGAAACAAACCAATACGGACGTACCATAGACAGCAGGAGTGCTTGCCGCACTTAAACTTCCTGCCGAGGTAGTTTTCTATAATTCCTAGTGAGAAATCACATAGGATAATTATGAGAGCAAACCTTCATGTCTATGGACATGAAGGTTTTTTTATTGCATAAGCAAAGGGTGAATGAATAGAAGCCTTGTCATCGTGTGGTAATAATGTATGAAGACTAGGAGGTGTGACGATGAGCAAAGTAATTGAACAGAAGCAGCAAGTCGTAAGCGAAATCGCAGAAAAGCTTGAAAATAGCGTTTCTACAATCCTTGTAGACTACCGTGGACTTGACGTGGCAGAAGCTACTGAACTTCGTAAGCAATTGCGTGAAGCTGGCGTAGATTTCAAAGTGTACAAAAACACAATGACTCGCCGTGCGACTGAACAAGTAAACCTAACAGACCTTGATGAGCATCTTGTTGGTCCAACTGCTATCGCCACAAGCACAGAAGATGTAGTGGCGCCGGCTAAGGTTCTTAACAATTTTGCAAAAAATCATGAGGCGCTGGAAATTAAAAACAGGCGTGATTGAAGGACGTGTAGTAAGCCTTGATGAAATCAAGCAGCTTGCCGACCTACCATCTCACGACGGACTTGTTTCTATGCTACTCAGCGTACTTCAAGCTCCAATGCGCAACTTTGCTTTGGCTACCAAAGCAGTTGCCGACCAAAAGGAAGAAGAAGGCGCATAAGTCGAACGTCGCTGTATAGTGCGTAAAGTACGTAAAAATATAATCAATTATTTTAAGGAGGATTCACAATGAGTAAAGAATCTATCATTGAAGAAATCAAAGAAATGTCCGTTCTTGAATTGAACGACCTTGTAAAAGCAATCGAAGAGGAGTTTGGCGTAACTGCTGCTGCTCCTGTAGCTGTAGCTGGCGGAGGCGGAGAAGCTGCTGAAGCTGAGCAAACTGAATTTGACGTAGTTCTTGAGTCCGCTGGCGGATCTAAGATCAACGTAATCAAAGTCGTACGTGAAATCACTGGACTTGGCTTGAAAGAAGCTAAAGCTCTAGTTGACGGCGCTCCAGAGACAATCAAAGAAGGCGTAAGCAAAGAAGACGCTGAAGAAATCAAAGGCAAGCTAGAAGACGCTGGCGCAAGCGTAGAAGTTAAGTAAGGTAACGCAGCAATATCGGCTTCCTCCTAATCTAGGGGGGAGCCTTTTTGTTCGATTGTTTTGTTTTGAAGGTCATCTGATGCCGGGGGTAGTGGAGAAGAATATCATTTTAGTTGGGAAAACAAGGCATTTTTTGCTTTCTGCAATTTACTTTTGGTAGGATAGATGGACAGTTCATAAATGAGGAGGCACGTTATGAAAGATCATTATTATTCTCATAACCCTTCTAGTGAGAGTGAAGAACGAAAGATCAAAACAGTTTTACGTGGTAATAAGCTAGTGTTCACCACTGACAGAGGCGTGTTCTCAAAAGGAGAAGTGGACTTTGGAACGCAAACCTTGCTTGATGCTTTTGAGTGGCCCGAGGCAGATGGTGAGATTCTTGACGTGGGTTGCGGATACGGACCTATTGGACTTGCTCTTGCTGCTGAAAAGGAAAGAGACGTGTGGATGGTTGATGTGAACCAGAGAGCGCTTGCTCTGGCGAAGAGGAATGCAAAAGACAATCAAATAAACAATGTCACTATACAAGAGAGTGATTTGCTTGATTCAGTAGAAAAGCAGGACTTCTCGGCAATCGTTACCAATCCCCCGATCAGAGCCGGAAAGAAAGTGGTTCATGAGCTTTTCAAACAAACGTTTAACCACTTGGTGCCTGGCGGAGAACTTTGGGTAGTAATACAAAAAAAGCAAGGTGCTCCTTCTGCTAAGGAAAGACTGGAAGAAATCTTTGAGTCCGTCGAAACCGTGAAAAAAAACAAAGGTTATTATATTTTAAGGGCCAAAAAATAATTGACCAGAAGATTGGTTTGTGTTATTGTTATTTAATGCGTATAACTACCAATTTTATGATGCAAAGAGAATTAATGAAAATGATCAGGTAGTGAATAAAAAACAAGAGAGTGGGGAACAATAGGATAATCAAGGCAGGAGATGGAAAATAGTGGTTTCTCTATAGAGCCATTTTTTATTTTGCACTTTTCGAATGAAAGAGCATTAAAATTTTATTTTACAGATTCCGCCAAGCATTTGAACAGTAAGTTCAAGCTGCATTGTTTGCTTATCTTACGTTTCTTCATAACTTGATGGTTAGCACTCTCGTAATACAGCAAGAAGATTATTATTTGTGAATCAGCTTGGAAGAAACATGAGTGACTCCATTTTCGTTTGAAAAGGGGTTATTCGTGTTCACATATTTTCTTTCCTTATTGCTTGTCACCTTTGGAAAGTCGTTGCTCCGAGAGTGACGAACAATTTGCGAGATTTGAGGGGTGAATCAGTTGACAGGTCAACTCATTCAGTTTGGACGCCACCGCCAGAGAAGAAGCTATGCAAGAATCAGTGAAGTGTTAGAATTACCTAACCTCATTGAAATCCAAACCGCTTCCTATCAATGGTTTTTAGATGAGGGTATAAAGGAAATGTTCCAGGATATTTCCCCAATAGAAGATTTTACAGGGAACCTCATCCTTGAATTCATTGATTACAGCCTTGGAGAACCAAAGTATTCCGTAGAAGAATCAAAAGAAAGAGACGTAACTTACTCTGCTCCACTCCGAGTGAAGGTTCGATTAATGAACAAAGAAACAGGAGAGGTTAAAGAACAAGAGGTTTTCATGGGGGACTTCCCTCTAATGACTGATACGGGAACCTTTGTCATTAATGGAGCTGAGCGTGTTATCGTATCCCAGCTTGTTCGTTCGCCAAGTGTGTACTACAGCCATAAAACGGACAAGAATGGAAAGAAAGGTTATACCACCACGGTCATTCCTAATCGTGGAGCATGGCTGGAACTTGAAACAGATGCGAAAGACATTGTTTACGTTCGTATCGACCGCACACGAAAAATCCCTGTATCTGTACTTATGCGAGCTCTTGGGTTTAGCTCGGACCAGGAGATTATTGATCTTCTGGGTGAAGATGAGTATTTACGCAATACTCTTGAAAAAGACAATACCGATGGAACGGAAAAAGCACTCATTGAAATCTATGAGCGCCTTCGTCCAGGGGAACCGCCGACTGTAGAAAACGCTAAAAGTCTTTTAGACTCAAGGTTCTTTGATCCAAAGAGATATGACCTGGCAAATGTCGGCCGTTATAAAATGAACAAAAAGCTTCATATCAAGAATCGTCTCTTTAATCAGCGCCTTGCTGAAACTCTGGTAGACCCAGAAACAGGTGAAGTGCTTGCTGAAGAAGGTGCAGTCATCGACCGCAGAACTCTTGATAGACTTATTCCTTACCTTGAAAATAATGTAGGATTTAAGAGATATTCTGTCAGCGGTGGTGTAGTACAAGAAGGCGATTTAGATATTCAGTCTATCAAAATATATCCGCCTGATGAGCAGGATGCCGACCGGGCGATCAATGTCATCAGTAATGGCAATATTGACAAGTCTGTCAAAAACATTACTCCGGAAGACATTGTGGCTTCCATTAACTATTTCTTTAACCTGCTTCATGGGGTGGGAGATACAGATGACATCGATCACTTAGGTAACCGTCGTTTACGTTCTGTAGGTGAATTACTTCAAAACCAATTCCGTATCGGATTGTCACGAATGGAGCGAGTGGTGCGTGAAAGAATGTCTATACAAGACCCAAGCGCTATCACTCCCCAGGCTCTGATTAATATCCGCCCGGTAATTGCTTCAATCAAAGAGTTCTTTGGAAGCTCTCAGCTTTCCCAGTTCATGGACCAGACGAATCCATTGGCAGAGTTAACGCATAAACGCCGTCTTTCTGCTCTTGGGCCCGGCGGGTTAACTCGTGAGCGTGCCGGATTTGAAGTGCGTGATGTTCACTACTCTCACTATGGCCGGATGTGTCCGATTGAGACACCAGAGGTCCAAACATCGGCTTGATTAACTCTTTGTCAAGTTATGCAAAGGTCAACGAATTTGGCTTTATGGAAACTCCGTACCGCCGTGTTGATCATGAGACTGGAAAGGTTACTGAGCATATCGATTATTTAACTGCGGATGAAGAAGACAATTATGTAGTCGCTCAGGCTAATGCGAAGCTCACTGATGATGGAAGCTTTGTGGATGAGAATATCATTGCGCGTTTCCGCGGTGAGAACACCATTGTGCCGAAAGAAAAAATAGACTACATGGATGTTTCTCCAAAGCAGGTTGTATCTGCTGCGACAGCTTGTATCCCTTTCCTTGAAAATGACGACTCTAACCGTGCTCTTATGGGTGCGAACATGCAGCGGCAGGCAGTGCCTTTGTTAGAGCCGGAAGCTCCTATTGTGGGTACCGGCATGGAGTACGTGTCTGCTAAGGATTCAGGGGCAGCGATTGTCTCTAAATCAAGGGGAATCGTAGAGCGTGTCACTGCTAGAGAAGTATGGATTCGCCGCCTTGAGGCAGTGGACGGTAAAGATGTTAAGACAGACCTTGATAAATATAATTTGTCCAAGTTTATACGTTCAAACCAAGGAACCAGTTACAACCAGCGTCCAATTGTGAGTGAAGGAGACCAGGTTGTGAAAGGTGAGGTGCTCGCTGACGGCCCATCGATGGAAAAAGGTGAAATGGCTCTAGGGCGTAATGTATTAGTTGGCTTTATGACATGGGACGGCTATAACTACGAGGATGCCATCATCTTAAGTGAAAGACTGGTAAAGGACGATGTATATACTTCTGTGCATATTGAAGAATATGAGTCGGAAGCACGTGATACAAAGCTTGGACCAGAGGAAATTACTCGAGACATTCCTAACGTAAGTGAGGATGCTCTTAAAAACCTGGATGATCGAGGGATCATCAGAGTGGGAGCCGAAGTAAAAGATGGAGACATTCTTGTCGGGAAAGTTACTCCAAAAGGGATGACAGAACTGACAGCTGAGGAACGACTTCTTCATGCCATCTTTGGTGAAAAAGCCCGTGAAGTAAGGGACACTTCTCTGCGAGTGCCCCACGGAGCTGACGGCATTGTCTTGATGTTAAGATCTTTAACCGTGAAGATGGAGATGAGCTTCCACCGGGAGTTAACCAGCTGGTTAGAGCTTATATCGTTCAGAAACGTAAGATTCATGAAGGTGACAAAATGGCAGGACGTCACGGGAACAAGGGTGTTATATCCCGGATTCTTCCCGAGGAAGATATGCCTTACCTTCCAGATGGAACACCGATTGATATCATGCTTAACCCTCTAGGGGTACCATCTCGTATGAATATCGGACAAGTGCTTGAGCTTCATTTAGGAATGGCCGCCCGCCAGCTGAAACTCCATATGGCCACTCCGGTATTTGACGGAGCCCGAGAGGAAGACGTGTGGGAAACATTGCTTGAAGCAGGAATGGCTCGTGATGGTAAAACAATACTATACGACGGCCGGACCGGTGAGACTTTTGATAACCGTGTTTCTGTCGGGGTTATGTATATGATTAAACTGGCTCACATGGTCGACGACAAGCTTCATGCTCGTTCAACTGGCCCTTATTCCCTTGTTACACAGCAGCCGCTTGGCGGTAAAGCCCAATTTGGCGGTCAGCGTTTTGGGGAAATGGAAGTATGGGCGCTAGAAGCATATGGGGCTGCCTATACACTGCAGGAAATTCTGACAGTGAAGTCTGATGACGTCGTAGGACGTGTAAAAACTTACGAAGCAATCGTCAAAGGAGAAAATGTCCCTGAACCAGGCGTGCCTGAATCTTTCAAAGTACTGATTAAAGAGCTGCAAGCTCTTGGCATGGATGTGAAGATGCTTTCTAGTACGGAAGAAGAAATTGAAATGAAAGAGTTAGACGATGAAGAAGAGCAGTCTAATGACAAGCTGAACCTGAAAATGGAGTCCAGTGAGAACGCCTAAATAACAACACTGTTTGCCGGAAGCGAAAGGACATCCCGCCTTTCGCTCCGCTGTTTTCCCTACAACCTGAAAGTTCGAAAGGGAGGTTGACCCCTTGATAGATGTAAATAACTTTGAATACATGAAAATTGGTCTTGCTTCTCCGGATAAGATTCGCTCCTGGTCTCGCGGTGAAGTGAAAAAGCCGGAAACAATTAATTATCGTACGTTAAAGCCTGAAAAGGACGGACTTTTCTGCGAACGTATCTTTGGACCAACAAAAGATTGGGAATGTCACTGTGGCAAGTACAAAAGGGTCCGCTACAAAGGCGTGGTCTGTGACCGGTGCGGCGTGGAAGTGACAAGAGCGAAAGTCCGCCGTGAACGAATGGGACATATTGAACTTGCTGCACCAGTATCCCATATCTGGTATTTTAAAGGGATTCCAAGCCGAATGGGCCTTGTTTTAGACATGTCACCTCGTTCCTTGGAGGAAGTCATTTATTTCGCTTCGTACGTAGTGACTGATGCTGGAGACACCCCTCTAGAATATAAGCAGCTTCTTTCAGAGAAGGAATATCGTTCGTACTATGATAAGTACGGAAGAGGCTTTTCGGCTCAAATGGGAGCCGAAGCAATTAGAAAGATTTTGTCAGATATCGATTTAGACAAAGAAGTTAAAACGTTGAAAGAAGAGTTGGAAACTGCTCAAGGCCAGCGCCGGACGAGAGCGATTAAGCGCCTAGAAGTTCTCGAAGCATTTAGAAACTCAGGGAATGATCCATCATGGATGATTCTTGATGTTCTTCCGGTAATTCCGCCTGAACTGCGTCCAATGGTGCAGCTTGACGGTGGCCGGTTTGCCACGTCGGACTTAAACGATTTATACCGTCGTGTAATAAACAGAAATAACCGATTGAAGCGTCTTTTAGATCTAGGAGCACCAAATATCATCGTTCAAAATGAAAAAAGAATGCTTCAGGAAGCAGTAGATGCATTAATAGATAACGGACGCCGCGGCCGTCCTGTAACTGGGCCGGGGAATCGTCCGTTGAAATCCCTTTCCCACATGTTGAAGGGAAAACAAGGCCGTTTCCGTCAAAACTTACTAGGTAAGCGTGTTGACTATTCCGGCCGTTCCGTAATCGTAGTAGGGCCCGCTCTTAAAATGTATCAATGTGGTCTTCCAAAGGAAATGGCGCTTGAGCTGTTTAAGCCTTTTGTAATGAAGGAGCTTGTCAGCAAAGGACTTGCCCACAACATCAAAAGTGCGAAACGAAAAGTAGAGCGAGTGCAGCCGGAAGTATGGGATGTACTAGAAGAGGTAATCAGAGAGCACCCAGTACTATTAAACCGGGCGCCGACGTTACACAGACTAGGTATTCAAGCATTTGAACCAACGCTTGTTGAAGGTCGAGCGATTAAGCTGCATCCTCTCGTATGTACGGCGTATAATGCGGACTTTGACGGAGACCAAATGGCTGTTCACGTTCCTCTTTCAGCGGAAGCACAAGCGGAAGCAAGAATCCTTATGCTTGCAGCGCAGAACATCCTTAATCCTAAGGATGGAAAGCCTGTTGTAACTCCTTCCCAGGATATGGTTTTAGGGAACTATTATCTCACTCTGGAACGAAAAGGGGCAGATGGAGAAGGTTCTGTCTTCAAGGACACCAATGAAGCATTAACTGCTTACCAAAATGGATACGTACATTTACACAGCAGGATTGCGATCCCTGTTGCCTCCTTGAAAAAGACGACCTTTACCGAAGAGCAGAATAATCAATTGTTGTTAACGACCGTAGGGAAGTTAATTTTTAATGAGATTATGCCGAGCTCATTTGCCTTTGTAAATGAACCTACGAGAACAAACCTTGAAACAGCTACACCAGCGAAATACATGGTGCCTAACACTACGGACGTTAAAAAAGAGTTTGAATCCAGAGACGTTGTTCCTCCTTTTAAGAAAGGTTTCTTAGGAGACATCATCGCTCAAGTATTTAAAGACTTCCAGATTACTGAAACGTCGAAGATGCTTGACCGAATGAAAGACCTAGGGTTTTATTATTCCACTAAAGCGGGGATCACTGTCGGGGTTTCAGACATTGTAGTATTGAAGACAAAACAAGAAATTCTTGATGATGCTGACCTGAAGGTGGAACGGGTTATGAAGCAGTTCCGCCGCGGTTTAATTACTGAGGAAGAGCGCTACGATAAAGTTATTTCCATCTGGAGTGAAGCGAAGGATATCATTCAGGAACGCTTAATGGGTACACTAGATCCCCAAAACCCAATCTTCATGATGAGTGACTCTGGTGCTCGTGGTAACGCATCTAACTTTACACAGCTTGCTGGAATGCGCGGATTGATGGCCAACCCGTCTGGACGTATTATCGAGCTTCCGATTAAGTCCAGCTTCCGTGAAGGTCTGACAGTACTTGAGTACTTTATCTCCACGCACGGAGCACGAAAAGGTCTTGCGGATACAGCTCTGAAAACAGCCGACTCAGGCTATCTTACTCGTCGCCTTGTTGATGTTGCCCAGGATGTTATCATTCGGGAAAATGACTGCGGAACAGACAGAGGCCTTGAAGTGAGTGCTCTTAGGGAAGGGAATGAAGTCATTGAGGACTTGTATGACCGTCTCGTAGGGCGTGTGGCCTTTAAGACTGTGCGCCACCCAGAAACAGATGAAACGCTGATCAGGAAGAATGAACTGATTAATGAAGATACAGCAAAAGTAATTGAAGATTCCGGAGTGGAAACGGTAACGATCCGTTCTGTATTTACATGCGATACGCGACACGGTGCATGTAAGAAATGTTACGGAAGAAACCTTGCTACTGGAAGTGACGTAGAGGTTGGAGAAGCAGTAGGAATTATTGCAGCACAATCTATCGGAGAGCCGGGAACCCAGCTCACCATGCGTACGTTCCATACAGGCGGGGTGGCAGGAGACGATATTACACAAGGTCTCCCGCGTATCCAGGAACTATTTGAAGCACGAAATCCTAAAGGGCAAGCCGTTATTACTGAATTGTCCGGTGAAGTAGCGGAGGTTCAGGAAGCTGGCGATAAAAAAGAAGTAACAATAAAAGGGGATCAGGAAACAAGATCTTATACTACCCCATATGGCGCACGCCTTAAAGTAGGAGTAGGAGATCATGTGGAAACGGGTGATCCTTTAACTGAAGGCTCCATCGACCCGAAAGAACTACTGGTTGTTTCAGGTCTTCATGGGACACAAGAATACCTGCTAAAAGAAGTTCAAAAGGTATACCGCATGCAAGGGGTAGAAATTGGCGACAAACACGTAGAGGTAATGGTCCGTCAAATGCTTCGTAAGATCCGTGTCGCAGATTCCGGAGATACAGAGGTACTGCCTGGTAGCCTTGTGGAAGTGCACAATTTTGACGATGCTAACCATAAAGTACTGGCAGAAGGCAAAATGCCGGCTGTGGGCCGCCCTGTGATTCTTGGTATTACGAAAGCGTCTCTTGAAACAGACTCCTTCTTGTCAGCTGCATCCTTCCAGGAAACGACTCGTGTCCTTACAGATGCGGCAATCAAAGGAAAACGTGATGAGCTTGTAGGACTGAAAGAGAACGTTATTATCGGTAAACTTGTTCCAGCCGGAACAGGGATGCAGAGATATCGTTCATTGAAGTCAGATATAAGTGAAACAGTGGAAAAGCCTGAAGCGGATAGTGTTGAAGCAATTATGAATCATGAGTAAAAGAGTGTTGACACTCGTTTTTCAGAGTGATATGATATCAAAGTGCGCCTAACACCCTGTGCTTTGGAGGATGACTAATGTCTTATGAAAAAGTAACACAGGCCGCTGAAGTAGTGATAGGAACGAAGCAGACGTTGAAAGCTTTAGAAGCGGGTACAGCAGATGAAGTAATTGTTGCCGAGGATGCAGAAAAGCGTGTTGTCAACAAAATCATCTTAGCTGCTAAAGATAGAAATATCCCCATTCACACTGTCGATTCTATGCAGCTGCTTGGTAAAGCTTGTGGAATTGATGTAGGAGCTGCAACGGTTGCCTTGAAAAAGGGATAATGTTTTTGCTGGCAGGGTTCTCTCTGCTAGCAAAAACTTTACTTTTGTCTTCAATTGAACCACCTGGATCGGTGGTCTTGAAAATAGCTTAAGGAAGGAGGAAATTGGATGCCTACTATTAACCAACTTGTCCGTAAAGGACGTCAAAACAAAACAAAGAAGTCTGACAGCCCAGCTTTGAACAAAGGGTTTAACAGCTTCAAAAAAGTTCAAACAGACCAGTCTGCTCCTCAAAAGCGCGGAGTATGTACTCGTGTTGGAACAATGACGCCAAAGAAACCGAACTCTGCATTGCGTAAGTATGCACGTGTTCGTTTGACAAACGGGATCGAGGTTACTGCTTACATCCCGGGAATTGGCCATAACTTACAAGAACATAGTGTGGTATTGATCCGTGGAGGACGTGTTAAGGACCTTCCAGGGGTACGTTATCACATCGTTCGTGGTGCACTAGACACTGCTGGTGTACAAGATCGTAAGCAAAGCAGATCTAAATACGGCACGAAGAAGCCGAAGAAATAAAAATAAAGACAAGAAAGGAGGGGTGATCCATGCCTCGTAAAGGACCTGTACCTCGCCGTGACGTGCTGCCTGATCCGCTTTACAACTCAAAATTGGTCACTCGTCTAATCAACCGCATTATGGTTGACGGTAAAAAAGGTAAAGCTCAAAACATTCTTTATAAGTCTTTTGATATCGTACGTGAACGTACAAATCAAGAGCCAATGGAAGTATTCGATCAAGCATTGAAAAACATCATGCCTGTGCTGGAAGTTAAAGCTCGTCGTGTAGGTGGTGCAAACTACCAGGTACCGATTGAAGTTAAGCCTGATCGTCGTACAACATTGGGACTTCGCTGGTTGGTGAGCTATGCTCGTCTTCGCGGAGAGAAAACAATGGAAGAACGTTTGGCTAATGAAATTATGGATGCAGCAAACAATACTGGTTCAGCAGTTAAGAAGCGTGAGGACACTCACCGTATGGCTGAAGCAAACAAAGCATTTGCTCATTATCGCTGGTAATCTGTCAGGTAGATATTATAAAAAAATAATTCAACCAACTTAGGATTTGAGAAAGGAGAAGGAGTCTATGGCAAGAGCATTCTCCTTAGAAAAAACTCGTAATATCGGTATCATGGCTCACATCGATGCCGGTAAAACGACTGCCACAGAACGTATCCTTTATTATACTGGTCGTATCCATAAAATTGGTGAAACTCATGAAGGTGCATCTCAAATGGACTGGATGGAGCAAGAGCAAGAGCGTGGTATTACTATCACCTCTGCTGCTACCACCGCTCAGTGGAAAGACCATCGTGTAAACATAATCGATACACCAGGCACGTAGACTTTACTGTAGAAGTAGAGCGTTCTCTTCGTGTACTTGACGGGGCAGTTGCGGTTCTTGACGCACAATCTGGTGTGGAACCACAAACAGAAACAGTGTGGCGCCAGGCGACCACATATCATGTACCTCGTATTGTTTTTGTTAATAAGATGGATAAAATCGGAGCAGATTTCATCTACTCCTTGGGTACTCTTAAAGACCGTCTAGGTGCTAATGCGCAGGCAGTTCAGCTACCGATTGGTGCTGAAGACGAATTTGAGGGTATCATTGATCTTGTTACAATGGAAGCATTCTTCTACTTGGACGATCTCGGAACTCGTACAGAGGCCCGTGAAATCCCAGAAGAATACAAGGCTCAAGCTGAGGAGTATCGTGAGAAGCTAATTGAGGCAGTATCTGAACTCGATGAAGATCTTATGATGAAATATCTTGAAGGTGAAGAAATCAGCAATGACGAATTAAAAGCAGCTGTTCGTAAAGCTACACTAAGTGTAGAATTCTACCCTGTGCTTTGCGGTTCTGCTTTCAAAAACAAAGGTGTTCAATTAATGATTGACGCTGTCATTGACTATCTTCCATCGCCGCTTGATGTACCTCCTATCAAAGGTCATCTTCCAGACACTGAGGAAGAAGTAGAGCGTAAAGCTGACGATAACGGGCCTTTCTCAGCACTTGCCTTTAAGGTAATGGCTGACCCTTACGTTGGTAAGCTGACGTTCTTCCGCGTGTACTCAGGGAGACTTGATTCTGGTTCTTATGTTCGTAACTCAACTAAGGACAAGCGTGAGCGTGTAGGTCGTATTCTTCAAATGCATGCAAACTCTCGTGAAGAAATCTCCAGTGTGTATGCTGGTGATATTGCAGCAGGAGTAGGTTTGAAAGATACATCAACTGGGGACACTCTATGTGATGAAAAGGATCGCGTAATCCTTGAATCTATGGAATTCCCAGAACCGGTTATCTCCTTGTCTGTTGAACCTAAGTCAAAAGCAGACCAGGATAAAATGGGTATTGCCCTTGCAAGACTTGCTGATGAGGATCCAACTTTCCAGACAAAGACCGATGAAGAAACTGGTCAAACAATTATCTCTGGAATGGGAGAACTTCACCTTGATATCATTGTTGACCGTCTAAGACGTGAGTTCAAAGTAGATGCTACTGTAGGTGCTCCTCAGGTATCTTACCGTGAAACGATTCGTCAAGGTGCAAAATGTGAAGGAAAGTTTGTCCGTCAGTCCGGTGGACGCGGTCAGTATGGTCACGTTTGGGTTGAATTTGAACCAAATGAAGAAGGCGCCGGCTTTGAATTTGAAAACAAAATCGTAGGTGGGGTTGTTCCTCGTGAATATATTCCTTCTGTAGAGCAGGGCATTGCTGAGTCAATGCAAAATGGTCTGTTGGCAGGGTACCCGCTTATTGATGTAAAAGCCAAGCTCTTTGATGGTTCTTACCATGACGTTGACTCCAACGAAATGGCATTTAAAGTAGCTGCTTCTATGGCACTTAAGCAGGCAAAAACCAAGTGTAACCCTGTGCTTCTTGAGCCGCTTATGAAAGTTGAAATTGTGGTTCCAGAGGAATACATGGGTGACGTTATGGGTGACGTAACTTCCCGTCGCGGCCGTGTTGAAGGTATGGAAGCTCGTGGGAATGCTCAGGTGATCCGTGCATTTGTACCACTTGCTGAAATGTTTGGTTATGCTACAAACCTTCGTTCTAACACACAAGGACGTGGAACGTACAGCATGTACTTTGACCACTATGAAGAAGTGCCTAAGAGTGTTTCTGAAGAAATCATTAAGAAAAGTAGTGGACAATAATTTAATCGAAACAATTGTTTCTAAAAAAAATTTATTGTAAGCTAAGAAAGGTGATTCATAGCAGAATGTTCCACCTTTCTTGCTTCACATAATTTACTTGATTTAAGGGAGGATTATCATAATGGCAAAAGAAAAGTTTGATCGTTCGAAAACACATGCCAATATCGGTACTATCGGCCACGTTGACCATGGTAAAACTACGTTAACGGCTGCTATTACAACTGTACTTCACAAGCGTTCCGGTTCTGGAACGGCTATGGCTTACGATTCTATCGACGGTGCTCCAGAAGAGCGCGAGCGTGGAATCACAATCTCTACTGCACACGTAGAGTATGAAACAGATTCTCGTCACTATGCACACGTTGACTGCCCAGGCCACGCTGACTATGTTAAAAACATGATCACTGGTGCTGCACAAATGGACGGAGCTATTCTTGTAGTATCCGCAGCTGACGGTCCAATGCCACAAACTCGTGAGCACATTCTTCTTTCCCGTCAGGTTGGTGTACCTTCTATCGTTGTTTTCTTGAACAAAGTAGACATGGTAGACGACGAAGAGCTTCTTGAGCTAGTTGAAATGGAAGTACGTGACCTTCTTTCTGAGTACGACTTCCCTGGAGACGACGTACCTGTTGTATCCGGATCTGCTTTGAAAGCACTTGAAGGAGACGAAGCGTACGAGGAAAAATCGTCGAGCTTATGCAAGCTGTAGATGACTACATCCCAACTCCAGAGCGTGACAAAGACAAGGCGTTCATGATGCCTGTTGAGGACGTATTCTCTATCACTGGCCGTGGTACAGTTGCGACTGGCCGTGTAGAGCGTGGAGTTCTTAACGTTGGTGATGAAATTGAAATCATCGGTATCGATGAAGAAGCTAGAAAAACAACTGTTACTGGAGTAGAAATGTTCCGTAAGCTTCTTGACTATGCAGAAGCTGGCGACAACATTGGTGCCCTTCTTCGTGGTGTAAGCCGTGAGGACATCAAGCGTGGTCAAGTTTTGGCTAAGCCTGGTTCTATCACACCACACACGAAGTTTAAAGCTGAGGTATACGTTCTTTCAAAAGAAGAGGGTGGACGTCACACTCCTTTCTTCTCTAACTATCGTCCTCAGTTCTACTTCCGTACAACTGACGTAACTGGTGTTATCCACCTTCCTGAAGGCGTAGAAATGGTTATGCCTGGTGACAACATCGAAATGACAGTTGAACTAATTGCTCCAATCGCGATCGAAGACGGTACGAAGTTCTCTATCCGTGAAGGCGGACGTACTGTAGGCGCTGGCGTTGTTGCTGAAATCACTGAGTAATAAGTAAAGTGATATAATAAGAGTCCTGACAGAGTCAGGGCTCTTTTTAGTGGGATAGCACTGTGTGGAACGTCTTTATCCTATCTCTTCTATATAATATAAGGAAGAAACAAAACGGCTGGCTGATTACCTCCTGACCATCAAGAAAGAGACTCCTTACAGCAATCAGCAAGAAGGATTGCTTGAGAAATAAAGGAAAGCAAATTTTTTTTGAATAAAAACTTGCAATTAGTGTACTAGGTCTTTATAATAGAAAAAGTGTGACCAATGGATATATTTTTGAGCTGATAAATCAGTCAATCTATACGTTCTTGGTCCTGGATAACGATGATGCGGAAGGTTGCCGACACACCCGGACCCTTTGCCATGGGAGGGCGTGATGGGATAATTTTCGCGGAGGATGTCTGTATAAATCGGACGAAAAAAGGAGGTCTACAAATGGCAAAAGAAAAAATTCGTATTCGTTTAAAAGCTTATGACCATCGCATTCTTGATCAGTCTGCAGAGAAGATTGTTGACACAGCGAAGCGTTCTGGAGCGGGAGTATCTGGACCTATTCCACTACCTACAGAAAAGTCTGTTTACACAATCTTGCGTGCGACTCACAAGTTTAAGGATTCACGTGAGCAGTTTGAAATGCGCACACATAAGCGTTTAATCGACATCGTAAGCCCAACGCCGCAAACAGTTGATGCTTTGATGCGTTTGGATTTACCATCTGGTGTCGATATTGAAATTAAACTTTAATAGTCTTTTATATTAACAATAAATAAAAAATAATTTTATGAAATAACAGGAGGTGTGACTAATGGCCAAAGGAATCTTGGGAAGAAAAATTGGAATGACACAGTTGTTTAACGACAATGGAGAGGTAGTACCGGTAACAGTTATCCAAGCTGAACCAAATGTGGTTCTACAAACCAAGACTGTTGAGTCTGACGGGTATGAAGCCATTCAACTTGGTTTCTCCGATAAAAAAGAATCACGTTCTAACAAACCAGCTAAGGGACATGCTGAGAAAGCAAGTACTACTCCCAAGCGCTACGTACGTGAATTCCGTGACGTGACACTTACGGATTATGAAGTTGGTCAGGAAGTCAAAGTTGATACATTTAATGCAGGAGACACAGTTGATGTAACTGGAACGTCTAAAGGGAAAGGTTTCCAGGGTGCTATTAAGCGCCATAACCAGTCTCGCGGACCAATGTCTCACGGTTCTCGTTACCACCGTCGCCAGGTTCAATGGGTCCAACAGATCCAAACCACGTTCTTAAAGGGAAGAAGCTTCCGGGACGCATGGGTACAAACACAGTAACAGTACAAAACCTTGAAGTAGTGAAAGTCGATACAGATCGTAATTTGCTGCTAATCAAAGGTAATGTACCTGGACCGAAAAAAAGCTATGTATCTATTCAAAGTGCTGTAAAAGCAACGAAATAAAATGTCTGAATGAAAGGAGGCTCCATCATGCCTAAAGTAGCATTGTTTAACCAATCCGGTTCTCAAGTCGGAGATGTAGATTTGGCGGATGCCGTATTTGGCATCGAACCAAATGAAGCTGTTCTAGCGGATGCTGTGCTTATGCAGCAGGCATCATTGCGTCAAGGAACACACAAAGTTAAAAATCGTTCTGAAGTTAGAGGCGGAGGACGCAAACCTTGGCGTCAAAAAGGAACTGGACGTGCCCGTCAAGGATCTATTCGTTCCCCACAATGGTAGGAGGCGGAGTAGTCTTCGGACCAACACCGCGTAGCTACAGCTACAGCCTGCCAAAGAAAGTTCGTCGTCTTGCTATTAAATCCGCTCTTTCCACTAAAGTACAGAGTGAAGAGTTTGTAGTAGTAGAGGACTTGAAATTAGATGCACCAAAGACAAAAGAAATGGTTAATATCCTTTCTGGTCTTTCTGCAAGTGACAAAGCACTTGTAGTAACAGCTGACTATAATGAAGCCGTTGCTTTGTCAGCAAAAAATATCCCTGGAGTTACCTTTGTAACTGCCGATAATGTGAGCGTACTTGACCTGCTTAAGCACAACAAAGTAGTCATCACAAAAGAGGCAGTGGAGAAGGTAGAGGAGGTGCTTGGATAATGAACGCACGCGATGTAATTAAGCGCCCCGTAATTACTGAACGCTCTGCAGATCAAATGGAAGAGAAGAAATATACGTTTGAAGTAGACGTGAAGGCTAACAAAACGCAAATCAAGCAAGCCTTGGAAGAGATCTTTGACATCAAAGTAGCGAAAGTTAACACTTTGAATTACAAAGGTAAATTCCGTCGTTTCGGCCGTTATACTGGTTTTAAACCTAGCCGTAAAAAAGCGATTGTCACACTAACGCCAGACAGTCAAGAATTAGAACTATTTGAAAGCTAATAAAGAGTGAAGGAGGGAAACCAAGATGCCTATCAAAAAGTATAAGCCGACTACAAATGGTCGCCGTGGAATGTCCGGAAGCGACTTTGCAGAGATCACAACTGATCAGCCAGAAAAATCTTTGCTTGAGCCCCTTCACAAGAAAGGCGGTCGTAATAATCAAGGCCGTATTTCTGTTCGCCACCAAGGCGGTGGCACAAGCGTCAATATCGTGTTATCGACTTTAAGCGTGAAAAGGACGGAGTTCCTGGTCGTGTAGCGACTATCGAGTACGATCCAAACCGTTCTGCTAACATCGCGCTCATTAACTACCTGGACGGTGAAAAACGTTATATCCTTGCACCAAAAGGACTTAAGGTAGGACAAGAAATCGTATCAGGTCCAGAGGCAGACATCAAAGTAGGAAACGCACTTCCACTTGTTAATATCCCAGTGGTACTGTAATCCATAATGTTGAGTTAAAGCCTGGACGTGGAGCACAGCTTGTTCGTTCTGCCGGAGCAGAAGCTCAGGTACTTGGTAAAGAAGGCAAATATGTTCTTGTGCGACTAAGATCTGGTGAAACACGCTTGATTCTTTCTTCATGTCGTGCTACAGTCGGTCAAGTTGGTAATCTTGAACATGAACTTATTAACGTTGGTAAAGCCGGCCGGTCTCGCTGGTTAGGTAAGCGTCCTGTCGTTCGTGGTTCTGCAATGAACCCTAGTGATCACCCACACGGTGGTGGGGAAGGCCGCGCGCCTATCGGACGTAAGTCACCAGTTACACCTTGGGGTCAACCAACTCTTGGTTACAAGACACGTAAGAAAAACAAAGACACTGACAAGTATATTGTCCGTCGTCGTAAAAAATAACGAGGTTGCGCTGCGGTTCTACGGAACCGTGGGCCAATCACGAAGGGAGGTCTCATCATGGGTCGTAGTTTAAAAAAAGGACCTTTTGTCGATGACCACTTGATGACAAAAGTGGAAGAATTAAACGAGAAGAATGATAAGAAAGTAATTAAAACCTGGTCTCGCCGCTCTACAATTTTCCCTGACTTTGTCGGACATACAATCGCTGTTTACGATGGTCGTAAGCACGTGCCTGTATACGTATCAGAGGACATGGTTGGCCATAAGCTTGGAGAGTTTGCACCTTCAAGAACGTACAGAGGCCATGGAAAAGACGATAAGAAAACGAGACGTTAATTAGAGGGGAGGTAAACATTCATGCAAGCTAAAGCAGTTGCTAAACAAGTCCGAATTGCCCCTCGTAAAGCACGTTTGGTAGCAGACCTTGTTCGGGGCAAGAACATCGGTGAAGCGCTAGCTATTCTTAATCACACTCCAAAAGCAGCTTCCCCGATCATTGAGAAAGTACTAAACTCTGCTGTTGCAAACGCAGAGCATAACTATGAAATGGAACCTGAGAATCTATATATCAGCGAGGCTTTTGTTGATGAAGGTGTAACGCTTAAAAGATTCCGTCCACGTGCGATGGGGCGCGCCACAAGAATTAACAAGCGCACAAGCCATATTACAATCGTTGTATCAGAAAAGAAGGAGGGTTAATGAGTGGGTCAAAAAGTTAATCCGGTAGGATTGCGCATCGGCGTAATTCGCGACTGGGATTCCAAATGGTACGCTGACAAGGACTATGCAGACTTACTTCACGAGGACGTTAAGATTCGTGAGTTCATCGAAAACCGCTTGACGGACGCATCAGTATCTACAATTGAGATTGAGCGTGCAGCAAAGCGTGTTAATATTACTATTCACACTGCGAAACCTGGTATGGTTATCGGTAAAGGCGGTTCGGAAGTTGAGGCTCTTCGTAAAGCCCTTAACCAATTAACCGGCAAAAGAGTACACATCAACATTGCAGAAGTAAAGCAAGCTGATATGGATGCTCGCCTGGTGGCAGAAAATATTGCTCGTCAATTAGAAAACCGTATTTCTTTCCGTCGTGCAATGAAGCAAGCTATGCAGCGCACAATGCGTGCTGGAGCACAAGGTATCAAAACAGAAGTTTCCGGCCGTCTTGGCGGAGCTGACATCGCTCGCTCTGAAAGCTATAACGAAGGGACAGTTCCTCTCCATACACTTCGCGCGGACATCGATTATGGGACTGCTGAAGCAGACACTACGTACGGTAAAATCGGAGTGAAGATCTGGATCTATCGTGGAGAAGTCCTTCCAACGAAAGGAACGAACAAAAAGGAAGGAGGAAAATAATATGTTGATGCCTAAACGTGTTAAATTCCGTCGTGAACATCGTGGAAAAATGAGAGGCCGTGCAAAAGGCGGAACTGAAGTTACTTTTGGTGAATATGGCCTACAAGCAGTAGAAGCATCTTGGATTACAAACCGTCAAATTGAGTCAGCTCGTATCGCAATGACTCGTTACATGAAGCGTGGCGGTAAGGTTTGGATTAAAATTTTTCCAGACAAACCATACACAGCAAAACCTCTTGAAGTTCGAATGGGTTCCGGTAAAGGTGCTCCAGAAGGATGGGTAGCTGTTGTAAAACCTGGTAAGATTATGTTTGAAATTGCGGGGGTTCCTGAAGAAGTAGCCCGCGAAGCACTTAGACTTGCGTCTCACAAGCTTCCAATTAAGACGAAGTTTGTTAAACGCGAAGAAGTAGGTGGTGAGGCAAATGAAAGCTAATGAAATTAGAGAGTTAACCACTGCTGAAATTGAGCAAAAGACTAAGTCACTGAAAGAAGAGTTATTTAACCTTCGCTTTCAGCTGGCAACTGGTCAATTGGACAATCCAGTACGGATTCGCACAGTACGGAAAGATATTGCCCGTGCCAAGACAGTTTTACGCGAAAGAGAGCTCGGTATTAATAAAGGTTAATAAACCTGAGAGGAGGTTTGGCTAAATGGCTGAACGTAATCAGCGTAAAGTGTACAATGGACGCGTTGTTTCTGATAAGATGGATAAGACTATTACGGTTCTGGTTGAAACGTACAAGACTGATTCCCTATACGGAAAGCGTGTAAAGTACTCTAAGAAATTCAAAGCACATGATGAAGAAAATAAAAGCCAAAAAGGCG
Organism: Thalassobacillus sp. C254; assembly: GCF_001310615.1. NCBI lineage: Bacteria > Bacillati > Bacillota > Bacilli > Caryophanales > Bacillaceae > Thalassobacillus > Thalassobacillus sp. C254. Next base: position 24,402 of record NZ_BAXQ01000021.1, on the reverse strand, counting down.
ATATCGTTAAGATCATGGAAACTCGCCCGCTATCTAAGGATAAACGTTTCCGACTAGTGGAAATTGTAGAAGAAGCCGTGATCATTTAATACTTTTCTCTGTATGAAGGGAGGTTACGTAGTCAATGATTCAACAAGAAAGTCGTTTAAAAGTTGCAGATAACTCTGGTGCAAGACAAGTACAATGCATTAAAGTTCTAGGCGGCTCTGGTCGTAAATCCGCTAACATCGGTGATATGATTGTTTGCTCGGTAAAACAAGCAACACCAGGAGGCGTTGTCAAAAAAGGTGAAGTTGTCACTGCTGTAATTGTTCGCTCTAAGAGCGGTGCACGTCGTAAGGATGGTTCTTACATTAAGTTCGACGAAAACGCAGCTGTAATTGTTCGCCCAGATAAAAGCCTCGCGGGACTCGTATTTTCGGACCGGTAGCAAGAGAACTCCGTGATGAGCAATACATGAAAATCGTTTCTTTGGCACCAGAAGTGCTTTAAGAGACCGGTAGAGATGAAAATGCATGGTTAAGGAGGTGCGATGATGGCTCAACCTAAACTCCACGTCAAAAAAGGCGATAAAGTCAAAGTAATCACTGGAAAAGACAAGGGCACCGAAGGTGTGATCCTTGAAGCTTACCCTAGCGATTACAGAGTGTTGGTAGAAGGGGTTAACATGGTAAAAAAACATGCTAAGCCTTCTCAAGAAAATCCGCAAGGTGGAATCATGAACCAAGAGGCGCCAATTCATGTATCCAACGTGATGCCTATTGATCCGCAAAGCGGTGAACCTACTCGTGTAGGTTATAAAGTTGAAGACGGAAAAAAAATCCGGGTTGCTAAGAAATCTGGTGAACCCCTCGATAAGTAAGTCAGTTGATGAAAGGAGGTCAACCATATGAACGCTCTAAAGAGTAAATACCAAAATGAGATTGTTTCAAACTTGCATGAAAAGTTTAATTACTCCTCTGTTATGGGAGTACCTAAAATAGACAAAATTGTGGTAAACATGGGTGTGGGTGAAGCGGTGCAAAACCCTAAGGCTCTTGATAAAGCAGTTGAAGAACTAGCTGATATCACAGGTCAAAAACCATTAATCACAAAGGCCAAGAAATCTATCGCAGGCTTTAAGCTTCGTGAAGGTATGCCTATTGGCGCCAAAGTTACACTTCGAGGCCAACGTATGTATGATTTTCTTGAAAAGCTAATCAACGTATCTCTTCCTCGTGTACGTGACTTCCGCGGGATCTCAAACAAAGCATTTGACGGTCGCGGGAACTACACACTAGGTGTAAAAGAGCAGTTGATCTTCCCAGAGATCGAATACGATAAAGTAGACAAAGTTCGCGGCATGGATATCGTAATTGTTACCACTGCTGAAACGGACGAAGAAGCACGTGAGTTGCTAACTCAAATGGGACTGCCGTTCCAAAAATAAGTGAACCTTTAAGGAGGGACAATCTGCCTTGGCTAAAAAATCAATGATCGCCAAACAAAAGCGGCCACAAAAGTACCAAGTACGTGAGTACACCCGTTGTGAACGTTGTGGACGTCCTCACTCTGTTATACGTAAATTTAAACTTTGCCGGATTTGTTTCCGTGAACTCGCATACAAAGGACAAATTCCAGGCGTCAAAAAAGCAAGCTGGTAAGGCTCCAGACAAGGAAGGAGGTAAACCGATATGGTTATGACAGATCCGATTGCCGATATGCTAACACGCATTCGTAATGCAAACACTGTTCGTCACGAGAAGCTTGAATTGCCAGCTTCTAACTTGAAAAAAGAAATCGCAGAAATCCTCAAGCGTGAAGGTTTCGTTCGCGATGTAGAATATGTGGAAGACAACAAGCAAGGAATCATCCGTATCTTCTTGAAGTACGGACCAAGCAATGAGCGCGTTATTTCCGGGCTTAAGCGAATCAGCAAGCCAGGACTTCGCGTCTATGCGAAAGCTAACGAAGTACCTCGTGTACTTGGTGGATTAGGAATCGCTGTAATTTCTACTTCTAACGGAGTAATGACTGATAAAGATGCTCGCAGCCAACAAGTTGGCGGAGAAGTTCTAGCATATATCTGGTAACACAAGAGTGGACGAAATGGAGGTGACATTATGTCTCGTGTAGGTATTAAACCAGTAGTAATCCCTGAAGGTGTAACAGTATCACTTGACGGTAACGTGGTAACTGTTAAAGGCCTAAAGGGGAACTAAAGCGTGAAATTCATTCTGACATGAAAGTCAATATTGAAGATAACGAAGTAACGGTTGAAAGACCTTCTGACCACAAAGAGCATCGTGCTCTTCACGGAACTAGCCGCAGCTTGATCAACAACATGGTTGAGGGCGTAACCCAAGGCTATGAAAAAGCATTGGAGCTTGTCGGTGTAGGTTATCGTGCGAACAAATCTGGAAACAAGGTAGTTCTGAATGTAGGATACTCCCACCCAGTTGAGATTGTTCCTGAAGAAGGGATCGAAATCGATGTTCCAGCGAACACCAAAGTAGTGGTTAAAGGAATCGACAAAGAGCGTGTTGGAGCTGTAGCTTCTAACATCCGTTCTGTACGGACCCCAGAACCTTATAAAGGTAAAGGAATTCGTTACGCAGGTGAGCAAGTTCGCCGCAAAGAAGGTAAAACTGGTAAGTAACTCCTAACGAAAAAGTGAGAAAGGAGGAGCGTTGCATGATTACGAAAACTAATAAATATGCGTCCCGTAAAAAGCGTCACATGAGTGTCCGCCGCAAGGTACAGGGGACAGCTGAACGCCCACGTTTAAATGTTTTCCGTTCTTCCAAGCACATCTATGCACAGCTTATTGATGATGTGAAGGGTGAAACGCTTGTTGCAGCATCATCTCTTGATAATGAGCTTAAGCTTGAGAACGGTGGAAATAAAGAGGCAGCTAAGCAAGTTGGTGAACTTATCGCCAAGCGCGCTAGTGAAAAAGGACATGAATCTGTTGTATTTGACCGCGGAGGATTCATTTATCACGGCCGTGTGGAAGCACTTGCTGATGCAGCACGAGAAAACGGATTGAAATTCTAAAAAAGAAGGAGGGAAAATGCATGGGTATCGATCCAAGTAAGCTTGAACTTGAAGAAAGAGTTGTAGCTATCAACCGTGTAGCGAAAGTTGTTAAAGGTGGACGTCGTTTCCGCTTTGCTGCTCTTGTAGTAGTGGGTGACCGCAACGGCCACGTCGGTTTTGGAATGGGCAAGGCTCTTGAAGTGCCAGAAGCTATCCGCAAAGCTGTAGAGAACGGTAAAAAGAATCTTATTGAAGTACCTACTGTTGGAACAACAATTCCACATGAAATCGTAGGACACTTTGGAGCAGGACGTGTACTAATGAAGCCAGCAAGCGAAGGTACTGGGATTATCGCGGGTGGACCAGTCCGTGCCGTGCTTGAGTTAGGTGGCGTTAATGATATCCTTTCCAAGTCTCTAGGTTCTAACAACCCAATCAATATGGTTCGCGCAACTTTGCAAGGCCTTGAAAGCTTAAAGACAGCTGAAGAAGTAGCTAAACTACGTGGTAAAAGCGTCGAAGAACTGTTAGGATAAGGAGGGAAACGAGATGGCAAAAAAACTTGAAATCACCCTCAGCCGTAGTTTGATTGGCCGTCCGCAGGACCAGCGCGTTACTGTAAATACACTTGGACTGCGCAAGGTGAATCATTCAGTAGTACAAGAAGACAATGCCGCAATCCGCGGAATGATCAATAAAGTATCGCATCTATTAACTGTAAAAGAAATTGATGCATAATAAACTTCAACGAGACAGGGAGGTGTCAGCATGAAACTTCATGAGTTGAAACCTGCAGAAGGTTCCCGTAAAGTTCGCAATCGTGTAGGACGTGGACCGGCTTCTGGTAATGGTAAGACAGCAGGCCGTGGACATAAAGGTCAAAACGCCCGTTCCGGTGGCGGAGTAAGACCAGGCTTTGAAGGGGGTCAAAACCCTATCTACAAGCGTCTGCCAAAGCGTGGATTTACGAACCCGACTCGCGTAGAATACGCAGTTGTGAATGTAGAAACTCTTAACCGTTTTGAGTCAGGTACAGAGGTAACTCCTGAACTTCTTGTAAAAGAAGGGGTAGTTAGCAACGTCAAAGACGGAATCAAAATTCTAGGCAACGGAAACCTGGATAAAGACCTGACTGTAAGAGCCAATAAGTTCTCTGCGTCTGCTGTGAAAGCAATCGAAGAGGCTGGCGGCAAAACAGAGGTGATCTAATGTTCCGTACGATCTCCAATATTTTTCGCGTGGGTGATTTAAGACGGAAAGTCATTTTCACCCTTCTCATGCTCGTAGTGTTCAGAATAGGAAGCTTTATACCTGTCCCGGGCTCTAACCGCGATGTATTAGACTTTCAAGATCAAGCGAACGCTTTTGGATTTTTAAATACATTTGGCGGCGGAGCGCTAGGGAACTATTCTGTTTTTGCTATGGGTGTCATGCCCTATATCACCGCATCCATTGTTGTACAATTGTTACGGATGGACGTTGTTCCTAAATTTACTGAATGGGCCAAACAGGGTGAAGCAGGACGGCGTAAACTCGCTCAGTTCACAAGGTACTTCACTGTTGTTCTCGCTTTTATTCAAGGTTTAGGGATGTCTATTGGTTTTAACAACCTCTTTCCTGGTTTGATTCCAGACCCAAGTATTCCGAAATACATTTTCATTGCCTTGGTGATGACAACAGGAACTGCATTCTTAATGTGGTTAGGGGAACAGATTACACTCAAAGGTGTTGGAAATGGTATATCTATTATCATCTTTGGCGGTATAGCAGCAGGGATACCTAATGGTGTGAATCAAATTTATGCCACCCAAATCGAAGATGCTGGAGATCAATTATTTTTCGGCATTGTTACGCTACTGTTTCTAGCGATAGCCGTACTTTTGATTGTAGTTGGGGTTATTTTTATACAGCAAGCGATCCGTAAGGTGCCGATACAATATGCTAAACGCCTGGTAGGCCGCAGTCCTGTAGGTGGACAGTCAACTCACCTGCCGTTAAAAGTAAACGCCGCAGGTGTTATCCCAATTATCTTTGCACTTTCTTTGTTTATTTTCCCTCCTACCGTTGCAAGCTTTGTAGGGGAAGATAATGTTGTAGCAAGATGGGTCATTCAAAACTTTGATTACACCCAGCCGTTTGGTTTAATCTTCTACGCAGCATTGATCATTGGATTTACCTACTTCTATACATTTGTACAAGTGAATCCGGAGCAAATGGCTGAAAACCTTAAAAAACAAGGAGGTACATTCCCGGCATTCGTCCAGGGAAGACCACCGAGGTTATATCAAAAGAATTATGTATCGACTCACGTTGGTCGGAGCATTATTCTTAGCCACCGTTTCAGTCATTCCTGTTTTCTTTACTACCCAGTTAGGCCTTCCGCAAACCATACAAATAGGCGGCACGGGATTGTTAATTGTCGTGGGTGTAGCGTTGGATACAATGAAACAGATAGAAAGCCAGTTGATCAAACGAAGCTATAAAGGCTTTATTAAATAAGAGATCGAGGGGAAGGGCACTCCCCAGACCCTTGGCCGAACTCGGAGCGATGGAGGAGATATAAATGAACCTTATTTTAATGGGACTTCCAGGTGCCGGTAAAGGCACACAAGCTGAAAAGATTGTAGAAAAATACGGTATTCCGCATATTTCTACCGGGGACATGTTCCGCGCTGCTATTAAGGGAGAGACGGAGCTTGGAATAAAAGCAAAGTCTTACATGGATGCCGGCGAATTAGTTCCCGATGAGGTAACAATTGGCATTGTTCGAGAGCGACTAAGCAAGAGTGATTGCGAAAAAGGGTTTCTACTTGATGGATTTCCGCGCACAGTAGCTCAGGCAGAAGCTTTGGAAGATATCCTGGCATCGTTGAATACTTCTTTAGATTACGTGCTCAATATTGAAGTAGACAAAGATAGCTTAATGGAGCGTTTAACCGGGAGAAGAGTTTCTCCAACATCTGGAAGAACCTATCATGTCATTTTCAATCCTCCGAAAGAAGAAGGCATCTGTGATGTGGATGGCAGTGAATTGATTCAAAGAGATGATGATAAGCCAGAAACCGTTAAGAAGCGTTTGGATGTAAATATAGAACAACAACAACCTCTCATTGATTTTTATGAGGAAAAAGGTTATCTTCGAAATATTGATGGAGATCAGGATATTGATAAGGTGCTCCGAGACATTGATGAATTGCTGAAAGGACTTCATGCATGATAATTTGTAAAACAGATCGAGAAATCGATATAATGCGTGAAGCCGGGCGTATTGTAGCCCTCACGCATCAGGAATTACAAAAGCATATTCAGCCTGGTATAACAACGAAAGACTTGGATGAGATTGCGGATAAGTTTATTCGTCAGCACGGGGCAATACCATCATTTAAAGGTTACAGTGGATTTACCGGAAGCATTTGCGCTTCAGTAAATAAAGAGCTGGTACATGGAATTCCGAGTGACCGCGCCTTAAACGAGGGCGATATCATTTCAATTGATATTGGTGCAAAGTATAATGGTTATCATGGAGATTCAGCCTGGACCTATCCTGTTGGGGATATCTCCAAAGAAGATCAGCGTCTTTTGGATGTTACAGAAGCTTCCCTTTTCAAGGGTCTTGCTGAAGCAAAACCAAAAGAACGTTTGTCAAACATCTCTCACGCCATACAAAAGTATGTAGAAGCCGAAGGCTTTTCTATCGTAAGAGAGTATGTGGGACACGGCGTAGGCCAGGAGCTTCATGAGGACCCTCAGATTCCTCACTTCGGGCCTCCTGGAAAAGGACCGCGCCTGAAACCAGGAATGGTACTGGCAATCGAGCCAATGGTGAATGCTGGTGAACGTCATGTTCATACACTTTCAGACAATTGGACGGTGGTAACACTGACGGGAAGAACTGTGCTCATTTTGAGCATACCATTGCCATAACTACAACAGGCTATGAGATCCTAACTCAAGCTTGATAATATATAGGTGATGCAGGAATGAAAGATTCTGATTCTCCACCCCGTGTCGGACAAGTCGTCCGTATCAAAAGGGACGGGATACTGGACAGTATGCTGTCGTCGTTGGGGTGTTAGATGAACGTTTTCTTCTGCTGGCTGATGGAGACAAGCGAAAGTTTGATAAGGCTAAGAAGAAAAATGTGAATCATATAGAGCCCCTTCCCCATATCTCTGATGAAGTGATACGAAGCATAGAGGAAACCGGACGTGTCACCAATGCGAAACTCAGATTTGCTCTTGGTGTGTTCTCACAGCAGCATCTCGAATTACTGAAGGAAGGAGAGTAAATTCATGGCCAAAGATGATGTTATTGAAATGGAAGGGACGGTACTAGAGCCGCTTCCAAATGCCATGTTTCGAGTAGAACTCGAAAATGGCCACAAGATTTTAGCTCATGTTTCCGGAAAGATTCGCATGCACTTTATCCGAATTCTTCCTGGTGACAAAGTAACAGTTGAAATCTCCCCGTATGATCTAACCCGCGGACGGATCACTTATCGCTATAAGTAATAGTATGTCTATTCCAGTCGGCAATAATTAGTCCGAAGCGTGTTATACTCTCGAATGTACTCCGAGCAGTTAAGGAGGTAAATAGACATGAAAGTCAGACCATCTGTTAAACCGATTTGCGAAAAATGTAAAGTTATTCGCCGTAATGGAAAGGTCATGGTCATTTGCTCAAACCCTAAGCATAAACAAAAGCAAGGATAATATAAGGAGGTGCTCAATAGATGGCACGTGTAGCAGGTGTTGACATTCCTCGTGACAAGCGAGTAGTTGTTTCTCTCACCTACGTATATGGAATTGGAAAAAGCGCTGCTTCTGAACTTTTGAAAGAAGCTGGTGTTTCTGAAGATACTCGCGTTCGTGATTTAACTGAAGAAGAGCTTGGCCGGATCCGTAGTGCAATCGATGGTTTCACCGTTGAAGGTGACCTTCGCCGGGAAAAGTCTCTAAATATCAAGCGTCTAATCGAAATCGGATCTTACCGTGGTATCCGTCACCGTCGTGGATTGCCGGTGCGCGGTCAAAATACGAAGAATAACTCTCGTACTCGTAAAGGTCCTCGTCGTACAGTAGCTAACAAGAAAAAATAATAGATGAAAAGGAGGTCAGTCTAACATGGCAAAAGCCAAAACAAACACTCGTAAACGCCGTCAGCGTAAGAATGTAGAGACTGGAGTGGCTCACATTCGTTCAACTTTTAACAACACGATTATCACAATCACCGACACACAAGGAAATGCAATTTCTTGGGCAAGTGCAGGTGGACTAGGCTTCAAAGGCTCTCGTAAGTCTACTCCTTTTGCTGCTCAAATGGCAGCTGAAACAGCTGCTAAGGCTGCAATGGAGCATGGCATGAGAACTGTAGAAGTAGCAGTTAAAGGACCTGGAGCTGGTCGTGAAGCGGCTATTCGTTCCATGCAAGCAACCGGTCTTGAGATCAGCGTCATTCGCGACGTAACTCCAGTACCTCATAATGGCTGCCGCCCGCCAAAACGTCGCAGAGTATAACACCACAGAAGTATGGAATTTCCTATAAGTGTTAATAATGGGTAAGGCGCAACACTTATTGGACGGAAACGTCTTACGTATTGTTGACGTGTAAGGATGGAAATGTGGTCAAAAACTGCCTAAGGGAAAATTCCGGTTAGGCTTAAGCAGGTCTGCCGGAGTTTCGACGTTTTGAAGGAGGGTATAAATATATGATCGAAATCGAAAAGCCTAATATCGAGACGGTTGAACTAAGCGAGGATGCCAAGTACGGCAAGTTTGTTGTTGAGCCATTAGAGCGTGGCTATGGTACAACTCTAGGAAATTCCTTGCGCCGTATCCTATTATCCTCCCTTCCAGGAGCTGCTGTTACGACAGTCCAAATTGATGGTGTACTGCATGAGTTTTCAACAATTGAAGGTGTCGTTGAAGACGTAACTACGATTGTTTTAAACTTAAAAAAGCTTGCACTTAAAATTTACTCTGACGAAGAGAAGGTTCTTGAAATTGATGCACAAGGTGAAGGGGTTGTAACTGCAAAAGACATTACGTTTGACAGTGATGTTGACGTATTGAACCCGGATCTTCATATTGCTACTCTAAACTCTGGAGCTAATCTTCATATGCGCATGACTGCTAAACGCGGACGCGGCTATGTATTAGCTGAAGGAAATAATAGCGACGACCTGCCAATTGGTGTAATTCCAGTTGATTCTATCTTCACTCCAGTTTCTCGTGTGAACTACCAGGTAGAAAACACACGTGTTGGACAAGTGACTAATTTTGATAAATTAACACTTGATGTGTGGACAGATGGAAGTATTCGTCCGGAAGAAGCGGTGTCTCTTGGAGCCAAAATCATGACGGAACACTTGAATATTTTTGTAGGTCTCACAGATCAGGCTCAAAATGCTGAAATAATGGTTGAAAAGGAAGAGGACCAAAAGGAAAAAGTCCTTGAAATGACCATTGAAGAGCTTGATCTTTCTGTGCGTTCTTATAACTGCTTGAAGCGTGCAGGCATTAACACGGTTCAGGAGTTAAGCCAGAAGTCTGAAGAAGATATGATGAAGGTTCGTAACTTGGGCCGGAAATCATTAGAAGAAGTACAAGAAAAGCTGGGTGAACTCGGACTCGGCCTTCGTGATGAAGAATAGACGCCTTTTAGGTAGTTTGAGTAAAAAGGAGGGGAATATTCATGGCATACCAAAAGCTAGGACGTGACAGCTCTGCTCGTAAAGCTCTTTTCCGTGATTTGGCAACTGACTTAATCATCAATGAGCGTATCGAGACTACAGAAGCTAAAGCAAAAGAATTGCGTCCAATCGTAGAAAAAATGGTAACCTTAGGCAAGCGTGGAGATCTTCACGCCCGTCGTCAAGCAGCTGCTTTCATCCGTCTTGAAACAGCTGATGAGGAGTCTGGAAAAGATGCTGTACAAAAGCTATTTGACGAGATTGCTCCTCGCTATGAAGACCGCCAAGGCGGTTATACTCGTATTCTTAAAGTAGGCCCTCGCCGCGGAGACGCTGCAGAGATGTCTATTATTGAATTCGTGTAATATAAGGTAACTGATACCTTTTGTAATCTAATAGATCCGTAAGGGCAGGACGAGACCAAGTTGGTGCTTTGTCCGTGCCCTTTTTTTGTAGGCAGAAGGTCTGTCTCTTGTCTCTGAGACCTTTTTTAAAGATCACAGGCTTTGTGCGATCCTTTGTTATGAATAAGCATCATTGAGTTTACATTGTTAACCTATTACAATAATAATGTTAACAAAGAAAGCTTTCTAAAGTACAAGAAAGAAGGTGGCCACCATGACAGCCGTAGCAAATTTTCATGAGATTTATTTCCGCTACTCCGAGGAAGAAAATTGGATACTGGAAGATCTATCACTGTCTGTCCAAAAAGGTGAGTGGGTGGCTGTCATCGGTCCTAATGGTTCAGGGAAATCTACTCTTGCCAAACTCTTTAATGGATTACTCCTTCCTGAAAAAGGACGAGTAGTTATAGATAACAAAGAAACAGCAAATGAAGAGGATATTCCCACCATTCGGCAAAGAGTAGGAATGGTCTTTCAAAATCCCGACCATCAATTTGTTGCACCTACGGTCAGGGATGATTTAGCATTTGGCATGGAAAATGCCGGTATAAATCGCTCTGAAATGAAATTAAGGATTGAAAATGTTTCAACTAAAACTGGGATTACAGACCTGCTTGATTATGAGCCGCATCGCTTGTCCGGCGGTCAGAAGCAGCGAGTAGCGATAGCTGGAATTCTGGCTTTGAATCCTCAGGTAATGATTTTTGATGAAGCGACCTCCATGCTCGATCCTAAAGGCCGCAAGGAAGTAATTGAAACGATTAGAAAGCTTCATCATGAACAAGAGGTCACTGTCATTATGATCACTCACAGCTTTCATGACGCATTAGCTGCTGATAGAATCCTTTACATAGAAGATGGAGCGATTATTAAAGACAGCACCCCAATGAAAATGATAGAAGAATTAAGCTGGGCGAAAGATAAAGGTATTCCTCTTCCTTTTGGGTTAGAGCTTTATTTTGAACTGGATAAAAGAGGGCATACGATGGAGGCAGCAAAGGTTCTACAGCTAAGGGAGGAGTTTTAGATGGAGGTCAAGTTTGAGAACGTTACACACCGTTATATGAAAAAGACGCCGTTTGAAGCGCTGGCACTTAATAACGTTTCGGCTCATTTTCCATCTGGATCCTTTTCTGCTGTGATTGGACGTACTGGTTCAGGAAAATCAACCCTTGTTCAGCATGTTAACGGTCTGATTAAACCTTCGGAAGGAAGAGTATTGGTCGGCGGGAAGATCCTTCATGCGAAAGCAAAACGAAAAGAGATAAAAGCTGTCAGACGACAGGTAGGAATGGTGTTTCAGTATCCCGAGCACCAGTTGTTTGAAGATACCGTGGAGGCAGATTTATTATTTGGGCCTAAAAACATGGGCAAAAATGTAGTGGCTGTAAAAAAAGAACTTCCAGCTCTCCTGGAAAAGGTAGGGCTTCCAGAACGCATTCTTTCTAAATCTCCCTTTGATCTAAGCGGGGGCCAAATGAGAAGGGTGGCTATCGCAAGTGTGCTGGCGATGGATCCTAAAATCTTAATCCTGGACGAACCGACAGCCGGTCTTGATCCTAAAGGACAAGAGGAAATAATTAGTCTCTTTAAGAAATGGCATGAAGAAAAGGGAACTACAACTATTATGATCACTCATCAAATGGAAGAAGCTGCTCGATTAGCGGATAACATTTACGTGATGAATGAAGGAAAAATAGTAATGAGCGGAAGTCCTCAGGAAGTTTATCAAAGAGAAGAGGACTTGCTTAGATTGGACTTAGACCTTCCAGAGCCGGTTCGATTATTAAATATGCTGGAAAAAGAATGGGACGTGGCATTTTCTTCTAAAGCGCTTTCGGCTGCACAGGCTGCTGAAGAGATTGGTAAAGGGAAGGAAGGAAGAAAATGAGTATGTTTCAAAACGTAATCATTGGTCAGTACATCCCTGGTCGTTCTCTTATGCATCACCTTGATGCCAGAGCTAAATTAATTGTCGTTTTTCTCTTTGTGTTTGTTATTTTCCTGGCTAATAGCTGGGTAAGCTATGGTACTTTGTTTGCCGGGGCCCTTTTTGTATTTTCGATCTCAGGTATTCCAATTCGTTACATTTGGAAAGGCATGCTCCCCATCTCTATTCTTATCTTATTTACCTTTTTACTTCATGCTTTTTTTACAAACGAAGGAGAGCTCCTTTATTCCTTTGGAGCTTTTACTGTTTACTCAGGGGGATTGGAGCAGGGTTTTTTCATTTCGATGCGTTTATTCCTTCTCGTTTTTATAACTTCTTTACTTACCTTAACCACAAGTCCTATTGATTTAACAGATGCCCTTGAAATCATGCTTTCTCCATTGAAAAAGATTGGTGTGCCCGCCCATGATATTGCCTTAATGATGTCCATTGCTATTCGATTTATCCCTACTCTTTTACAAGAGACAGAGAAAATACTAAAAGCTCAGGCGGCCAGGGGAGCAGATTTTACCAAGGGAACAGTCAAAGACCGCTCCCAGGCTTTTGTATCTCTTCTTGTCCCTTTGTTTATGAGAGCCTTTAAAAGGGCGGAAGATTTAGCGTATGCGATGGAGGCGAGGGGTTACAACGGAGGCGAGGGGAGAACAAAGCTGAGAGAGTTAGTCTGGAGGAAGCGGGACACCGCAGCTTGTATCATTGTTGCGGCCTTTGGTATCTTAATTTTTGCCATAAGAGGCTGATAGTTGGAGGAACCCTATGAGAAGAGTGAAATGTAAAATAGCATATGACGGCACTCATTTTGCCGGGTGGCAGGTTCAGCCCGGACAGCGTACGGTTCAAAGCTGTCTTGAAGATGCTCTTGAAAAGATTCATAAAGGTAAAAAGACAAAGGTTACAGCCTCAGGAAGGACAGATTCCACCGTCCATGCATACGGCCAGGTCGTTCATTTCGACACTCCCCTTGCTGTGCCAGAAGACAAGTGGTTCCAGGCGCTCACTCCTTTTCTGCCGAGAGATATTCAGGTTAAAGAAGCTGAATATGTGGAAGGCGGGTTTCATGCCCGTTACGGGGCAAAAGAAAAGGAGTATCGGTACCGCGTGCTGACCGGACCCGCAAAGGATGTATTTCGACGGCACTACACCTACTATGTGCCTGATCAACTTGATATAAACGCTATGCGTGAGGCAGTCAGTCAAACAATCGGAAGGCATGACTTTTCTTCTTTCTGTGCCGCCAATACTGATGTCGTAGATAAAGTGCGCACCATATTTAAAGCAGAGGTTCTTCAAGAGGGTGATGAGATCATCTTCGTCTTCAGGGGGAACGGCTTTTTGTATAACATGGTAAGGATTCTCGTAGGGACACTGCTTGAAGTAGGCAAAGGGAAGCGGAACCTGAGAGTGTAGGAGCTGCTATTCGGGCATGTAACCGGGAAGCCGCCGGACCAACCGTGCCAGGACATGGATTGTTTCTGTGGGAAGTAGTTTATTAGGTGCCTGGCACCTTCCTCTTTTGTAATGGGAGTGTAACAGGGGAATGCGTAAAACGCTTGCTACAGAAGCAATACTTGATTGAAATCAGAAAAGGTGCCAGGCACCTGAAAAAAGCAACTCATCCTGGTGTACAGGCATTGACATTGGGTTCCATATATTATATGATGTTATTTGGCATTTCAAATTCCCACTAGCCCCGGGAATCGGAATGAATCGTAAATGATGATTGTTAAATAGACGAACGTTAATAATTGAAAGATTTAGGAGGGACATCGATGCGTACAACATATATGGCAAAGCCAGGCGAAGTAGAACGCAAATGGTACGTAATTGACGCTGAAGGTCAAACATTAGGTCGTCTTGCTAGTGAAGTTGCATCTATTCTTCGCGGTAAGAACAAGCCTCAATTCACACCTCACATCGATACTGGTGACAATGTTATCATTATCAATGCTGAGAAAATCCACTTGACTGGGAAAAAGCTTCGCGATAAGAAATACTATCGTCACAGCCAACATCCAGGTGGCTTGAAAGAGACTACTGCTGGAGAAATGCGTGACAAGAAACCAGAAAGACTTATTGAGCTTGCGGTTAAAGGCATGCTTCCAAAAGCTCCCTAGGACGCCAGCAAGGAAGAAGCTTCACGTATATGCAGGTCCGGAACATAAGCACCAAGCACAACAACCAGAAGTTTACGAACTTCGCGGATAATAAAAAAGGAGGGTATTAACTTTGGCACAAGTGCAATACTACGGTACTGGTCGTCGTAAAAATTCTGTAGCTCGTGTTCACCTTGTACCTGGTGACGGAAACATTACTGTTAATGGCCGTGACTTGGACGAGTACTTTGATCTAGAAACGTTAAAGCTTGTTGTAAAGCAGCCTTTAAACGAAACTGGAACAGAAGGTCAATATGATGTAAAAGTAAACGTGAACGGAGGCGGCTTCACTGGTCAAGCTGGTGCAATCCGTCATGGTATCGCTCGCGCGCTTCTTGATGTGGATCCTGACTTCCGTCAGCCACTTAAGCGTGCTGGATTCCTAACTCGTGACGCACGTATGAAAGAGCGTAAGAAATACGGTCTTAAAGCAGCTCGTCGTGCTCCTCAGTTCTCAAAGCGTTAATATATCTACATTCCAAGACTCTCAACCAATATGGTTGGGGGTCTTTTCTTATCTGGATAGTTACATAAGCTTTTTATTTTTGCTCACACATGTAATAGGGAAAGAGGCGAATTCAGGATATAATATAAACAAACGAACATTGATTTTATAACAAGGAGATAACCAGCAGAATATGAATGAGGATGTTAAAGAGCTTTTTTTAAACCGTAAATGTGTGATAGCCACAATGCATAAAAAAGAGAAAGTGATTGGACCGATACTCGAACGCGAGCTTGCACTTGAAGCAGTTGTTCCTGAATCCTTTGATTCAGATTCTTTTGGCACGTTTACAAAAGAAGTAAAAAGAGCGGGGAACCAGCTTGAGGCAGCAAGAAAAAAAGCAATGGCTGCGATGAAACAAACGGGCTTAGATATCGGAATAGCCAGCGAAGGGTCATTTGGAGCTCACCCCGTTTTTTCCCACGTGCCTTATAACAGAGAGCTTATAGTGTGTATTGATCAAAAACAGGGAGTTGAAATAATCGGCTATGCTGCCAACAGCAATACAAACGCTGCCCAAAAAGAGATCGCATCATTTAAGGAAGCTGAAGAATTTGCGAAGTCGGCTGGATTTCCAGAGCACGGCCTCATTGTGAAAAGAAGTAATGACAGTAGGAAAAGTAAAGACATCATCAAAGGAATCACAAGCACTGAAGAGCTGAAAAGGGCAGTAGAGAGTCTTTCCAGACCGGCTAATACATCATTTGGTTTTTGGAAAAAAACTTCAAAGCTTCTGAGCATTGAAACAGACATGAGGCTATGTATAATCCCACCCGCATGAAAAATATCGAACTTGCTGCACAGGATCTTGTATCTAAGATTACTTCTTTATGTCCTTCTTGTTCAGCCCCTGGCTTTGAAGTAACGGAACATAAGAAAGGCTTACCTTGCGCAGGCTGCGGGTTTCCTACGGAAGCACTGCTTGCTCATGTATACAGCTGTAAAAAATGCAGCTGCAAACATGAAGTGCAATGTCCGAAGGGAAAGGAGTACGAAGACCCTCTTCGCTGCCACGTTTGTAACCCTTAATTACATGTGCGAAGGCTGATCATTTTTTAAAGGAGAATCGATTTGCACCCTCAACATATTTTCTTAGGTCTGATTTTGGTCTGGGGCATGCTGGGCATTGGCAGCATTGGCCCCTGCCTGATTCTGACCCTCCGATAAGGATTGCAGAGAGCGAACACAGCTTTCAATTTTTTGAAGTTCCGCTGAAAGCTCCTGTGGAGAATTCACAATTTCCCTCAGTCTTTTTGCAGAATCCTCTATATCCTCGCTTACCCGTGACACAAGAGACACATCAAATCTCATAGCTTGCCCTCCTTCAGACTGAATTTCTATTAGGATAAGCTGGGGGCAGGCATTTTATGTAACAAAATAAATGGCACTTTAATTCCGAGTTGACAAATAAGAATAATATACTTAATATAAAATTAAACATAAACCGGAGTATTTTGAAAAAGGAGTGAGAACCACTATGAAGGAAGAAAGTGTACATTTCACAGTCGGTGGCTTGTCATTATCAGGGGTGGTTCATGTTCCTGATAAAAAGATGGAAGAAGAAACCCTAGCTATAGTGTTAGTTCACGGTTTTGTAGGAAGCAAAGTGGGGGAGCATAGAATGTTTGTTAAAGCAGCAAGAAAGTTCACGGATGAGGGATTTACTGTTTTTCGTTTTGATTTCAGCGGGTGTGGTGATAGTGAAGGCGACTACGGAGAAATTACTTTGACCCGGAAAATTCGGGAAGTCAAAGGTGCTCTTGATTACGTTAGTAACTTGCCTTTTGTAGATGAAATGGACATCACAGTAATCGGTCATAGTCTGGGCGGTGCAGTCTCCTCTTTAACAGCAGCGGAGGACGAAAGGGTTTCTCGTCTCATTCTCTGGTCTCCGGTTGCGGACCTTATAAGGACATTGTATCCATTGTTGGGAAGGAAGCGGAAATCGTTGCAGAAAAAGAAGGAGCTTATGATTATGACGGCTTTTATCTAAAGCCTCCTTTTTTTCAGTCCTTAACTTCTTTTGACCCGTTAAAATCAGTGAAGAGGTTTGAAAAAACGTCCTCCTTATTCATGCGGAAGAGGATGAAGATGTTCCAAAAGAAAATACAGCTAAATATGCATCTGCTCTTCAAGAAAGACAAAAAGGAACGGTCGAATGGTCTTATATTGCAGGAGCAGATCATACTTTTTCCAGTTACCGTTTTGAAAAAGAATTATTTGAGACGTCCCTTATCTGGATGCAGCAAAAAGCAACCATACAAATATAAAAGGAAAACACACGCGTTGGGGGACTTCACCTGTTTTTTATTTGGTTGATAATTGGTTAATTTTCACCTCCACGGCCACTAATCCTCCTTCTTTTCCACTGCATGCAGTGGCTCTCCTTTCAAATAATAAAGGCAAGGAGGGGATGCAAGTGAGCAATACAATCGTTTCATTAAATGAGCGGCGAAGAAAGAAAGAATGGGATTTTGAAAAAAAATACTTCGCACTTTGTCTATTAAGGATATACAATCCATTTCAGAAACATTTTTCATTCCTGTGTTCCCGAATTTTCATTTTCAATATTCTTTTATGGAGGATGCCTGCGTAGACCTGGCTATTGATTCTTTCCTGCTTGGGGCAAAGTACAGCCGTTTAGGAGTAAGGGGAGAAGATGACATTTCCATTAAAGAACGGGCAAACAGGGAAGTGAAGTTTCTTGTGAAAGAACTATATAACTTTATGTATGGCTGGGTCCATGACCCAAAAGCAAAAGAAGAAAAAATGTTTGAAGCGGTGGATGGCTTTGTGGTCCACTGGTGGGAAAAAGGATTTGAAACTGGAAAAACAAGGTTGCTATTACGCTTGCAATAAAAAGAATAAGCCCGCTCGTCCTTTCATATAGATGAAACAAGCATGGAGGAAGGGGACGGGCGGCTTATGAGCGTAAAAAATGGTTAATCGGGACTTTCGTCATTATAGCTTGTGCCGTCATTGGATGGCTTATACAAATATACTGGGATAGCGACGATTCGTTATCTACCTGGCAGCTCCCCCTATCCGGCAGGATTATAATTCTCGATCCTGGACACGGAGGAGTAGATGGAGGAGCTGTAGCTAATAGTGGTTTATTAGAAAAAGATATTGCCTTGGATATTTCCTTAAAGCTTAGAGATTATCTTCAGGAATCAGGAGCGCTGGTCCTTATGACAAGAGAAGGGGATCATGATTTAGCCGCAGAGGACGTGAAAGGATACCGTAACAGAAAAGTATCCGATTTAAAAAGAAGAGTGGAGCTTATTAATGAAACAGGCAGTGACATGTTTATCTCCCTGCATTTGAATTCTATAC
Organism: Thalassobacillus sp. C254; assembly: GCF_001310615.1. NCBI lineage: Bacteria > Bacillati > Bacillota > Bacilli > Caryophanales > Bacillaceae > Thalassobacillus > Thalassobacillus sp. C254. The sequence continues at coordinate 6,344 of NZ_BAXQ01000021.1, read as the reverse complement.
CATCACCAAAATGGAGCGGGGCACAAACGTTTTATAACCGCTCAGTACCTGATAATGAATTGGCTGCAAAGTTCGTGCAAGCAGAGCTGACGAGAAATTTAGAAAATACTAAGCGTGAGGCAAAGCCTATTTCCAATATATATCTTCTTGATAAAGCAGCAATTCCAGGGATGCTTATTGAAGTTGGATTTTTATCGAACCCACAAGAAGCTTCAATGCTTAGCAAAGAAGAATACCAGGATAAAGTAGCGGCTTCTATTTATCAGGGACTCCTTCGTTATTATTCTGGGGAAGAAATGGAGTAAATCTGAAAAGCTTTCTTTTCGAAAGCTTTTTTTATTTTTAAAACCTACTTGACACATCGTATTTGTGAGAATAATATGATATTAATATTCATCTGCTGATTAAGGCTGGAATAGACACTGGTAAATTTTTTTAAATTTAATTCCAACTTAACTAATAAGAATTGTAAAGATACATGCAGTGAAGGAGAGGGGGAGAGAGAAGTGACATTTGAAATAGGTTTTGTGATGGCAGTCGTTTTCATCATGCTCATTTGCCTTGTAAGAGAAATAGCCCGGCCGGACTTTATTGTTTTTACAGCTTTGGCTGTTCTTTTACTATCCGGGGTACTTGCGCCGGAAGATGCCCTAAGAGGTTTTGCAAACGAGGGCATGCTCACTGTTGCTCTCCTCTTTATTATAGCTGGGGCAATTAAACAAAGCGGAATGCTTAACCAGGTGGTAACAAAAGCGTTGGGATCTGGCAAAGGGCCTAAAAAATCTCTTTTTCAATGATGCTTCCTATTGCTGGCTTATCTGCTTTTTAAATAATACCCCTATTGTTGTCATGTTCACCCCTGTTGTTCGAAAGTGGTGCAAAGAACGAAATATATCACCTTCAAAATTTTTAATCCCGCTGTCTTACGCAGCGATCTTCGGAGGGACTCTTACCTTAATCGGTACGTCCACTAACCTGGTTATCCACGGTTTTATGCTTGAGCAGGGGCTTGAAGGATTCTCAATGTTTCAGCTTGCAATTGTAGGCCTTCCTGCAAGTATCTTAGCGATTTTGTTCATGATTACGATTGGATACAAGCTCTTGCCTAACCGGAAAACCTCTGAAGAGTCTTTTGATGAGAGTTCTAAGGAATATTTGGCGGAAGCAGTTGTGGAAGGAAATTCACCTTTAGTGGGGAAAACGATAGAAGAGGCTGGCCTAAGAAGCTTAAATGGCCTTTATCTCATCGAACTGATTAGAAACGGGGAAAGAATCGTTCCTGTTCCGTCCTACCATAAAATTAAAACAAACGACCGTTTGATTTTTACTGGACTCCTTTCAACTATTGTGGATTTGCAAAATATCAAGGGTTTAAGGGTGGAAACCGGAACCAACCTTGTACTTGAAGACCTTCAAAACGGCACCTCTTCCTTAGTAGAAGCGGTGGTATCACATCAGTCTTCTTTGATGAATCAAACGGTAAAAGAAATAAAGTTTCGCAGTAAGTATGATGCAGGTATAGTTGCCGTTCATAGAAATGACGAGAGAATCAACAGTAAAGTCGGAGATATTAAATTAAAGCCGGGGGACACACTACTGCTTCTCGTAAATAAAGACTTTGTAAATAAGTGGTCTAACACAAGTGATTTTTATATCGTTTCACCGCTGGAGGAGCCGGAAATCATGGACTCAAAAAAGTCCCTGATTGCTGGAGTAACAATGGTTGTCATGATTTTGTTAGCCGCTTTTAATGTACTTTCCATGTTTGAAGCAGCTGTCCTTGCCTCTCTGACTCTGTTTTTGACAAAAACGATTACCTTTGTAGGTGCAAAAAAGTATATTCAATTTGATGTTCTTATTCTTATTGCTTGTGCGATAGGGATAGGTATAGCTCTGGAACAGACAGGGACAGCTGCCTTTATTGCTCAACATTTTGTAGAGCTCACGGCTGGAGCGGGGATCATCGGCGCTATTTTGGTTGTTTACTTTCTCACCTCGGTTTTTACAGAAATCATTACAAACAATGCTGCGGCCGTACTCATGTTTCCTATATCCCTTGCCATGGCAACGCAGCTGGGAGTTGATCCTGTACCTTTCTTTGTCACCATTGCTATCGCAGCTTCAGCCAGCTTTGCCACTCCTATAGGGTATCAGACAAACCTTATTGTCTATGGGCCGGGTGGATATCGTTTTTCTGACTATTTGAAGATAGGTATTCCTCTTAACCTTCTTTATATGGTTGTGACCGTTGGCATTGTAAGTGCAGTTTGGTTTTAAGGGCTTTCCTGGCGAAGGAAGCTCTTTATTTTCTTCCGTCACAAGGCAGAGAGTTAAAAAAACGCCAGGCTCAATTTATGAGAGCTGGTGTTTTTCTGTTTGAAAAATACAGGGGAGAAAAGGTATGCTATACATAGTAAGATTTTCTAAAGTCAAAGGATGGTGTCCGTGTTGCTTACAGAAGAACAAGTGATTGAAGCTTTAAAAGGAATAAATGATCCTGACCTAAATAAAAATATCGTTGAAACCGGCGGTCTCAGAGAAGTGAAGATTAAAGGGGATAACGTCAGTTTGAAAGTTGCATTAGCCAGAACGGGTACTTCTGAGCAAATGAAAGTCCAGCAAGAAATTGTAAGCGCTGTGAAAGGAGCAGGGGCAGGATCTGTCGGTCTCCGTTTTGATGAGTTGACAAAAGAAGAAGTAAGCCAGCATGGAGGCATGGAGCAAGGACAGCCAGCTGCTGCTTCAGGGCCGTCTCTTCTTTCTGAAGAGAATAAGACACAGTTTATTGCTGTAACAAGCGGGAAAGGTGGCGTAGGGAAGTCTACCGTTTCCGTAAACCTGGCCACTTCCTTAGCACGGCAGGGCAAGAAAGTTGGAATTATTGACGCAGATATCTACGGATTCAGCGTGCCAGATATGATGGGGATTGAAGAACGTCCCACTGTGGTGGAAGAAAGAATTTATCCTGTTGAGCGTTTTGGAGTAAAAGTAATTTCCATGGGATTTTTCGTCGAAGATAATGCTCCGGTAATTTGGAGAGGGCCTATGCTTGGAAAAATGCTTAATAACTTCTTTAATGAAGTAGAGTGGGGAGAACTTGATTATCTTATTTTAGATCTTCCTCCTGGCACTGGGGACGTTGCCTTGGACATTCACACGATGCTTCCAGAGTGTAAGGAGATCATTGTGACTACTCCTCATGCGACAGCTGCTTTTGTTGCTGCAAGAGCGGGGGCAATGGCTATTAAAACAAACCACCAGATCCTTGGTATTGTGGAGAACATGGCTTACTTTGAGAGCAAGCTGACTGGTGAGAAGGAATATGTGTTTGGAACAGGTGGCGGAGAAAGACTAAGCGAAGAGCTAAAAACAGACATTCTTGGTCGTATCCCGCTAGGGCAGCCTGAAATAGATCAGAAAGATTTTGCTCCATCCGTGTATGACGCTGACGATAAGATCGGACAGATTTATCATGATATCGCTTCAAAAGTGATTGAAAAGGCAGGTAAGTAAATAGATTTTCTTCTATAGAAAGGAAAAGGCCCTCACCTCAGCAGGTGGGGCCTTTTTAACTAGAGCCGGCAAAGAATTTATTGGGGTTCTTCTTCACCTTCTTGCTGCTGTTCTTGTTGCTGTTCCCCCTCTTCTCCTTGCTGATCTTCCTGTTCTTGTTCCTGTTGTTCCTGCTGTTCCTGTTGTTCCTGCTGTTCTTGATCAGCTGCTTCCTGTTCTAAGCGTTCCGCAGAAACTTCGGTTAGAATATCATGGAGCTTTGCAAGAAAGAAGGGGCTCTCAAAGGCTTCTGTCATTACGTTCATAATTTGCTGTTTGTGTTCTTTGCTTCGTAAAAGCTCAGAAATATTATCATCCATTTCCGGGTCTTGCCATAACTCTAACAAAACAGCCTGGTACTCAGGTCCTTCATCATACGCCGAAGGAGCTCTTCATGCTCCTGGCGCATACTCTCTGCCAGTGCCCGGGCAAATTCAGGATCCTTCATGGTTTCTTGCCAAAATGCTTTACCTTCAGGAGATACTAACGTGTCTTGTATAGTGCTTTGGACGAAAGTTTGTTCCATTACAATATCCTGTCTTACTTCTTCATCAGTTAATATTTCTCTTACGGCTGCCTTTCCTTCATCTGTCTTTAATAAGTCCACCAGCATTTCTTTTGTACTTTCATAATCACCGTGGTTCTCTCCTCCCTCCACAGTGGCGCACCCGGAGGCAAATGTGACGAGCAATCCAAGGATAAATAATATTTGAAGACCTTTCATCACGTGGACGCTCCTTTCAGTAGTGTAGTTGTCTTTAATATGAGTGGAGATGTGAAAAAATATGCACAACAAGTATATAAGGTAGCTTTTTCCCAACACGATTGATAAAATCATTACGGTAAGAACATAAGGGGAGCGGATGGCGTTGAATACTCGGAAAGTAGTTTATTTGTTTTTTACTACGCTGATTATTGGCTCAATAAGCGGAGCGATAGTTGGTGTGTTATTAGATTTAGATACGTACTTAGATGGCGGGTTCTTAAATTTTTTGTTTGGCCTGCTTTGGATGCTGGGTATTAGTGCAGCCATAAGCCTGGTGGCTCAAATGGGCTTTTTTGCTTATTTAACTATTCATCGTTTGGCTTTGGGTTTATTTAAATCCGTCAAGCTGTGGAATCGAATTCAAGTCATTCTTATATTATTTGTATTATTTGACCTGATTTATTTTAGATACTTAGCTTATGCTGACGGAGATGAAACCATCTTTGGTTATATGATCATGCCTTTCTTACTCTTACTGTACAGTATAATTGTTGCTTACTTTAAAATGAGAGACACGAATAAAAGAACGTTTATCCCGGCTCTTTTTTTCATGTACGTTATTACAACCATTGAGTGGATTCCGGCGTTAACAGTTGGAACAGTAAATGACTCCAAGTGGCTCTGGATCTACCTGGCACCTCTTCTGACAGCAAATACGTGGCAGTTGTTGACCCTTCACAGATTGACAGGAGACCAAAAAGAGAAAGCATAATATAAAAACAGCCATTTATCCTCATGGAAAATGGCTGTTTTTTATTACTTTATTTTCTTGAGTTTTCGCTTCACCATCTGTAATTAATTCTTCTAATGAAACAAGTTGATATCCTTTCTCAGAGAGGTCATTAAGAATCACAGGGAGAGCTTTATGGGTCTGCTTTGCTGAGTCTGAAGCGTGGAGAAGAATCACATCACCAGGTTCTGTGTTCTCTGTAATATCTTTTACAATTGTTTCAACTCCTGGATTTTTCCAATCACTGCCGCCGACACTCCAATGAATTGTAGAATAGCCGAATCGATCTACAGCTTGTAACACTCTCTCATCAAAATCTCCGTGAGGGGGGCGAAAGTAGACTGGCTCGATTCCTCCTACCTCCTTCAATTTGCGATGGCTTTCATTTAAATCCCGCATCATTTCACTTTCTTCCCATTCTGTATAATGCTCGTATTGGTAACCGTGGTTGCCGATGGTGTATCCTGCCTCATTTATTTTTTCTAAAATATCAGGGTGCCTTTCTGCCCAGGAGGCTGAAACGAAAAATGTTGCTTCTTCTACTTTGTGGTCTGCAAGAATTTCAAGTATAGGCAGGGCACGTTTATCACCCCAGCTGATATTGAAAGTTAAGGCGGCCTTTTTTTCATCAATCTCTGCTCTATGGAAAGCCCTTGGCCCTTCATCAGTAGAAAAAGCCGGTATATATGCCTGACTTGCATATAAGAAGCTGGCAGCAAATAAGGCTGCCACTGTGGCAAGAGCATAATACTTTAGTGTTTTGCCATTTAGAACCCAAATGTGTCTCATATCAAAGGAGCTCCCCTTCCGTCTGGTCACTTAGCATAATTTTATGCAGGTGAGGACAAGATATGAGTAGACTTTACTTTTATAAAAGAGGTGGACAAATGCTTGGGTTATTAATTAACGGAAAAGAAGCTCAGGAAATGGAATACATATTAAAGAGGGAGTTAGAAGAGCTGCTGCTTGATTTATCAGATTCTCGTATAGACGACAGAGTGAAAAAAGCTATGGAAGAGAAGTACAAATTGATCTTTGGACTCTACCGCCGGTTCGCTCATCCAAATGATTGCGTGAGATATATCAAGCCTTTAAAAAAGAGAGTGCACAAGTAATAACCAAAACGAGGGCAGGGGGGCTTCCTTATGAATTAAACAAAGGGTGATGATGTGCTGTGAATTTATTTTTAAAATATAGTTGACTCTTTAATAACCAGATGATATATTATTAGTCCGACGCAATCAGCTCCACTGCTTTTAATCAATTATAAAAAAGTTGTTGACGAGTGATTGTTTA
>NZ_BAXQ01000020.1:0-64976 GCF_001310615.1 Thalassobacillus sp. C254 | reverse complement strand
TGATGGGGTGCCAGGCACCCTAAATAAATGGCACCCTAAATGAATGGCACCCTAAAAAAGAGGAGCACCTTTTTTAAGGGTGCTCCTACATCATGCCGAATGCGCCGATGGCTGGTTCTGAAGGGACCTGATCGTTTTCAGCGCGAGCATGAGCTCTTCTTTGTCCCGTGATTTAATGTGAGTGAACTTGATTTCGCTTGAGCTTTGCTCCCCTCGTGAATAACGGTTCCATGACTGCTCTACCCGTATTTTTAATACGATCTCATAGGCAAACAGCAATTCATCTTCAAAGGCTTCTGTAAAGACACCTTTCCTTGTTAACTTCTTTATTTGATCTGTCGGCACTCCGCCTACCACTCCGTGATGAGCTGCGAGAATCTGCAAAGAGTGATGAAACGGAAATAACGCGTTCTTTTTGATATCGATAGATTCCTTCTTCAGCCTGAACAACGCTCGAATCGGGTGGTCCAACGTTTGCACCGGGGAGGCTTTTTCCTGTTCCGCTGCCCGGTAAAGAAAGATCCGGGACTTTTCCATCTGCTGCAGAACCATCTTCGTAAATTTCTCGTCTACGGCTTCTTCACCATATAGATAACGAAAGGCCAGGAAATTATGTCCCAGCAGAATATTTTCATTTGTAGCTCTGACCCCCCACGTACGGAGACGCTCTGCCCATTTTGAGACAGATCCTCTCCAGCTGTGCTCACTGGCCATCATATTGCCATCGCACGGCCGGTATCCAGCTCTCTCAAGCCAGAGGACAATCTCCCCGCCAAGCATGCGAAAATACATTTCTATTTCATCTGGATCTTGGTCGTCCTCAGGGTCTTCATAGACGAGGAAGTGATCCTGATCTGTCAGCATGAACTGTTCTCCCCGTCCACCGCTGCCCATCAAATAAAAGGAATAGGCAACGGGGGGCTTGCCGTATCCTTTTTCCTCTACGCTTTCCACAGCAAGAACGACACAATGGCGCACCAGACGATCAAAGAGCTGTGTAATGATATTTAAGATTTGCAGAGTTGGTATCTTATCTTGTATCAAATTGCCAAGCACTTCATAGATTGCTTTTTTTACGTGAGGCAGGGTCTCTGCATTTGATTCTTCTACCTCTTGTAAAATTTCAAACTTCCCGCGGTTCTGCTGGCGAAGAAGGTCCGAGAGTGTAAGCATTCCTTTTACACTCTCGTTTTCATCCACCACAGGCAAGTGCTTCACTCTGTTCATCAAAAAGCTGGACATGGCTTCATAATAATAGGCCTGACGCTGAATCGTAAAAGGACGCGGCGTCATAATCGTGCGGGCTCTGAGCCCGGAAGCCATACCTTTGGCCACAACCCTGTGAACCAAATCCTTTTCTGTAATAATCCCGACAAGCTTTCTATCCTCATCTTCTACAACAACGGAGCTTGTACTTTCTTTTACCATAATTCTTGCTATGTCATCGACTTCTGTTTCTTGGTCAACAACAATTGGCGGCGTGGTCATGATGTCCTGGACACGGCGGATGAACGCTTCGCTCTCACCCCACTGGCTGGCCAGCTGAACCTGTTCGGCAAGAGAAGCATAAATATCTCTCAAACGCACTGACACCTGACGAAGCACGTATTCCCTTACTTCTTCTTTGTCCCACCGCTTCTCGAGAACAGAATAAGGAATTTGCAGACAAACGGACTTCTCTACTGCCTGCACTTCAACCGTATAGTTTACCTCTACCTCACTTGGCTGGCCGAGAAAGTCGGCCAGACTTGAAAAGCCAATGATGTCTCCTGCTTCTAACACCTCAAGGACTTCCTGGCTGGAGTGTCCTTCTTTTGTGTTTACATATACCTCGGTCATTCCCTCAAGAATCAAAAGCAGTCCTTCTCTAGGTGTTTTTGAAAAAAGAACCGTGTCGCCCTTTTCATATTCACGAAGATTGCAATCTTCCATGAATGCACCAAATTCAGCGGCTGAAGCGCCGCTGAATAGTGGGTGATTTTTTATTTGGTTATAGTAGACATTATTTTCCTGAAGACTCATCCATCCAAACCTCTCCGTCTTTATAGGTCATTTGCTCAGGGTAACGTAGATCCATTACCTCATCCTGTAAGCGCTGGGCAGGTGGTGCAGTTAAGAGTGAAACAACAATCGTTACAATCAAGTTAACTGGTACACCGAACAGTCCTGCTCCTGTATCAATTATACCAAAGAACGTGATATCGTTCAGTGCCAGGAAGATATAACCTAGAGTTACACCAAGCCCTGAAAGCATCCCGGCAATCGCACCTTTTGCGTTCATGCGCTTCCACCATACCCCTAGGAAGAGTACCGGGAAGAATGTACCGCCGGCAATACCAAACGCCCAGGCAACAATCTGAGTGATTACTCCTGGTGGATCCAATGCTACAATACCTGCTACAACGGTAGCGGATACAATGGCAATTCGTCCAGCACGTAATCGCTTCTGATCGGAAGCCTCTGGCTTCAATAAACGATAGTAAATGTCATGGGCAAAGGATGAAGAAATTGTAATCAGCAAGCCGCCTGCTGTTGATAAGGCCGCTGCCATGGCACCTGCTGCAACAAGGCCAGTTACAAATAGTCCCAAATTGGCGATTTCAGGTGTCGCCATAACGACGATATCATTACTGATTACCAGGTCTTCCCAGTGTAGAACACCATCACCGGTCGTGTCTAGAATTTCCAGACGTCCTGTATCTACAAGGCTGTGTCCAGGCAGGCAGATCATCAATTGGCTGACCTACAACCTGAGTCATTAAAATAAAGCGGGAAAATGCAGCGTATACCGGTGCAGACAAGTAAAGAAGTGCAATAAACAGAATTGCCCAGGCACCACTCCAGCGAGCTGCTTTCATTGTTGTTACCGTGTAGAAACGAACAATAACGTGTGGAAGGGAGGCTGTCCCCACCATCAAGGTAAACATAAGAGCAATAAATTGAGCTTTCTGGCTTTCAGCAAAAGGTGCGAAATATTCTGAAAGTCCAAGCTCTGCGTCAATGGCTCCCAGCTCACTTACAACGTTACCATACGTCAGCCACGGGAATGGGTTTCCTGTAATTTGCAATGACATAAATACAATCGGAATAATATAGGCAACAATTAAGATCATGTACTGGGCTACCTGAGTCCAGGTTACACCTTTCATACCACCGAGTGTTGCATAAATTGCGATAATGACAACCCCGATCATTGTCCCATACATAGAATCAATGTTCAGGATTCTTCCAATTACAACCCCGGAACCAGACAGCTGACCGATGATGTAGGTAAAACTGATAATAATAGTTGCAATTGCCGCAATAAGTCTGGCAGTGTTACTGTCGAATCTGTCTCCAATAAATTCAGGGACCGTGTAGCGTCCGTATTTTCTAAGCTGAGGCGCCAATAGGAAGGTTAAAAGTAAGTAACCACTGTCCACCCCATGATGTAGGCTAATCCGTCATAACCAAGGAGCATAACCGTACCGGCCATCCCAATAAAGGACGCGGCACTCATCCAGTCACCACCGATAGCCATACCATTCCAGAATGGAGGAACTCCGCGGCTTGCTACGTAGAAATCAGAGGTAGCTTTCGCTCGGTGGTAAATCGATATACCTATATATAAGGCAAATGTTAAAAGTATAAGACCGATGGACGTTAAGGATTGAGCATCCATTGTAATCCTCCCTCACTATTTAAATCTTTTGCATATGTTTTATTACGACAGGAACTTTCAAGTTTCGTTCTAGCAGCCAGTCAGCTGTATTTTTTTCTTTGGAGCAGCCCCTCATAGTTGTTTCAACTTTCTGAAACCCTATATCTATCTCCCCTTGTCAGCATCCTGATTTCTAAAAGTGAAATGACTCTTTTTTCTCATTTTGTTAAAATAAAAGTGAATAGTTTTTTCTATTTACCGCTCACACGAACGGCCATTCGTGTGAGCTTTTTTATTTTCTCCCCCTGTACTTCTTCTCTTTAGTGATCCAGTGTCTTGCCACCGCTGATCCGAACATTGGATTCTTCATCAATGCCAAATTTCTTATCGACTCTGTCACTGATAATTGCGTTAAGGAATAGGAGCACTACAAACATGACTACAGCTCCCTGAGCCCCCATATAGTAATGAAGCGGCATACCCATAAAGCTAAATTGTGCAAAAAACTCTGCGAACGCCACCACCCCAAATGATACTAAAAACCCGATAGCCAGGAAGATCACGACAAGTGTGGTTCTTGTTTTGAAATAAGCATCTGCTTTCGCTTTTTCTACTTTTTGCATCCTTGCACCTCCTTATTTAATACACTTCCTCCCCTTCGTCCCTTTAGGTTAGAAGGGCACCACCCCCTTTAATATGAGTTATTATAAAGCCTTTCCTGGGATGAATGACTGAGCAGTCAATCTGGCTGAAATGATGGTTGCGCGTGCCTGCATGTCTTGCAGATCAGAAAAGGTGTTTTCTTTTTAGCGATCAAGTAATTCATCACGAGAATTCCCGGGATAAACACAAGAAATATAATATGAAAGAAATATCCTATGAGAAGAGCTGCCACTATCGGCATCGTTGAAGTTAAAAACATGTATCTCCATTTTAAAATGAGGAGAAGTTCTTCTTTCCCGCACTTCGGACAGGCTGCATAAGCTTGCTGCTGATTGCGCACTGTATGATTTGAGGCTTTTGCATTCATGCTTGTTACTCCTTTCTTTGTCATCCTTACCGAAGACTAAAGATAAATCGAATGGTTTCAAAAAAAGGCAGCGGCACCATAGCTATTTGAACGACCATATACAGTCCAATGACTCCAAAAGGTACAGTTAAGAGAAGCGGCTTTTTGAAATAAATAGTTCCTACAATGCAGAGCAAGGTAATTGTCAATAAGAGAATGAGCATCGTGATGACCCCTTTCTTTTTTTCATTAATCTGGTAAAAACTGAATACTTGCTCAGCTTAACGACTGCCATAAAAGTTCACTCGCCTCATTATCCTCCCCTCTAGTGTATCTGGGAGGTTATTATTCCACTATGCTGTGAAGGCCTGTCTTTCAAAAAATGTATGCGTTTTCAAAATATCGATTCGAAAACCTTTTATTCTTCTTTTCTCTATGTTCCTACCTATCTTTCTATGTTACTCATTATTTCAAATTTTCTGATTCTTAGCAACAGGTTTTTTAAATTATTTTAAAAAAATTCTTTTAATAATGAAAATTAAAATAAATAGGACCCTGGATATGGTTACCAGAGTCCTTAATAGAGAGGGAAGAACGGAAGCGTTGCCTTTACCTTCTTCCCTTTTTTATTTGGTTCGATTATATTATTCTACGTCTTCTTCGTTTTCTTCAGGCTGTTCTTCTTCCTCGTCTTGAGTGTCATCCTCTTGAGGAAGCATTTCTTCTAAGTCTTCATCGCCTTGATCTTCTGTGTCAGTTTCTTCTTTTGGCTCTTCTTTTGGCTCTTCTTCCTTCTCATCAGCATTTACAATTTCACTCATTGGCTGGTGAAGCATATCAACTGGATTTAATGCTTCTCCATTGCTTCGTACTTCAAAATGAGCGTGTACGCCAGCGTCAGTGTTATAAAGGTTACGGCCGGCCATTCCAAGAACATCGCCTTGGGATACAGAATCGCCTTCTTCTACTTCAAGCTTTTCAAGACTGTTGTAAGATGTAACCAAGCCATCTTCATGCTCAAGCTCAACAATATGGCCAAGCAGAGAATCTTTTTCTGCTTTTACCACTTCACCGCTTGCAGCAGCTGTTACTTCAAAAGTTTCATTGTCTTCTCTCGCTACATCGATTCCCTTGTTGTGGTAGTACATATTATTGTAATATACGAGTGCAGCTTGCTGTTCTTCTGTGGATGCTTCATGGTCATAGTAATAGCCAATAATCTCTACACTATCTTCATCACTAACAGGCATTTGTAGATTCTCAGTCTCTAAAGCTACTTCAACGGCATCTTCTTCATTTTGAGACTCTTCGCCCCACTCTAAATCATCTGGCGGAAGTGGCTCTTCTGCCTGGTCGTTCCCTGTTCCTTGAATGAAAAAGAACGAACCTAGTAAAATCGCACATGCACTTAGATAGACTGCAGGCCATACCCACGATTTTTTCATTGCGTCACGCAGCTTTGATGCCCTGGATTGAGATTCACGGGCAGCAGTGTGCTGTTTGTCTTCTTCTCTCATTTGATCATCACCTCAAAAACCATTCTGATCAAAACTGAGAGAAGATATACATCAATTTGGAAATTTTTTGTAAGGTTGCCCGTGAAGGTGCCTGGCACCCTTTTTGTAATAATAAGGTAAAGGCTGATAGCACAGGGCTTACAAGCTCATACTGTTTACAATTATATTACAAACCCCAGGGGTGCCAGGCACCTATAAATCTATGAAGCATCCTCTTCTCCTGTGACCATAGCTGTCAGGCGAGGAACGTATGGATCCACGACATCCACAGAAACTCCCTGGTAATAATGCTGAATGATGTCTTTATAGCTTTTTCCTTCTTTGGCCATTCCATCGGCTCCGTATTGACTCATTCCCACACCGTGGCCCCAGCCTTTCGTATAGACGACGACTTCATTTCCAAGCTGTTCAAAGGTAAAGTCACTGGAATCAAGCTCAAGCTTTTCCCGAACATCACGGCCGTGAAAGGTTCTCTCTCCAATCACAACTTCCGACACCCGTCCTCCCTCTGTTCTCTCTACAATATCTCCAATTGCACTTTCTCCAAGCGTGATGCCAAGCTTCTGTTCAAATTCGGTCTGAGTAAATCGTTTCGCATTTTCGTATCGAGGAGATTCCTGATCCCAGGGACTTTCCACGCTTCGTAGATAAGGAATTTCATTTTCCCAGTAATCCTCGGAATTCTCAGTGTAGCCGTTGCTCGTTGAAAAAAAGGCAGCCGTGATGGGTTCACCTTCAAATGTAAGCACCTGGCCCGCTGTTCCTTTTACCGCTTCTTCTATTTTGTTTATTTTCCACTCATACTCGCTTCCCCATTGCTCTTTCAACTCTTCTTTACTATGGTAGACCTGATGCATGGGAGTATCCGAAACCATGGCTCCGTCCGGCAGGTTGATGTCTGCAGGCTGCAGGACCTGCTGTATGATGTAAGTTCTAGCTGTAAGGGCTTGGGCCTTCAATGCCTCCATTTCGAAGCTGGCGGGCATTTCTGAGGCCACTACGCCTGTTACATAATCTTCTAAAGGGATCTCCTCAATCATTTCACTTTTGCTCCTAAAAACACTTACCTCGAGGTTATCTGCCATATCGCTGACCTCCTCGGAACTTGTTTCTGCTTCTGTTAAGGGTGCTGTACCATCAGCAGACCCCACAGAAGCCGCGTCGCTTCCTGAAAAAGCAATGACCAGCAGAGCCGGCATGACTAATAATAACCCAGTAAAAACCAGTCCCAAGCATAACAGTTTTTCATATGAATTTCCCCCATGACCCAAGAGTCTTCATGCAACCCAGTGATTAACTTGTCCTGCCTGTATCTTATTCACAGCAGGACACAGCTAAATAAGCTTTTCTTTTTCTGTATCAGCTTATGAATTCCAGGTCAGGGATAGAACAAGGATAGAAGGCATAAAGATACTCATGAAGAGAAAAAGGGATTCTGAAATGTTACATGTATGTTACAGACTACTGGGGTGCCAGGCACCCTAACAAAATGTCATATGAATGTTACAGGCTGCTGTGTGGTGTCAGGCACCTAAAAAACGACCGCTCCATTGGTGGAGTGGTCGTTTTGGAAGGATTACATTAGTTTACTGCTTTGTTGTTGCTGTTCATTGATACAACTTTGTCTTCTTCTATATCACTTTCTTCGATAACTTTTACGCGCTCAATGCGGGCTCCAAGGCTTTTCAGCTTCTCGTGAAAGTTTACATAGCCTCTGTCAATGTGACGAAGCTCGGTTACGTGAGTCTCTCCATCTGCAACAAGCCCGGCTAAAATAAGGGCTGCACCTGCACGCAGGTCTGTTGCGGATACTTCTGCTCCTTGAAGGCGTGTTGGTCCGCTGATGATCGCAGAGCGTCCTTCAATCTTAATGCTTGAGTTCATACGACGGAACTCTTCTACGTGCATGAAACGATTCTCAAATACTGTTTCTGTAACTACTGCTGTCCCCTTGGCCTGTGTAAGCAAAGCCATCATTTGTGCTTGCATATCAGTAGGGAAACCAGGATGAGGCATAGTTTTCAAATCAACCGGGCGAAGAATATCTGAGCCAATCACACGCATTCCGTTATCGTGCTCTTCGATCTTCACTCCCATTTCTCTCATCTTTGCCACGAGTGGACGAAGATGTTCAGTAAGAGCTCCCTCAACAAATACATCTCCCCGTGTAATAGCGGCAGCTACCATAAACGTTCCTGCTTCAATCCGGTCAGGGATAATAGTGTGCTCAGCAGCTTTTAAGCTTTCTACTCCTTCGATACGGATGCTTCCTGTACCAGCACCGCGGACCTTAGCTCCCATTGCATTTAAATAGTTGGCCAAGTCAACGATCTCAGGCTCCTCCGCAACGTTCTCAATTACTGTTGTCCCTTCAGCAAGAGACGCAGCCATCATAATGTTCTCCGTCGCACCTACACTTGGGAAATCTAAATAAATTTTCGCACCTTGAAGTCTTCCTTTTACCTTCGCTTCAATGTAGCCCTGGCCAATTTCCACAGTGGCTCCCATTGCCTCAAATCCTTTTAGGTGCTGGTCAATCGGGCGAGAACCTATGGCACACCCTCCAGGAAGAGCAATATGTGCATGCCCTTTTCTAGCAAGCAAAGGACCCATGACTAAAAAAGATGCTCTCATTTTTCTAACATATTCAAACGGTGCATCTGTTCCAAGAGCACCTTCAGCGTTTGCAACAAACGTATTATCCTTATATTCTACATCCATGTTTAAATGCGCAAGCACATTTTTCATTGTGTATACATCTGCTAAGGATGGCACATCATAAATTCTGCTTGTGCCTTCTTCGGCTAATAAAGAAGCTGCAATAACAGGCAGCACTGCATTCTTTGCGCCTTCTGCTTTTACAGTACCTTTCAGCCGCTTTCCTCCGCGTACAATAATTTTATCCAACGTATTCCCCTCCGCGTCCAATAATGATCCTAAATCTTTAAGGCAATTCTTAGAAGTCCCGATCCAGGCATGCCCCTTTTAAAATAGTTTCCTTCAATACAGTTAGACAGGAATCTCGCCTTACTGTTATTCGTATTCAAAAAGGCACATGGGCGTGCTCTTTACGGGTAACGTTCTTAGCCCAATGTTTAGTAGTTGGTCAGTTGCATTTATAAAGTGTAAGACGGTCCTAGTTTATGTCCGTAATGACTGCTGCTTTTTTTGTTCTTTTCATTTTCAAACTTGTGTAACGGATAAAGGGAATTACCACTGTCGTTGTCTCACCTTTTATCAAGGCATCTTCCTTTGGTGTTCTTCTTTCTGTAAAACCCCCACCGCTTTTCATCGCAGGCTTTCTTCTCATTCTTTTTTTCATTTTCTTGATAATACAGGAAAGTAATAAAGGAAAACTGAATCTGCATTTTAGCTGCTAATTATTGGCTTTTGACCAATAGCTTCCCTACCTCTTTCGTAATTTCCTTCCTAATAATGGAAAAACCTGCATCCATACTGCACTTACCCCTTCTGATGGTCAGCAAAACTTACAAACCTTGTACGTATTCCCGATGCCTATTTCTTCTGCCGAGTAATGTCCTTATCTAAATTGTGACCTGAACATAAGAGCTCATACATGGAAGAAGTAGTCAGCATCCACTTTTTTGAACGAATACGAGGATTTGCTTTGGTTAAAACAAATAACGAAGCATGAGTGACCAATTTAAATACTCAAGGAAAAATGCGCTCACGAGATGAGCCAGTGCGATTGTGACCAGGATCATAAGCATCTTTGCTTTTGGACCATCTGGCTGCCGCACAAAAACATCAAATCGGAAGCACTGTATGCTCCACCAAACAACCACCAAGAAAAAGAGATTGACGACGATATGTATGATAGCCTGTTGCCCTGCGGCATCTTCCATAACTCAAAACTCCTTACCGTCGAACTGACAATCCGAGAAGTATCATAGGTTAAATTCTGCCATATGAGAAGGGCCAATTTACCTATAAATTGCTTTTTTTAAAGAAAGCTTAATCTCTTTGTAATCAGCAATCCAATTTACATAATATCCTATCTTTTCTAAAGAATCTATAGATAATTTTTGTCGTTTCACAAAATATTATCAATTGGAAATGCTTACATTACTAAAAGAATATCAGATTGCTCTCTACGCTTTCTTTCGCAGGAAGGAGCCCCTGTAGACTGTCTCATACATACCCTTTCTAGGATTGTTAATAACTGCTCTTATATGTTCTCTTCCCGCGAGACAGAGAATAAAACAGCTTTTTTCTCCGCGAACTCAAAGATTGTTACAATAATGTTACAACTAATACGGGTGCCAGGCACCACGAAAATGTTACATAATTGTTACAAATAGGTTACAGGGCAAATAAAAAACGTACCTGAACGTCTAATGTTCGGGTACGTTTTTTGATTTATTTGTTATTCGCAACGTCAAGCCGTGTTGTTGCTCGTTTAAGAGCAAGCTGGGCTCTTTTGAAATCAATTTCGTCCTGTTTGGCACTTTCAAGCCGGCGCTCTGCCCGCTCTTTTGCAGCGCGGGCCCGGGCGACATCAATATCCGAAGGAAGTTCAGCAGCTTCAGCCAAAATGGTCACTTTGTCTGGACGAACTTCTAGAAATCCGCCGCTTACAGAAACGAGCTGAACATCGTTTGAAGATTTCTTCAAACGAACAGCTCCTACTGCTAACGGGGCAACCATCGGAATGTGATTAGGTAAAATACCGAGCTCACCGCTTTGAGCACGGGCGCTGACCATTTCCACATCCCCTTCGTATACTGTGCCATCAGGAGTTACAACATTGACATTCATAGTCGGCATGGTAATTCCTCCTTAACAGCATCCGGGCTTAGGACATGGCCTTAGCTTTTTCAAGCACATCGTCAATTGGACCTACAAGACGGAATGCATCTTCAGGAATGTCATCGTATTTACCTTCTAAGATTTCTTTGAAACCTTGGATGGTGTCTTTTACTTGCACGTAGGAACCTTTTTGTCCTGTAAACTGCTCCGCTACGTGGAAGTTTTGGGACAAGAAGAACTGAATACGACGAGCACGATGTACGACCAATTTATCTTCTTCAGATAGTTCATCCATACCAAGAATGGCGATAATATCTTGAAGCTCTTTATACTTTTGAAGAGTCTGCTGCACATTACGAGCTACCTCGTAGTGCTCGTCTCCAACAATTTCAGGAGAAAGGGCACGGGAAGTAGATGCAAGTGGATCCACCGCCGGGTAGATACCCATTTCAGAAAGCTTACGCTCTAAGTTTGTGGTAGCATCCAAGTGAGCAAACGTAGTTGCTGGAGCCGGGTCAGTATAGTCATCCGCAGGTACATAAATCGCCTGGATGGAAGTAACGGAACCTGTCTTTGTGGATGTGATCCGCTCTTGTAGCTGACCCATTTCCGTTGCTAGTGTCGGCTGATAACCTACCGCAGATGGCATACGGCCAAGCAAAGCTGATACCTCAGAACCGGCTTGTGTAAAGCGGTAAATGTTATCAACGAATAGAAGTACGTCAGCGCCTTCCTGGTCACGGAAGTGCTCAGCCATTGTTAAGCCAGTCAAGGCAACACGCATACGCGCACCAGGCGGCTCGTTCATTTGTCCAAATACCATGGCTGTTTTGTTAATAACACCAGAGTCTTTCATTTCATAGTAAAGGTCGTTACCTTCACGAGTACGCTCACCTACACCAGCGAATACGGAGATCCCCCCGTGCTCTTGCGCGATGTTGTTGATAAGCTCCTGGATTAGTACGGTTTTACCTACACCGGCACCACCGAAGAGACCGATTTTACCACCTTTTACATATGGAGCAAGAAGGTCTACTACTTTAATTCCAGTTTCGAGAATTTCCGTTTGTGTGGAAAGCTCTTCAAATTTTGGAGATTCACGGTGAATTGGATCCTTGCGCACTCCTGGTGCCATCGGCTCGTCCAAATCAATTGTTTCTCCTAATACGTTAAATACACGGCCGAGTGTTTCATTTCCAACTGGCACTGTAATTGGAGCGCCTGTATCTAATGCTTCCGCACCGCGAACGAGGCCGTCTGTAGATCCCATCGCTACGGTACGCACAGAGTCATCACCTAGATGCAATGCGACCTCTAATGTAACCTGTAAGTCAACAGAGTCAGCAGATGACGCCTTTTGATCGACAGTCAGGGCGCTGTCAAGTTCAGGAAGCTTACCGCTTTCGAACCTTACATCAACAACTGGACCATAACTTGTGTGACGTATCCTTTGTTCATCTCTTTCCCTCCTAGCCTGATAGAGATGTGAAATGTCTATTCTTGTGCCGCGGCACCGCCGACAATTTCACTGATCTCCTGGGTTATCGCTGCTTGTCGCGCACGGTTGTACGACAAGGTTAATTCATCAATAATGTTGCCGGCATTGTCTGTTGCCGAGCTCATAGCAGTCATCCGGGCACCGAACTCACTCGCTTTTCCGTCCAATAATGCTCCGTAAATTAAGCTCTCAGCATATTGGGGAAGAAGCTGCTGAAGAATGACTTCTTCAGACGGCTCGTATTCGTATGACTGTTTTACATTTTCTTCTGCTAGATCCGTAAGAGGCAGAAGCTTTGTTTCAGTCACTATTTGAGAAATCGGGCTGACAAAATGGTTGAACCATAAGTACAGCTGATCGACTTCTTCATTAGCGAACATATCTACCGCAGTGCGGGTTAAATTCTTGATATCGTTAAAGGAAGGATCATCTCCAAGACCTGTGATTTCAGAAAAGATTGGTACTCCTCTTCTTTTCAGCAAGTCTCTGCCGATTCGTCCTATCACAATTACTCCGTACTCGTCTGTTGAATTGTGACGTTCATCTACTTTGTTGAAGAAGTCACGCATCAAGCTAGAATTATAACCGCCCGCTAATCCGCGGTCAGATGAGATTACGATATATCCGGTTTTCTTTACCGGGCGCTCTTCTAACATGGGATGGCTTACATCTGTACTGCTTGATGCAATGCTTGCCACCACATCGCGGATTTTTTGCGTGTAGGGGTCATAGGACTGGGCTTTTGATTGTGCACGGTTAAGCTTAGCCGCAGAAACCATTTCCATCGCTTTTGTTATTTGCTTCGTCTTTTTTGTCGAAGTTATCCGCGTTTTTATTTCGCGCAAAGAGGCCATCTTTGTTCACCACCTTCTTGCTGGGCTGGTCATCCAAACAACATTCGCAGATTATTTTTTAGTTACGTTAAACGTCTTTTTGAATTCTTCGATCGCTTTATTAAATTCATCAGCGTCAGGAAGATTTCCAGTTTGACGAATGCTGTCAAGAAGATCTTTATTGTTATGCTCAAAATGAGTCAGCATTTCTGATTCAAAGCGGCGCACGTCATCAACTGGGATATCATCGATAAACCCTTTCGTAAGGGCATAAAGCACGACAACCTGTTTTTCAACAGCAAGAGGCTGATGAAGTCCTTGCTTAAGGATTTCAACCGTCCGCTCCCCACGATTCAGCTTCGCCTGGGTAGCTTTATCAAGGTCAGATCCAAACTGCGCGAAAGCTTCAAGCTCACGGAAAGCAGCCAGGTCAAGACGGAGCGTACCAGATACCTTTTTCATTGCCTTAATCTGGGCAGAACCACCAACACGGGATACGGAGATACCTGCGTTAACCGCTGGACGTACACCTGAGTGGAATAAGTCAGACTGCAGGAAGATCTGTCCATCCGTGATGGAAATAACGTTTGTCGGAATGTATGCAGAAACGTCCCCTGCTTGTGTTTCGATAAATGGTAAAGCAGTTAATGAACCTGCGCCTAGTGCATCACTGAGCTTAGCAGAACGCTCAAGCAAACGGGAGTGCAAGAAGAATACATCCCCTGGGAAGGCTTCACGGCCTGGAGGACGACGAAGGAGCAAGGACAGCTCACGGTAAGCGGCTGCTTGTTTACTCAAGTCATCATACACAACAAGAACGTGCTTGCCATTGTACATAAACTCTTCACCCATTGTTACCCCTGCATATGGAGCAAGGAACAATAGCGGTGCCGGGTCAGAAGCACCTGCATTTACAACAATCGTGTAATCAAGAGCACCTTTTTGACGAAGGGTTTCTACAACCCCTGCAACGGTGGATTCCTTTTGCCCGATTGCAACGTAAATACAAATCATATCTTCTTCTTTTTGGTTAAGGATCGTATCGATCGCGATTGCCGTTTTACCAGTTTGACGGTCACCAATGATTAACTCACGCTGTCCGCGGCCTACTGGAATCATGGAATCGATCGCTTTAATACCGGTTTGAAGTGGTTCATGAACAGATTTACGGTCCATAACACCAGGTGCAGGACTTTCAATTGGACGGCTTTTAGACGTTTCAATTGGTCCTTTTCCGTCTACAGGTTGTCCAAGTGGATTTACAACGCGGCCAAGAAGCTGCTCCCCTACAGGAACTTCCATGATGCGGCCTGTACGTTTTACTTCATCGCCTTCACGAATCTCGGAATACGGTCCAAGGATTACGATACCGACGTTGTTTTCTTCTAAGTTTTGAGCCATGCCCATAATGCCGTTTGAAAATTCGAGAAGCTCACCAGCCATTACGTTTTCAAGGCCATGAGCACGGGCAATACCGTCACCGACTTGGATAACAGTACCCACTTCATTCATTTCCACATCAGATTCAAAATTCTCAATCTGCTGCTTAATGAGAGAGCTAATTTCATCAGGTCTAATGCTCATTTCGTTCACCCCTATCTTCTATCGTCTTCCGGAGGTAAGCTCGCGTTCAATGCGGGTAAGCTGGCCTTTTACACTGCCATCAAAGATCTTGTCCCCAATTCGGAGCTTGACGCCGCCAATGAGACTATTATCAATTCTGTTTTCAATGTATAAAGTTTGCTTCCCAACCTTTTTTGCGAAGCTTTCAGAGATTCTCTTTTGTTCTTCCTCATTAAGAGGTTTTACCGTGTAAGCAATTGCTCTGCCTACACCTTGTTCATCATCGGCTAATGCTGGAATTTATCTACCATTGGCAGTACTTCATCAATGCGGTTTCGTTCAAGGAGGAGGAGAAGGGTATTGCGAACTGTGCTGCTTAGTGGGGAAAAGCTTTCTTTAATTACTTCTTTCTTTTTCTCCATATCCACCTTTGGGTGATTTAATAAGCCTTGCAGCTTTTTGTTATCCTGAAATACTTTTTGCACTGCATTCAATTCATCACCAATTTGAGTAAGTGTTCCTTTTTCCTTCGCCAGCTGAAAGAGAGCCACACCATAACGATTTGCTATTGCGCTCATACTTTCTCGCCTACTTCTTTGAGATATTCATCGATAAGTCTTTCTTGCTCTTTTTCATCAAGTTCTTTCTCAATGACTTTCGTTGCAATCAAGACAGATAAGGACGCCACTTGTTCACGTACAGAAGAAATAGCTTGTTCCTTTTCATGGCTGATTTCAGCCACAGCATCGTTTTTGATACGTTCTGCTTCTGACTTCGCCTGGGCAATAATTTCTTCGCCCTGCTTTTCACCAGTTTTCTTTGAATTTTCTATAATGGATTGAGCCTCTTCACGAGCACGCTCAATTTCCTTACGCTGGTCTTCTAAATACTGTTCAGATTCTTTACGATTCTTCTCAGCTGTTTCAATTTCATTGGCGATATGTTCTTCACGGTCTTTCATCATGTTCATGAGAGGTCCCCACGCAAACTTACGAAGGATAGCCAATAGTATAATGAAGGTTACAAGCGAAAATATCGTATCGCCCCATGTAATTGTATCAGGCATAGGATTCACTCCTTTCAGCAGTCATTACAAAAGGAATGGCGAAGCTTCTTAGAGAATATAACTCCGCCATTGGGTTCTGACATCAATCATCAAGATGCTTGTTAGAATAATGCGATAAATGCGATTACGATTGCAATGATCGGCAGGGCCTCAACAAGGGCTACCCCGATAAACATTGTAGTTTGAAGTGTTCCACGTAGTTCTGGTTGACGAGCGATCCCTTCGACTGTTGCACGGACAATGTTAGATACACCAAGACCTGCACCAAGTGCAGCAAGACCTGCGGCAATTGCAGCTGCTAAAGCTTCCATAAGTAAAATCCTCCTTAAAAATGTATGTTTGAAAATATAATATTTAATAAGCTCTTGGAATAAAGAGCAAATTCCCAATGACTAGTGATCTTCTTCAACTTTATGGGCCATGTAAACCATTGTCAGCATTAAGAAAATAAATGCCTGGATTGCCCCGATGAAAATACTGAATGCCTGCCAGGCTACCATTGGAGCTACACCAACCATCGCCCCGACCAGGCCGCTTCCTCCCAAACCTGCGAGAAGAGCAAGCAAGATTTCTTTTGCGTAAAGGTTACCAAACAAACGCATTCCAAGCGTCAAGGTGTTAGCTACTTCCTCGACAAGCTTGAGCGGGAATAAGAATGGCACAGGTTTGAAATAATCTGCTCCATATGCTTTGAATCCCTTCATCTTGATACCGTAATAGTGGGTCAGTACAATTACAAAGACCGCAAAGGTTAATGTAATAACTGGATCGGCTGTTGGAGATTTCCACCAAACTTCATGACCTGGTTCAGCTACGATCATAAATGGGATCCCCAGCATGTTTGCTACGAAAATGAATAGAAATAAAGTAATCCCCAGACCGAAGAATCTTTCACCTTTCTTCCAGTCCATTGTACTGTTGATGATGTTTCTTACGAAGTCGATGATCCATTCGAACACATTTTGTAGTCCAGTTGGTTTCATCTGAATACTTCTGGCGCTGAAGATACCTATTAATGCCACAATAATAGCTGTCACTGTGATCATCATGATGTTTGAAAGGTTGACTGAGAGCCATCCAATACCAAATAGCCCTTCCACAATGGGTGCACCGTGATCCACGAGTTCTCACCTCTTTCCCTGTAATTTGCTGTTACCTAGAGCATTCTTGTTCTTAGTGCTTGGCCCTTTTTCACCGCTTACTGCTTTGATAAGCGTCTGATTTGCAATAAGGCATGGACAAGAATCAAAATATAAGGTGTCATCAAACCGACAACAAGTCCAACAATGTTGAATGTGTCAGGATAACGTATTGCTAAGAGTGCAAGCAAACCTGCAAGCGCCAGGCGCGAGACTGTTCCTATTGTAAAAAACTTTTTCCCCTTGTCGATTGCTTCATTAAGCTTCGTTATCTTACGGTACATGCTCCAAAGCATGTACAAGCTGAATAAAGCTCCTAAACTCAGGCTAAGAAAAAGCGTCTCATAAGGAGTGAATCCCCAGCCAAGCACATATAATGCGGTCAGATAGAGGGTGTACTGAGTGTACTGTTTGATCATTAGGCTAAAATCTTTCATTCATCATCGTCTCCCAGGTAATGCCCGAGCAGACGGACTAGTCCGTACACTCCTGCCCCAAGACCGCCAAGGATGCCTAACACTAAAAAGAGAGGCTCTGTGCCCAACAAGCCATCAAGCCACCTTCCTCCGAAAATTCCAACGAGGAGAGGCCCTACAAGATAAGATAAGACAGAACTCATCAGCGCGATGGCCCGAAAGTCTTGTGGAGGTTTCTTTTGATTGCTCATGCCAGCCCCCATACACGGTAATATAGGTGAAAAAGCACCTTCCTGCTTGTGCACAATCCTACAAAGTCGAAGGACACACCTGTTTCCAGGCTTTTGCATAATACAGGCACTTTAAGAATTTACCTTGCGGGTAGAAACTGATTTTCATTCCACGTAACGCTTCATTGAACCAGCTAAAGAGATTTATTATGTAAACCCTCTCATATACTTAGTCATCGTACAATAGGGGAAAACATCTGTCAATGTGGTTAAATAAGAAAAAAACTGTTAAATCAAGGGTTTCCCCAATTTTATTTAATGTGTCAATTGCGTGACATTTTTCACAATAATTTTTGGTGCCTGGCACCTCTGTCGTTTTGTAACATTTCACATCCTGTTATCCTTTTATGGCAGGATTATTTGTATTTTTATATTACAATCCCATTGAGGTGCCAGGCACCCTGAAAAAAGCCGGAGGTCTGCATGGGACCTCCGGCCATCTACTGTACGTCCTCTTCTTCATCAGAAAAGAGAATTTCGTTTTCATCTAACAAAATTAGTGTTTCGTACACATCTTCCTGGTCTTTATGTCTTGCAAAGATCACCGCCATGTACAGTCCGTTTTCCACAGGGAGATCTTTAAAGGGTATGATCTTTTCGAATAGTCCCTTATTGATATTCCTGCTTTTATCAAGAGTACCAACGTAGGCTGCCGTGTCCGGGTCATAGAGGGCAATTTCCAGCTCCTCTGCCCCTCCCGGCAAATACACTTCGTATTTGAACCCTTTCTTTTCTGGTTCTGGCTCTAGTTGAAAAGCACTGACTCTCGGATAATTCGGTTCATTGACAAAGAGGAGAAACGGCAGGTGAATGGTTTCCTTCCCTCCCTCTATCAAAAGCTCACCGTCAAGGCGTTCGTAAGAGGCAAGCTCCGGATTAATATCAAGTTCAATCGTCACTTCTTTTTTCTCACCTGGCTCTAAAATAACAGGCATCGGCAGGCGCCACCGCAAACCAACTCCAAGACCGGTAGGTGCAGAAAAGGTGTAGGTCCTCTTGCTGTCTGTATGATTTTCAATGGTCACCTTCTGCTTTTGTTTCTCTTCAGGCTGGGCTGACTCCCATACGCCAAAGGACAAAGCTCCCGGGTGGACTAATGTGTCAGCTTCCACCGCTTTTGGTATGTCTATTCTCCCAGCTCCTTGCACAAAGGGAGGATATCGATGGTCTTCGTTATCTTTTAACGCAACTGCGGTATTCATCAAGGCTGCTTTAATCTGAAGAGGGGACCAGTCAGGATGAGCCTGTTTTAAAAGAGCTGCGGCACCAGCTACGTGAGGAGCAGCCATGCTTGTGCCGTTTAGTGCAAGGTAGCCATTTGGTACAGTGCTGTCTATTTCCACTCCTGGAGCCACTACATCCGGTTTAATATCCCATGATTGCGTAACCGGCCCTCGTGAGCTGAATAGTGCCATGTGATCCACTTCTTCTTCAAAGGTTGTACGGATCACTGTAGCTGCAGATTCTTTTGCAGCCTGATCTCCTTTTATTGCTTTGGATAAAAACTCTCCGTCTTCCTTGGAAATACTGATTGCAGGAATGTTGGATGCTTGTTCTGTTCCGGCTGCAAATGGACCGGAAACATTGTTATAAATCAGAACAGCTATGGCTCCCGCCTTTTCTGCATTTTTTATTTTTGTGCTTATGGAAACACCGCCTCTTTCTATGAGAACCGCCTTCCCCCATACAGAGGTTAAATCATCTTCAAGGCCAAGGCCTCCTTCCACTAAAGGAAGATCTCTTTGGAAGGTCCACGGCAGGCTTCCTTGAATGGATAAAATAGGAATGGAACGGTCATTCTGGGAAAACAAAGTAAGCACAGGGATTTTCAAGGGAGGCATGGAAGCACCGACCGATATTGCCTTCTCACTCGTTCCTGGAGAACCCACGCTCCACATATCTGGTCCACTGTTTCCATTTGAGGTGACGGTTACAATCCCCGCTTGTGTCGCCTTATCCAATGCTTCACTAGTCGGCCAGTCCGGTCCATTTATAGGACTGCCAAGTGAAAGATTTAAAACGTCCACTTTGTCTTCCATGGCTTTTTCAATTGCTGCCAGGATCTGCTCCGTTGAACCATGCCCACCAGGGCCCAGGGCACGGTATACGTAAAGGTCGGCTTCCGGCGCTACTCCCCGTACCGTCCCGTTAGCTGCGATAATACCCGACACATGTGTTCCATGAAGAGTTCCCTTCCCCTTCCTGGATTTAGTCTCCATAGGATCTTCATCGTCATCGACGAGATCATATCCTTGTTTATAGTTTTTTTGAAGATCCGGATGATTATAGTCTATGCCTGTATCAATGACACCTACTTTCACACCTTTTCCTGTAAGACGAACTCCATTTTCATCAAGCTTATTTCTAATATCCTCGGCTCCAATAAAGCGAATGCTTTCATTGAGAGAAGCTTCATAGGCGACCGCCTGGTGGCTATTTTTTACGCCCTCTATAGCTTCTAGACGGGGAATATCTTTTTCAACAAGAGAAACGGACAGACCATAAAATGCATTTTTGTAGCTTTGCCTTATTTCCGTGTCCGGCAACTGCTCCTCAATCCTGTCTTTAACTGCATCCAGGTCTTCACTGTTTTCCACTGAGATAATAACGGTGGTCCTCTCATCTACAGCGTAGGCATCATAGATTGTCAACGGAGACCATACAAAATTGAATATTATAATAAGCTGGAGGACTATCATCAATTTGTGTTTACCCACTTAGGCGCTCCTCCCTCTTTTTTGCTTATCTTTTCAAAAACAAGAAAAAAATATTCATAAGCCGGGTCCGTATTTGGGGGTATATCGGGGTGCATTTTTGTATTCGGGTGCCTGGCACCCCAGCCTCTTGTAACATTTCAAATTGCCAATTCCCTCTCTCGACGCAGGTTCCAGAATTTCTTGTGTTACAGCCTCTCTCCGGTGCCTGGCACCCCAGCACCTTGTAATATTTCAAACTGACGCTTCCCTCTCCTGACGCAGGTTCCAGGAGTTTCTGTGTTACATCCTCTCTCCGGTGCCTGGCACCCCAGCCTCTTGTAACATTTCAAATTGCCGCATTCCTCTTTCAACGCTGGTTTCCCGTCTTTTTTTGTTACAGACCTTTATTGGTGCCAGGCACCGTCTGTGGGTGGATGACAAATGTTTGCAGCACAAAAAACTGGCTCATTCAATAGTGAATGAGCCAGTTTTTTATAACGGCCGAAAGGTATCCGGCTTATCTTCTTTTTTCCCAAAGTAATGCAGGATTGCCTCGGTAATTCTTCGTGAAGCTTCACCATCGCCATAGGGGTTAGATGCCTTTGCCATTCCTTCATATGTGTCGCGGTCAGTTAACAGCTCTTTTGTCAGGCTGTAGATACGTTCTTCATCTGTCCCGGCAAGCTTTAAGGTTCCAGCTTCAATTCCTTCTGGTCGCTCTGTTGTGTTACGAAGAACGAGAACAGGCTTCCCCAGGGAAGGAGCTTCTTCCTGAATGCCCCCTGAATCTGTTAAAATGATCTCTGCCTTGATGCGAAGTTATGGAAATCGAGCACTCCCAAAGGTTCAATCAGGTGAATGCGGGGATCATTCCCTAAAATGTCGTCTGCTGCTTCACGAACGGCAGGGTTTAAGTGAACTGGATAGATGACCTGTACGTCTTCATGCTCTGTCACAATGCGCTTGATCGCTCTAAACATGCCCCGCATAGGATCGCCCAGATTTTCTCTGCGGTGAGCAGTCATTAAAATAAGACGATCATCACCCAATTTATCAAGAGCTTCATGGTGGTAGTCCTCTGAAACGGTTGTCTTTAGGGCATCAATAGCTGTATTCCCTGTCACATATACATGTTCAGACTTTTTATTTTCATCTAATAGATTCTTTTCAGCCTTTTCTGTAGGAGCAAAATGAAGATCGGCCATGACGCCTGTCAGCTGACGATTCATTTCTTCAGGAAAAGGAGAATACTTGTCCCACGTTCGCAGACCAGCTTCTACGTGACCAACAGCAACTTGATTATAATAAGCTGCCAGACCAGCCGCAAACGTAGTAGTCGTGTCCCCGTGAACAAGAACCACGTCCGGCTCTACTTTTTTGATGACATCATCCAGGCCTTCAAGAGCTCTTGTCGTCACACCTGCCAGTGTTTGTCTGGCCTGCATGATTTGCAGGTCGTAGTCAGGTTTTATATCAAAAACCTCCAGCACCTGGTCAAGCATTTCTCGGTGCTGTCCCGTTACCGTTACCATCGGCTCAATCTCTTCTGAATACTTTTTCAGCTCTAAAACAAGAGGTGCCATTTTAATGGCTTCAGGTCTTGTCCCAAAAACAGTCATGACTTTAATCTTTTTTTCCACGTTCGCCGCTCCTTGGTTCAATGGTCTGCCGTACCTAATAGGTGAATGTTACTTCGTTCCAAAAAGACGGTCGCCGGCATCCCCGAGGCCAGGGACAATGTAGCCTTTTTCGTTTAGCTTCTGGTCAAGAGCACCCAGGTAAATTTCCACGTCAGGGTGTGCTTCCTGAACCACTTCTACACCTTCTGGAGCAGCAATCAAACACATGAGCTTAATGTTGGTGGCTCCCCGTTTTTTGATACTGTTAATAGCTTCAGCAGCTGAACCGCCAGTAGCCAGCATTGGATCAATAACGATAAACTCACGCTCTTCCACGTCGCTAGGAAGTTTCACGTAATATTCAACAGGCTGAAGAGTTTCAGGGTCACGATAGAGTCCAACATGCCCTACTTTAGCAGCTGGTATCAAATCAAGAATTCCATCTACCATTCCAAGTCCTGCACGAAGAATCGGAACAAGGCCAAGCTTTTTCCCTGCAAGTGTATGACTGGGCGGGACCGACTGGGGTCTCCACTGTCACTTCCTGCAATTGAAGGTTTCTTGTGATTTCAAAAGCCATTAAAGCTGCTACTTCGTCTACGAGCTCGCGAAATTCTTTCGTGCCTGTGTTTACGTCTCGAATGAATGTTAGTTTATGTTGTATCAACGGATGATCTAAAACATGTACTTTACCCATGAATGCATGCGCTCCTTTTTCTTAAAAGCTTACGTGCCATATTATATATTCTTTGAAGATTCTACAGAAAAAGAGCTCTTCCTTCAAGAGATGTTAAAAAGCGTTATGATTCTGAAAATATTTGTAAGTTTTCTTGTTGGTCCTTTCACACAGCCTGCTAATTTGGCACCCTGCAGCTTTGCTCGCTTCCCTGCTGCACCAAACTTCTCCTCTCACCCTGGCTGGATAAAAGGTGGAATGTTACAGGAATGTTACAGAGCGGCAGGGTGCCAGGCACCGAAAAACCGGAAAAAAGCAGAAGCCTGCTTTGGCTCCTGCTTTCTCATGCACCTTATTTACAGGTTTTCGTACATTGGGAACTGCTCTGTTAGTGCTTTGACACGGTCTTTGGCTTCTTGGAGTTTTTCCTCATTGTCATGGTTTTTAAGAGTAAGTGCCATGATGGCGCCTACTTCTTCCATTTCTTTTTCTCCGAATCCCCGGGAGGTCACAGCTGCTGTCCCAATACGGATACCGCTTGTTACAAACGGGCTTTCCGGGTCGTAAGGAATTGCGTTTTTGTTTGTCGTTAAGCCGACTTCATCAAGAGCTTTCTCCGCTACTTTTCCAGTGATGCCAAGCTTGCGCAAGTCCAATAAAAGCAAGTGGTTGTCGGTGCCGCCGGAAACGAGGTCCACTCCGCCTTCTACAAGAGCTTCACCAAGCTTCTTCGCATTCTTAATGATATTTTGTCCGTAGGTTTTGAAGTCACCCTGAAGAGCTTCTCCAAAAGCTACTGCTTTTGCTGCGATTACGTGCATAAGAGGGCCGCCCTGCAAGCCAGGGAATACCGATTTGTCTATTTTCTTTGCAAATTCTTCGTTGCAAAGGACCATACCGCCGCGTGGACCGCGAAGTGTCTTATGAGTTGTTGTCGTTACAAAGTGAGCATGGGGAACTGGATTTGGGTGGTCTCCTGTTGCGACTAATCCAGCAATATGAGCCATGTCGACCATTAAGTAAGCTCCTACTTCATCAGCGATTTCGCGGAACTTTGCAAAATCAATTTCACGAGGTAGGCACTTGCTCCGGCTACGATGAGCTTTGGCTTGCTCTCTTTTGCAATAGCAAGTACATCATCATAGTCAATACGCTGCTCGTCTTCAGTCACTCCGTATTCCACAAAGTTGTACTGCACCCCACTGAAGTTAACCGGGCTTCCGTGTGTCAGGTGTCCACCGTGGGAAAGATTCATTCCAAGTACAGTGTCTCCTGGCTCAAGAATCGTAAAGTATACCGCCATGTTAGCCTGGGCACCTGAATGAGGCTGGACGTTGACATGCTCTGCTCCAAATAATTCCTTTGCACGGTCACGGGCAATATCTTCAGCTACGTCTACGTATTCACACCCGCCGTAATACCGGCGGCCAGGGTATCCTTCTGCATACTTATTCGTAAGAACAGAGCCCTGTGCTTCCATCACCGCTTCGCTTACAAAGTTCTCTGAAGCAATTAGTTCGATTTTGTCGCGCTGGCGGCCAAGCTCTGCTTGAATCGCTTCAAATACCTTTGGATCTTGCTTTTTTACGTTCTCCATGAAAATGGTGTCCCCTTTCGTTCCCTTACTTGAATATGTTCGTTATTTACTGTCATATTATATACCAAGACCTATTGTAACACGTTATTTTCTTTTAAAAACGTATTTTATTTGATTTTTATAAAAAAATATTAAGAATTCAGTTATTTTTCTACTATGGGATAACGAGCTCTTGAACCGCCAATAAGTTTGGGGCGGGTTTTCGCCATAGTCAGGTGTGCGGCTCCAATTTCCTTTATAGAGCTTCGCACCGGTATTGCTACGTGTTTTAAATGCATTCCAATCAATGTGTCACCTATATCTATGCCCGCGTCTGCCTTCACAAATTCAGTGACCACCGGATCCCTGAAGTGCTGGTAAGCATAGGAAGCCATCGCTCCGCCGGCCTTCGCGTGGGGCACGACTGTCACTTCTTCCAGTGAGAACCTTTCTGCGGTCCGGCTTTCAATAACCAGTGCCCGGTTAATGTGCTCACACCCCTGAAACGCCAGGTGTACACCTGTTTTTTCCTGAAATTCCTGCAAGACGCTGAATATTTCCTCTGCAGCTTCCTCTGAACCCGCTGAACCGATTCTTTTACCAACCACTTCACTTGTACTTGCACCAACCACAAAGATATGGCGGTCATTCAGGGTGACGACATCACTTAATTCCTGCAGTGCGGTAGACAAGCTTTCTCTTATCTCCGTTTGGATATTCACGTTTCCACCCCTTACAAACAATCCCTCCTCTTAGGGAATAGCCGTAAGAGAAGGGATCGTTTTCATATTTTCAACGCACAGCCACATACTCAGCCTGGAGCACCGGGCATTTTCCTCTCCATGGCCGGTGCTTTTCAACCAGCTGTTTTCTTAGCCTTCAAGATCTGTAATCTTTTGAACACGGTTCGCATGGCGTCCGCCTTCATAATCAGTCGTCAGCCACACTTTGGCGATTTCAAGTGCAAGGCCCGGTCCAATCACGCGCTCACCCATAGCAAGAACGTTGCTGTCATTGTGAGCTCTCGTTGCTTTCGCACTAAACAAATCATGAACCAGGGCACAGCGGATCCCTTTTACTTTATTGGCAGCGATGGACATGCCAATGCCTGTCCCGCAAATCAGAATGCCTCTGTCTGCTTCTCCGTTTGCCACCTTTTCAGCTACTGGTGAAGCGTAATCAGGGTAATCCACAGAGTCAGTACAGTCACAGCCGACATCCTCAAAGCTTATATTTAACTCATCAAGCAGACCTTTGATTTCTTCTTTTAAATGATAGCCGCCGTGGTCGGCGCCAATTGCTACTTTCATGGAATAAATCCTCCTTGTTGTTCATGATACCCTTTCCTATACAGGATATCCTTTATGGAGATGAATTGCACCATGTATTTATATTGTAAATTTATCGATGGTGAGCTTCAATTTTTTTGCTTGTTCAGAGAGCTCCTGAGCTTTCTCTGTACATTTCTCCATTACTTGTGTCTGTTCTTCTGTAGCCGAAGACACTTCGAGTGCTCCTGCGGACGTTTCTTCTGCAATGGCGGCAACCTCCTGCGTTTCCTGGGAGGTATCCTGGATTGCCTTGAGCTGCCTATCAATTAATTCTGTAATATGATCAACGGCTTGTACAACGACCTCGACAGATGCTTCCATTTCCCCGATCGCCTGGTGTGTTTCGGTTCCTTTTTTGGACTCTTGCTGAGCCGCCAGTACCTGGTCTTTAATTTTAAAGACCACATTCTGCACTTCACCCTGGATGTTCTTAATGACTTCAGATACACTTTCGACAGCTGAAGAGCTTTCGTCAGCAAGCTTTCTCACTTCTTCAGCTACTACTGCAAACCCTCTGCCCTGTTCACCGGCCCTTGCTGCTTCAATGGATGCATTTAAAGCGAGTAAGTTTGTCTGGCCGGCAATATCACCTACAAGAGAAATAATCTCTTCTACTTTTCCAGCCTGCCTGTCCAGCGCTTCAACGGCTAGCAGAGAATCTTGATTATCTCTTTCCATTTGCTTAATCCCGCCTACTAACGAATCAGTTACACTCCGGCTTTTCTTCAGGGTATCGACCATTTTTCTCGTAGACTCTTTGGATGAATCAGCCTTACTATGTACTTCTTCCGCAATTCTAGTGATATCCTCCATAGAGGCAGCAGTGTTTTGGATCGCATAGGCAGAGCTTTCAGCTCCTGCTGAGATTTCATCAATGGTGCCGGCAATCCCGGCTGCCCGGTTCGATGCCGTCTCTGAAGCAAGTGTAATATCAGCCACTTTCTGGCTCGTTTCCTGAAAATTTGTTTCAATATCATGAACCATGGCTCTCAGACTGCCAAGCATTTCATTATAAGCAAGGCCTAATGCTCTTAGCTCATCATCCGATTTGGTTACAGCCACATTTTCCTGAATGTTTCCCCCTGCTGCTGTTCGTGCAGCAGCTTCCAGCCTTGCCAAAGGCTTTGTAATGAACGGAGCTGCCAAGAATGCCAGCAGAATACTCCACAAACAGCCTAAAACAAGTGTTAGAACAATAAAGGAATTACCGGTCACTCCCCAGGCTTCAGGAATCACATCCACGAGAAAAAAGATAAAAAATCCACTTGTCCCGTACGTGATCAGTGATAATATGCTGATTCCCAGGACCAGCTTTTTCCGAATACTAAAAGCATACTTCTGTCCCCCCATAGCCCCCACCTTTTCTAGTCAAGTTTTTGTATTACTTTATCTAGAAGGGCATCCAGTTCTCTGGCTGTGTTCCGGTAATCTTCTATCGTGCCGCCTATCGGATCGCTAATATCCCCGTGATTTTCATCATTAGCAAATTCCTTAATCGTAAAAGCTTTCTCTGCTGCGGCCGGAAACTTTGCAGCCAGAAGCTGAAAATGACTTTTCGTCATTGTTAAAATTAAATCTGCCCACTCTACTAGTTCTCTATCGACAAGTCGGGCAGAATGGTTTAGAGGGATCTCTCTTTCATTTAGGACAGAGGTTGTCCCTTCAGAGGCTCCCATGCCAGGAAAAGCATGAACCCCTGCTGATTTTATTTCGACTTGCTCCCCAGCTTTTTTCTTCATTAAAGCTTCTGCCATCGGGCTCCGGCACGTATTTCCTGTGCAAACAAACAATATTTTTTTCATGATGGCACCCTTTCTTTTCCTGCATTTTTTCTATTATTTTAGCACAAACATGCATAATTCAATACGAAGCAATAGCCGAGGTGGCAAAAAATTTGTTACTCCCTCAAGATGGGGAGCATCCTCACTGAATTACCAAAAGTTCAACCTTGTATTCTCGACATGTCGAATTGTGCTCTTTATGTAGACCACAAATCTTAAAGAGCGTCACGTTACTAAAAACTTATTTTTACAGAGGTAAAAGAAGCTTTACCCCAAAAGCAAGGAGTATCCCTC
The DNA here is from genome assembly GCF_001310615.1 of Thalassobacillus sp. C254. Classification (NCBI taxonomy): domain Bacteria; kingdom Bacillati; phylum Bacillota; class Bacilli; order Caryophanales; family Bacillaceae; genus Thalassobacillus; species Thalassobacillus sp. C254. The sequence goes on along the minus strand of NZ_BAXQ01000020.1, from coordinate 37,262 downwards.
CGCCAAGCATTTCACCGTAAGACCCGACCACCCCTTTGGCATGAGTGCCTAAAAACAAACCCATCCACGTTGCTACAGCACTCGTAAGACCAAATAGAAGAAGGACCGCTACAATCTTTGCCCCTACAATGCCAAGAGTAATACCTACTGAAAAAGAATCCAGACTTACAAGCAAGGCAAACAGCAGCAGCCCAAGCCCTCTTGGTGTAATGGTATTATTTTCGCTGCTGGACCCGACCCCTGTCCAGATCATCTGCAGACCGATTAAAATTAAAAGCCCTCCTCCTACCCAAAGAGCGAGCTGTTCAAAAGAAGAGGCAATCCATTTGCCGCCGGCAATCCCGGCTAAAGGCATCAATATATGAAACATTCCGATCGTGCTTGCAATTTTCGGCCTTTCCCTTACTTTGATTCCGTTCATTCCCATTGCAAGCGACATAGAAAAGGCATCCATGCCAAGAGCGACAGCGATAATGCCCAGTACGATCCATTCTTCCATGCCGTCCCCTCCCCCAAATCTGCTTTTATAACCCTATGCAGGAGAGGATGGGAATAGACAGGCTTTTTAAGACATAAATACTGCGAGAAACTGGTCTCAAAATAAACAGTCCTCCAAACCTCTGGCTTGATTGAGCCGAAATTTCGGCCTGTCACAGCCATTTCCTCGGCATCTCTATTAAAAAATGACTCAGCTCTTTTCTTCCTTAATCAAGGTAAACGCTTACAACCACAGCGGTTACCAAACTATTTTTCCTTTTTTAAAGAAAGTTGGCATGCTCTTTGCAATAAAAAGGTGTGAAACTTTGATTTATATGAGGAGGAGATCAAATGGTAGAAGAAAAGGTGTATGGATTCTTTATTCCAAGTGTCAACTTAATGGGAGTAGGAGCAGTGAATGAAGCCGGGGAAAGAATCAAGAACCTCGGAATGAAAAAATCTCTCATTGTCACGGATGAAGGACTTTATAACATGGGTGTGGCAGACGATGTGGCCAACATCATTAAAGCCGCCGGTGTGGATGTTGAAATCTTCCCTGGTTCCGAACCAAATCCTACGGATCTCAATGTAGCAGCAGGTCTTGAGGTGTATGAGTCTTCAGGATGCGACTCGATCGTCTCTCTTGGCGGGGGAAGCTCTCACGACTGCGCGAAAGGAATCGGCCTTGTTGCTTCTAATGGAGGAAGAATTCACGATTATGAAGGTGTGGATCAATCCACTAATCCGCTCCCTCCTCTTGTAGCTATCAATACAACTTCCGGAACAGCTAGTGAAATGACCCGCTTCTGCATCATCACAGATACAGAGCGAAAAGTAAAAATGGCGATCGTTGATAAACATACCACGCCAAAAATTTCGATAAATGATCCTATTTTAACAGTGAAAAAGCCGGCAGGACTTACTGCAGCTACGGGAATAGACGCCCTTACTCACGCGGTGGAAGCCTATGTGTCTACTGATGCTACTCCTATCACTGATGCATGCGCTCTGCAAACGATGCGTCTAGTGAGCAAGTACTTACGCGCCGCGGTAGCAAACGGCGAAGATATTGAAGCAAGAAACCAGATGTCATATGCTCAGTTCCTTGCCGGGATGGCCTTTAACAATGCATCCCTTGGCTATGTGCATGCGATCGCCCACCAGTTCGGAGGCATTTACAACTTCCCTCATGGCGTGTGTAATGCGATCCTTCTTCCCCACGTCGAGCGCTTTAACTTAATGTCCAAGCCTGAGCGCTTTGCTGACATTGCCGAAGCTCTCGGTGAAAACATTGAAGGACTGTCCAAGCGTGCTGCTGCAGAAAAAGCGATTGAAGCGATTGAAACGCTGTGTAAGGACGTAGGAATCCCTGATGGCTTCGCTGAAATGGGAGCTAAAGAAGAGGATATTGAAACCCTTGCCATCCACGCGATGAATGATGCGTGCGCCTTAACCAATCCTCGAAAAGCCACCTTAGATGAAATCAAACAAATCGTGGCTGCTTCCTATAACAGAAAGCCGGCCGAAAAAGCCCAGACATTGTAAAACAAACAGGACACCCGGCGGTAGGAAGCTACAGGCCGGGTTTTCTATAAAAAGGAGGTCCACTTATGATTTATTCAAAGCCAGGAGAAAAAGATGCCCTCGTATCCTTTAAAGCAAGATATGATAATTTCATTGGAGGCGAGTGGACACCCCCTGTGAATGGAAACTACTTTGATGTGTACACTCCAGTCACCGGGCAGGCCTTTTGCCAGGTCGCCCGTTCCACTTCTGAGGACATAGAGAAAGCGTTGGATGCAGCTCACAAAGCAAAGGAAATCTGGGGCAAAACGTCAGCAGGCGAACGTTCTCTTCTTCTCCAGCGAATCGCTGACAGGATGGAAGAAAATCTAGAAAAGCTTGCGGTAGCTGAAACCTGGGACAATGGGAAAGCGGTGCGTGAAACGTTAAACGCTGATCTGCCTTTAGCCATTGACCATTTTCGATATTTTGCCGGAGTCATTCGCGCCCAGGAAGGATCCCTCAGCCAAATTAACAACGACACGGTTGCTTACCATTTTCATGAGCCTCTCGGTGTGGTCGGGCAGATTATTCCCTGGAACTTCCCTCTCCTTATGGCAACATGGAAAGTGGCGCCTGCTTTGGCTGCCGGAAACTGCATTGTTTTAAAGCCGGCAGAACAGACCCCTGCTTCTCTTATGGTTCTTCTGGAGCTTATTCAGGATCTTCTGCCTCCGGGAGTATTAAATGTAGTAAATGGCTTTGGCGTAGAAGCGGGAAAGCCTCTTGCATCAAACAAAAGAATTAATAAAATCGCCTTTACAGGAGAAACAACCACGGGACGATTGATCATGCAATATGCTTCAGAAAATATTATCCCTGTGACACTTGAGCTTGGGGGAAAATCCCCAAATATCTTCTTTGAAGACGTCATGGCAAAGGATGATGCCTTTTTAAATAAAGCCATTGAAGGCATGGTTATGTTTGCGTTAAACCAGGGAGAAGTGTGTACTTGCCCTTCTCGTGCTTTAATTCATGAATCCATATATGACGACTTCATGGAACGCGCGCTCAAGCGTGTAAAAGAAATACAGACAGGAAATCCACTTGATCCACACACGATGATGGGTGCCCAGGCATCAACAGAACAAGTGGAAAAGATTCTTTCTTATATAGATATTGGTAAACAAGAAGGAGCAACGCTTCTTACCGGCGGGGGAAGAAATGATTTGAACGGTGAGTTAAAGGATGGCTATTACATTCAGCCAACTATTTTTGAGGGAAATAACAGCATGCGTATTTTTCAGGAAGAAATTTTCGGACCTGTTTTATCGGTGACGACCTTTAGGGACGATCAAGAAGCTTTATCGATTGCAAATGATACCCTTTATGGTCTGGGGGCAGGTGTATGGACAAGAGATTTCCATACCTCTTACCGTTTTGGCAGAGAAATTGAGGCTGGCCGTGTATGGACGAACTGCTATCACGACTACCCTGCCCATGCAGCATTTGGCGGCTACAAAATGTCAGGAATCGGACGGGAAAATCATTTGATGATGCTAAGCCACTATCAGCAGACGAAAAATTTACTCGTAAGCTATAGTAAAGACGCTCTTGGATTCTTTTAACTTCAGTAGTCAGTCCTTCTGTTTCGAAAAAACTATCTATATTCCGGGGTGATTCTATGACGGAAGCTTTGTATGATCAATCTTATTTTTCCCGAATTCGTGAGTTTTCACAACTTTCACCAGAGTCCTTTCAAGCCTTTATCCATTTTGACCAAAGCGTTATGGAAAGTGGTATTCTTTCCGTTAAGCTTAAAGAGTTAACAGCGGTGGCAGTTGCTCATACAACCGGATGCCCGTACTGCATTGAAGTTCATGTCGGAAACCTCAAAGAAGCCGGAGGCACCAAAGAGGAAATGAGCGAAGCGATTTTTGTAGCCACGGCTCTTAAAGCCGGCTCAGCCGCTGCTCACGGTGTAAATGCTCTTAATGCCTATGACGGAGAATCCGACGGCTCCCTTTATAAAAAAGAATATTTTGCACGGATAAAAGAGTTTTCAGATTTGAGTGGAGAGAGCTTTGCTTCCTTTATTGATTTTGACCAAAAAGCCTTGAAGGAAGGGGCGCTTACTGTAAAAGAAAAAGAGCTGATTGCTGTGGCGGTCGCCCATACCACAGGCTGCCCGTACTGCATTGAGGTTCACATTGAAGGTGCCAGAAAAGCCGGTGCAATTAAAGAGGAAGTCGCAGAGGTGATCATGGTCGCTACCGCATTAAAAGCGGGGTCAGCCCTGGCTCACGGAGTGAATGCTTTAAATTCTTTTGATTCTTAACCAAGATAGTCACAATCACATGGTAGTACCAAGAGGACCCAGGCTAAAGCAGAACACACCTGCTTTTCACCTGCTGGTCCTCTTTTTTCTTTGGGAGAGCGTCGTTTGGCTCCTTCCTTGCAAAGATGGTGTCTGATGTGAGCAATGTTTCACCCATCGAGCCTGGTTCATAATCAACCTGGCAGGCTTCCGTTGGTCTATCCAGAAGATGGTGTCCCTTTTTCATTTAATATATAACGAATCTTTCTCATCGTAATGTCCAGCTGCCTGGCCGCTTCCCTTCGATTTCCATATGTCTGTTGCAGGGTTTTCTCCACAAATGCTTGCCCGGTAACCTGTTCAAGCTCCTTCACCTTATCTAATACCTCTTCGAGAGGAGGCGGTTCCTCCTGACGCCATAAGGAAAGTACATGACTTGTCCATTCTTGAAGGTAGCGTTCGAACTCAGCAGTGGAGTGGCTGCTGCTTTCCTTCTTTTGAGGTATCTCCACAGCGGCACCGGCTTCCTTTTCTGCTGGAGATTCGTGAAAGGTATGAGGCAGAAGAGAAACAGGAATCATTGTGGTCTCTTCGTCTGCAAGGGCAATTGCCCGGGAGATGACATTAGAGAGCTCTCGAATATTCCCCGGCCAGTGGTATTTCTTCATTACCGACATGGCCTCGCTGCTGACTGTCATGTCAGGACGTTCGCTTTGGCTGACTAAAAAAGCAGTGAGCTCTTCAAGATCATCCACCCGTTCACGAAGAGGAGGAATCGTAAGCTTGACTACATTCAGCCGGTACAGAAGATCCTCGCGAAAGGCTTTTTCCTTGACTGCTTCCTGCAAATCCTTGTGACTTGCCGCCAAAATTCTTGCATTGGTCCGTTTTACTTTTTCACTTCCTACCGGGTAGTACTCTCTTGCTTCAAGCACCCGCAGAAGCTTCACCTGAGTCTGTGGAGTAGCTTCGGCGATTTCGTCCAGAAAAAGTGTTCCCTGGCTTGCAAGCTCAAAGAGCCCTCTCCTGGTTTCCACGGCTCCGGTAAATGCTCCCTTTTCATGGCCGAACAATTCACTTTCCAAAAGCTGCTCAGAGAGAGCCCCGCAATTCACTCCAATAAATCTTTCCTTGCTGCGATGGCTGGCCATATGAATAAACCTGGCAAGCACCTCTTTGCCGCTTCCGGTTTCTCCTTCGATCAACACGCTAAGCTGTTTTTGGGCTATTTTATAGGCAAAAGCAGCAAGGTGACGCATCGCCTCGGATCTTCCCAGAAAAAAGCCTGCCTGATCAGCGATAGATTGCACGTGCTTTTCCATTTGATTTGTTCCATTTTCAAGCAAGCCGTCAATTTGCTCCTCAAGCTTATCGATATCATCAAAGGGCTTTTCAATAAAATCATTGGCCCCTGACTTGATGGCATCTACAGCTGTTTTGACAGTGCTGTAGCCCGTCATAATCAACGTTTTGCAGGAAGGCTGCTCTCTCTTTAACTCCCTTAACAGTGTCAGTCCGTCAGCATCAGGAAGACGAACATCCAGGATGGCGAGATCAAACTGTTTTGCCTTTGTGTGTTTATAAAAATCGTCTCCATTTAACCCTGTAGTCACGTGATACGTCTTTAATGTAAGCAAATGAGATAAAAAAGTGCAGATTTCACGTTCATCATCAATGATCAGGATATTCTTCATGCGTTCCTCCTTTAGCCGGCAGCAGCAGGGTAAAACAACTCCCTTTTCCTTCTTCACTCGTTACAGTCAGCATGCCGCCATGGGCCTTTGCAATTCCAAGGCTTACGGACAAACCCAAACCTGTTCCTTTATCTGTTTCTTTTGTCGTAAAAAAAGGATGAAAGATTTCGGTTTGCTGCTGAGGAGGGATCCCTTTGCCGTTATCGGCCACAGTTAATTCCACCCACTCCTCTCCTTCTTTAATAATCGCTTTTGTTTCAATTAAGATACACTTCTCTTCTTTTTCTTCTTCTAAAAGGACATCCTTGGCGTTTAATAAAAGGTTAATGATCGTCTGCTCAATTTGCTGCATGCTTCCGTTAAACGCAGGCAGCTCAGAAGCAAGGGTGACCGTCACCTGTATATGCTGACGTTCAATTTGATATTTCACTAGGCTCAGTACCTGCTCTACGGCCTGGTTCAAGGAGCACTCCTGAAACATGTACTCATCCTGCCTGGAGAATGTCAGTAAGTTTCTGATAATATGCTTGCAGCGGTCTCCGCAGTTTCGAATGTCTGTTAAAAGCTCATAGCTTATGTCTTCTTGATCGGCCTGACGTAAAAGGAGCTGGGCATTGCCAAGAATGGCGGTGAGAGGGCTGTTCAGCTCATGAGCGACTCCCGCTGCCATTTCCCCGATCGCGGCAAGCTTGCCCGACTGCATGAGCTGAGCTTCAATATGTGTTCGTTTTGTTACGTCTTTTATATATAAAAGAATGCCGTGAAGCTGGTTATCATCGGTGATAACGGGATACGTATTCATCTCGCAAATTCGATTATCCTCCAAAACAAGGCGGGCATGCTGGGAATGGCTGAAATCAAGCTCTTCTCCTTTGCTCTTTGGATGGCGAAACAGAATGTCAGCGTAGTGTCTCCCGATAATTTCACCAGTTTCACTTTAAAAAAGTTCAACACAGCCTGGTTAAATCGCAGAATTTTTTCCTCTTCACTAATTAGAAACAGCATATCTTCTACGGCGTTAAAGGTGGACTCCCATTCTTTTTTTCCCTGGAGCACAGCATTGTAAAGACGTGAATTCTCTATGCAGACAGCAAGCTGGTCGGCAAATTGCTGAAAAAAGGAAAGATCATCCTCACTGTAGGCTGCAAATTCCTTACTTCCAAGGCTCAATACCCCAAGAACTCGTTCTTTACTTAAAAGAGGAAGAGCGAGGACACTTTCCATGCCCAGCTTTTCAAAGGTGTGCCGCTCGATATATGGAACCTCCTCCTTTTTCAAAGGGAACGAGTACAAGGTGGCACTCTTTTGATAGATAGCCTCCCAGTAAAGAGATTCATCGGATGGAAGCTTTGAGCCGACCTGGAGAAACTTGGAGTCAAGGGGATAAACATTTGTCAGGATTAGCTCTCCTTCTTCAAGAAGGCTGAGACTGATCCTTGAAACCGAGTACACCCTTTGCAATTTTTCCAGGACGTTTTTTAACATGTCGTCAATATCCATGTTGACGTTAAAGCTTTTAAGACTTTCATTCATAATTTCAAGGTTAATATTCTTTTTTTCCAGCTCCTGAATTGTTTTTTTCAGCTCGGTATAATAATTCATTTTCGAAGATTTGACGCCTGTCAGGTGCTCAATCATCGTCTGCTTATTCTCCATAGCTCTCTCTCCTTCCAAGCTGCTTTCTAACCATTACAGCGCCTGCTTGCAAATGGCTATGATATCTTTTGTAGAGATATCCCGGGGGTTTGTGATCATGCAGGCATCCTCAATGGCATCCTCCGCTATAAGCGGAAGATCATCTTCTGTAATGCCCAAAGCACTCAGCGTCTGGGGAGCCTCTATATCCTTTGATAACCGTCTGACCATATCTATCGCTTCCCTGCCGGCCTCTTCATCCGACAGTCCGGTGACATCCTTGCCCATTGCTTTAGCAATTTCTTTGTACCGCTTCGGGCACGCAATTAAATTAAAATCCATCACATAAGGGAGCAGCACCGAATTAATGACGCCGTGAGCAAGCTGAAACCGCCCCCCTATCGCATGGGAAATCGCATGAACCGCTCCTAAAATGGCGTTGGAAAAAGCAATTCCCGCCTGGAGACTTGCCATGGCCATATGAAGCTTTGCTTCTTCATTTGTTTTCGATGCGACAGAAGGCCGAAGATTGGAGGACACCAGTTTCATTGCATTTTTTGCCTGTACGTCAGTAAGAGGAGTCGCTGCCACACTGACATAGGATTCAATGGCGTGAGACAGAACATCCAGACCAGTGGAAGCAGTTAAGTAACTGCTTTTTGTCATTAAGGTTAAGGGGTCAGTAATTGAAATGTCCGGAACAAGAGATTTTGAGACAATCGTCATTTTCTTCTTTCTTTCTGAGTCAACTATAACTGAAAATTGGGACACTTCAGAGCCTGAACCAGCGGTCGTTGAGATCATGACTAATGGCGGCAGAGGGTGGGCAATTTGATTGACTCCTTCATACTGAGCAATCTCTCCACCGTTTGTTGCTATAATGGCAATCGATTTGGCTACATCAAGCACGCTTCCGCCGCCTATTCCTATGACAGCATCACACTCATTTTCCACGTATGTTTGAGAACCTTTTTGAACTTCAAGATCGCTCGGGTTTGTGGTCACTTCAAAAAAAGTGGAATAAGACAATCCTGCTTCCTCGCATGTCGTAATCACTTTGTCTGCCCATCCCGCTTCGATAACCCCTGGATCACTTACAATGAGTACTTTTTTGGCACCAAGCCGCAGGCAGCTGTCACCAGCCTGGTCAATTGAACCATTGCCAAAAATAATCTCCGGAGTGATAAATTTAGTCATTTTCATTTACACTCAGCTCTTTCTATTTGGAAATAGGGGAAATCCTATGTATTCGCTTTCCTGAACATAGATATGTAATTCGAGAAAAACATCCGATATCCTTCCTGATGCCCCAACTCCGAAGCGATGCGGGGGTGCGGGTTGGGGGGGTGCGTTTTTTGGGGTGCCTGGCACCCCTCCCCGTTGTTACACTTCTGTAACCTTGTTTCGGCTCTATCCCTTGATATACTGCACTTCTTTTCCAGCACCCCTCTTTAGGGTGCCTGGCACCCCTCCCCGTTGTTACACTTTTGTAACCTTGCTTCGGCTCTATCCCTTGATGTACTGCACTTCTCTTCCAGCACCCACTAAGCGGTGCCTGGCACCCCTCTCCGTTGTTACACTTCTGTAACCTTGTTTCGGCTCTATCCCTTGATATTCTGCGCTTCTTTTCCAGCACCCACTTTACGGTGCCTGGCACCACCGCGAGGATGTAATAAAAAAGCACAAGGTTGTCCCCTGCACTTTTTTACTCCTCTTTTATGATTCTTCCACCGGCTGCTTTTTCAAGCCTGTTCATAACGGCCGCACCTACTCCCTCTTTGGGGAAAGTTACGCTAAACAACACATCCGCTTCTAGCTTGTCTGCCCTTCGAAGCGTATCATACAGCTTTGCTGCCACTTCCTTGATGTCGTCATTTGAACCATAAGAAATCACGTGGTCCGCCTGAATTTCATGAATAAGTTCATCCACTGTAATAACCCCTGTTTTTAAGCCATCCTCCTCCACTTCTTTTATTTTTTCCTGAAGAAATGCAGTCGATCCTTCCACCAGGGTTAAAGGAGCATCCGGGGCGTAATGGCGATATTTCAGGCCGGGAGAACGAGGTACTTCGTTATCACTGATAAGGGCAGGATCAACTTCTACGACTCCTGCAACCTCTTCCAGCTCTTCTCTGGTCACCCCGCCCGGGCGTAATATCATGGGCACATCACGGGTGCAGTCTACCACTGTTGATTCCAGCCCGTATCCGGTTGGCCCTCCATCTACAATTCCGGCAATACGGCCATCAAGATCGTGCCTTACATGCTCTGCGGTTGTGGGACTTGGCCGGCCGGATCGGTTGGCACTTGGAGCAGCTACAGGTACTCCGGCAGCTTTTATGACCGCCTGGGCTACAGGATGGTCCGGCATCCGTACAGCAACTGTGGATAGCCCCCCTGTGACTTTCTCAGAGACTTGTTCTGTTTTTGGTAAAATTAATGTCAAAGGACCAGGCCAGAAAGCATTCATGAACTTTTCAGCAATGAGAGGAATATGGGAAACCAACTCACTAAGCTGCTTTCTTTCACTAATATGTACAATCAAAGGATTGTCACTAGGCCTTCCTTTGGCAAGAAAAATTTTTTCAATAGCTTCTTCGCTGTTAGCATTTCCTCCCAGACCATATACCGTTTCTGTGGGTAAGGCGACGACTTCTCCACAACTTATCCACATGCCTGCTTTCTGGATGTTCTCATCTTCTTCTAAACTTATCCACTTATCCACAACTACTACCTCAGTTTGTTTATAATCCACGAACATCCGCTCCCGTTTTGAGGTCTTTTTTTCCTTATATTGTAGGGTTTCCTGGTTAAAAAAGTAAACCAAAAAAGTTACCCACATTAGGTGGATAACTTGTTGATAACTATAACCCACTCACTTCAGTATTTCCACAGGTTATCCTAGGATTGACCAAACCATTCTTTAAATTTTTCCACAAAGAAGAACGCTACTTCAGGTTCTTCTGTGGATAACTCACTGCCTGCTTGTTCCTTTTCTTCAGCTTTGTCTTCCTTACTGAAGTCAAGGAAGCAAAGAGGAGGGAATAGAACACACCACCAATTTTCACCTTTGCCTTCTCCAAGTGTCACTACCAGGCTTCATAGTCTCCTGCCGGATAAACTAAAGGACCGTAGACGCGAGTTGGAAACTCTACATCCTTTCTCAGCTCTACTTCAAAAGGAATCGTTAAGTCTCTTGAATCTAACACATTTTGAATCTCTTCTTCTATGACTGGAAGATGTTCATTAATTGCTTCTCTTGCTTTTCCTTTATTCTCAAGACCCGTAACAATTTCTCTGATTTCTGCATTGACTTCATCACGAACTTCCCGCTTGACAAGCTGATGCACAGGAGCATCACTGTGAGCAAGAATTCTAAGACGGATTGCATCATCAGGAATGACTTCTTCCCCTGCACTTACTGCCGCAAATTGCTGACCTTCCCAGTTTACTAACAAAATAAAAATAATAATAATAATATAAATAAAGACGTTTCGTTGCATGTGGGTTCACCAACCTTTCGTATTCACATTGTGGTCAGTGAACCCAGTTATTAAACTTAGAATTGTTCGACAATTATTGTGGTGAAGAGGGGGAAACGTGCCTTGAGAGGGTCCCTTGAGGGGTGCCTGGCACCACAGCGCACTGTCACATTTCTTTGTGCGCTTTCCCTTGCGCCACAGCCCTTTCCACGGTTTCTTGTGTTACAACCTGGGAGGGGTGCCTGGCACCACAGCGTACTGTCACATTTCTTATTACGCTTTCCCTTGTGCCACAGACCTTTCACAATTTCTTATGTTACAACCTGGGAGGGGTGCCTGGCACCACAGCGCGCTGTAACATTTCTTTGTGCGCTTTCCCTTGTGCCACAGCCCTTTCCACGGTTTCTTGTGTTACAACCTGGGAGGGGTGCCTGGCACCACAGCACGCTGTAACATTTCTTATCACGCTTTCCCTTGTGCCACAGCCCTTTTCACGGTTTTTTATGTTACAACCTGGGAGGGGTGCCTGGCACCACAGCACACTGTAACATTTTTTCCCTGGGAGGGGTGCCTGGCACCTTAACGTGGGCACCCAAAATTGGCTTCCTTAGTCTAGACCCACTTTGCAAAATACCATTCGGTCTTTTCCGTTGATGTCTTCACGTACTGTAACCTCTACGTCAGGCGTCTCAGAAAAGGCTTCCCGTAACAAACGAGCAACCGTTTCTCCTTGTCCCGCCCCCACTTCAAAGGCGGCAAGGCCTGGTTTTTTTACCACTTTAGGCAGATCAGCAGCCAATCTCCTGTAGCAGGCTAAGCCGTCTTCTCCAGCAAACAAGGCAGTCCCCGGCTCAAAATCCTTCACCACGGTATCAAGTGACTCTCTATCTTCTTCCGGAATATAAGGAGGGTTGGAGACGACGACATCGACTTTTTTGCCCAGTTGAATCAGGGGGATAGTAAATCTCCCTGCAGGAAATGAACATCTGCTCCAAGCGCCCTCGCATTTGAACCAGCCACCTCTAAGGCCGGCTCTTCCACATCTATCGCTGTAACACTTATTTGCTCTGCCTCCAGCGCAAGGCTGACAGCAATAGCCCCGCTTCCTGTACCTACATCCACTACTTCAAGTGAGCTTCCTTCCTGTCGCCTAGGCCATGCTTTGATTTCCTGAAGCACGCCATGAACCAGCTCTTCTGTCTCCGGACGAGGAATCAGAACCCGTTCATCCACCCTAAAGGAACGTCCGTAAAATTCTTCGTACCCTATAAGGTGCTGTACTGGCACTCCTTCTCCGTGGCGCTTCACATCGGCCAGGAACCCGTCCCAGATTTTTTCCGGAAGTGGATCCCGGCGCTTCATGTGGAGGTCAGTCCAGCTTGCCCCCAAATGATGGCGCATGAGCCACTCCCCGCTTTTGGCTTCCCGTCCTTTTTTCTCCAAAAAAGACGAAGCCCAATTCAGGGCTTCGTAAATGTAGTCAGGCTTTTTCATTATTCGCCCGCCTTTTCCATCATTTCTGCTTGTTCTTCCACAATAAGAGCATCTATGATTTCATGAAGATCTCCTTGCAGAATTTGATCAAGCTTTTGCACGGTCAGGCCAATACGGTGGTCTGTCACACGGCTTTGTGGAAAATTATACGTCCGAATTCTTTCGGAACGGTCACCCGTTCCCACAGCGGATTTCCGGTTTTCTGCGTACTCAGCCTGGGCCTCACGCTGAAACTTATCGTAAATTCGAGCCCGAAGAACCTTCATTGCTTTTTCCTTATTTTTGATCTGGGATTTTTCATCCTGACAGGAAACAACAATGCCTGTTGGTTCATGGGTTAAACGGACCGCTGACATCGTCGTATTTACACTCTGTCCCCCTGGTCCGCTTGAAGCAAAGGTATCGACACGGATATCCTTTTCATGGACTTCCACTTCTACTTCTTCAGCTTCCGGAAGTACAGCCACTGTGGCCGTGGAGGTGTGAATTCTTCCTCCTGACTCTGTGGAAGGCACACGCTGCACCCTGTGAGCTCCATTTTCATACTTCATTTTCGAGTAGGCGCCTTCACCGTTAATCATAAAAATGATTTCCTTGTAGCCGCCAAGCTCTGTGGAGCTTGATTCAATTACTTCTGGCTTCCAGCCTTGCTGCTCGGCAAAACGAGAGTACATTTTGTAGAGGTCTCCGGCAAACAGAGCGGCTTCGTCCCCGCCCGCTGCTCCCCGAATTTCCACGATAACGTTTTTGTCGTCGTTTGGATCCTTTGGCAGAAGAAGAACTCTAAGCTTTTCTTCAAGCTCTTCTTTTTTCTCACTAAGCTCTGAAATCTCCATTTTTACCATCTCAACCATTTCGTCATCCAGGCTGTCTTCAAGCATGGATTTGGCATCGGCAAGCTGGGTAGAGACTTCTTTGTACGTCCGGTACGTTTGCACCGTTTCTTCGATATCTGACTGTTCCTTTGAATATTCACGGAGTTTCTTCGAATCACTGATCACTTCTGGATCACTTAATAATTCATTTAAATGGTCATAACGATCTTCTACTGATTGTAGACGTTCAAGCACAGGCTTTCACCTCATTTATGATTGCATAACATTCTAATTATATTATAGCAGGACTTTACAGTCAAAATGTATAGGCGATTGTGAGTAGAACTCTTGTTTTTATATGTGAATTAAGGGAATCGTATAAATAAAAGCTGACTAGGAGGTACATAGCATGAAATTTGTTATTATTGGCGGCGATGCCGCTGGCATGAGTGCAGCGATGCAGATTGTCCGCAATCGTGAAAACCCTGACGTGACAGTTCTTGAAATGGGAAATATATATTCTTACGCTCAATGCGGTCTCCCTTATGTAATCGGTGGCTCAGTAAAAGGGACCGATCAATTGATCGCAAGAGACGTCACAACCTTTCGAGAAAAGTACGGGATTGATGCCCGCGTATTTCATCAAGTAACCCATGTAAATGCAGAGAAAAAGATCGTCTCAGGGAGAAACCTGGAAAGTAATGAGACCTTTGAAATTCCTTATGACCGGCTCCTGGTAGCAACAGGGGCCCGTCCGTTTCTGCCTCCCTGGAAGAATCATGACCTTCCCGGAATTCATACGTTAAAAACAATACCTGATCTGGAATCAATCAAAAGTAATCTTGATCGTGTTAATCATGTCACGATTATTGGCGGCGGGTACATCGGCCTTGAAATGGCTGAAAATTTTCGAGAAACAGGCCGGCAGGTACGAATGATTGAGCGTGGTAACCGACTGGCAAAAATGTTTGATGAAGATATGGCAGAGCACATCCATAAGGAAGCAGAAGCAAACGGAATTGAAACCTGCTTTGAGGAATCAATAGAAGGCTTTGAAGGAAATGACCGTGTCGAAGCAGTGGTGACAAATAAAAACCGTTATGAAACAGATCTCGTCATTGCTGCCGTTGGTGTAAGACCAAACACTGATATGCTGAAAGGAACAGACGTAATTTTGGAAACAAACGGGGCGGTCAAGGTCAACTCCTACATGCAGACAAATGTGGAAGATATTTATGCAGCAGGAGACTGCGCCACACAATACCACCGTATTAAACAAAAAGACGATTATATCCCACTGGAACTCACGCCAACAAACAGGGGCGTGTAGCAGGATTAAACATGGTCAATAACCCGAAGGCATTTCAGGGTATTGTCGGAAGCTCTATTCTGAAGTTTCACCGACTCACTCTAGGAAGAACAGGCCTTTCTGAAAAAGAAGCGTCAGCTCTTCATTTCCCTTACGAAACTGTGACATATAAAGGCTCAGATATCGCCGGTTATTATGAGGATAAAAAACCGATCTATATCAAAATTTTATACCGTACAGATAACGATCTGCTGATCGGCGGCCAGGTCATTGGAGAGTCCGGGGTAGACAAACGGGTTGATGTTCTGGCCACTGCTCTTTTTCACCGTATGACAATCTCAGAATTTGAGGATCTTGACCTTTCCTATGCGCCTCCTTACAACGGGGTGTGGGATCCTCTTCAGCAGGCTGTTCGCCGGGCAAAGTGACACCGATCATGAGTATACCGATACCGCTGCAGAAACATAGCAGCCCAAAACCAAGGGGTTATAGCCTGCACCTCAAACAAAACAAATTCACAACTCCCCCTTTCTTTGCACCATTAGCGTACCCCACCTTCGAAAACGATCCTTCAAAAAAAGGCTGCCCCCTTTGGGGACAGCCTTCCATTCTTATTAGCCGTCATTCAATACGTGGACCTCTACATTATACCGAGGCGTGTTTTGTTCATAGGCTGTTCTAAGCTCTTTTACTTTATTATCTCTCTCTTGTTTGCTCCACCCTTGATTTCCGTTCACATAGACAGTGGCATGACTGCCCCCGTACAGGACATACAAAGGTGTAAAGCCATTTTCTTTGGCAATGTAATGCATGTTATCTGCATCATCGCCAATGTCCGGACGATCCGCATCCAGTGTGGTAAAGCTGGTGCCGTTATTGATTTCTCCCTGATTCAACGGATGATCAGAGTGGTCGTGAGGATTAATTGTTCTGTGATTAATCGGGCCTGGACCAAAAAGACCTGGTGTTATTTCCTGGGCGTTCCCATGGTTTTGGGTTCCTCCATGGCCACCCTGCGCCTCTGTTGCTCCGTCACCGGTTCCGCACCCTGCCGGCACAAGGATGGCTGCACAAAGAACACCTGTTAAAAGCTGCTTTTTCACTGTTAACTCCCCCTTGCAGCAACACAGAGCTGCTGCAAGTATAGTCTTTCTCAAAAGCACAGCTTATACACTGGTAACCTGTTACTCCAGACCCTGCTCAGGCTTTTGAAACCGACTTAGTAAAACAGCTTCTTACATAGCAGTATGCCCTTTAGAGGACTTCATTTTTTAAAGTAAGTGAAGGCTCTGGTTTCCCAGGAACTTCATGGCAGTGACGACATCTCGCTTCATATGCTTCATCAGCCCCCACTAGAATAATTTCATCTTCGTAATGAGCTGGTTCACCATCAATGAGGCGTTGCGTTCTTGAAGCAGGGGAACCGCAGTCCGGGCAAACCGCTTGCAGCTTAGTCACGTCTTCTGCCAAAGCCATCAGCCTCATCACCTGGGTAAATGGCTCTCCTCTAAAATCCTGGTCCAGACCGGCAAGAACCACTCTAATTCCACTGTCAGCAAGGTCCTGGGCGACTTCCACAATGTCAGCATCAAAAAATTGGGTTTCATCAATAGCGACCATTTGAATGTCTTCCTCAAGTCCGTCCAAAATATCTTTTGACCGGGCAACAGCAATTGCCCGCACCTTTGTGCCATTATGAGAAACAACTTCCTCTTCACTATAACGGTTATCCAAGGCGGGTTTAAACACCGCTACATTCAGCTTTCCAAACAAAGCGAGTCTGATTCTGCGGATCAGCTCCTCAGACTTTCCTGAAAACATACTTCCGCAAATGACCTCTATCCAGCCTTCCTTTCTCACCACGTACATTGCCTTCCCCCACCTTATATTTATTGGTTTACCTAGTGTACCCCAGTTTTCCCTGCGTTCAGTCTCTGAAAAAGAAGTGATCTCGTTTAACGCTTCTTATGTAAATGCTTTTCTGGATCTTTCCAGGCAAGCAGAGTGTATTAATTTGTTTGTGTTATCTTCTCCTGCATAAGCATCCTCGTCCTCAGACTCTTTCACAAGGTGTACGTGACATAAGGAGTCCGATTCTAAAAAAATGTTCCTGCTTTCTGCAGCAAGCAGCTGAATTCAAGCAATAAAAAAACAGGCAAGCGGCGTTCCCTTGCCTGTTACAAGCTTAACACACCACGAAGTAAAAATTACTTCATGTTGTATTTCTTCTTAAATTTATCAATTCTTCCACCAGCTTCAGCATTCTTCTGACGGCCAGTGTAGAATGGGTGGGAATCAGAGCTGATTTCCACTTTGATTAGAGGATAAGTGTTGCCGTCCTCCCACTCGATTGTTTCGCTTGATCCTTTAGTAGAACCAGTTAGAAACTTAAAACCAGTGCTTGTATCCATAAAAACAACTTCTCTGTATTCTGGATGAATAGCTTCTCTCATTTTTTCACTCCTTCCGCCCTGAACTTATATATATCAGAGTCTTTGTTCACACATAAAAGAATTATATCAAGGTGTCTTTTTTTTTCAACTCTTTTTAAAAATGCTGGCAAGGAAATTACCTTTACCTTAACTTTTTCCTGCCGCAACTCCCTTTGCTTTCTCTTTTTCCATCTCTTCAAAGAATTCATCATTCGTCTTTGTTTTCTTGATCCTCTTAATAAAGTGATCAACAAAATCTGGTGAATCGTTCATTGTTTTCCGGATTGCCCAAAGATTTTCAAGCTGTTCTTTTGAAACGAGCAGCTCTTCTTTCCGAGTGCTGGAGCGGCGGATATCAATAGATGGGAAGATTCGGCGTTCCGCAAGGCGTCTGTCAAGGTGAAGCTCCATGTTTCCTGTTCCTTTGAATTCTTCATAAATAACATCATCCATACGGGAGCCTGTCTCCACAAGAGCTGTAGCCAGAATCGTTAAGCTTCCGCCTTCTTCAATGTTTCGCGCGGCTCCAAAGAAACGTTTAGGACGATGGAAGGCAGCCGGGTCAATCCCCCCGGAAAGAGTTCTTCCGCTTGGAGGGATAACAAGGTTATAGGCACGAGCAAGACGAGTGATGCTGTCCATTAAAATGACAACGTCTTTCTTGTGCTCAACCAGGCGCATCGCTCTTTCAAGCACAAGTTCAGCAACTTTTATGTGGTTTTCCGGTACCTCATCAAAAGTGGAGCTGACAACATCTCCCTTCACAGAGCGCTCGATATCAGTAACTTCCTCGGGACGTTCATCAATTAAAAGAACAATCAGTTCAGAATTAGGATGATTTTCGGCTATACTGTTTGCCACTTCCTTTAAGAGGGACGTTTTCCCCGCTTTTGGAGGAGCCACAATGAGCCCACGCTGCCCGAAGCCGACAGGTGTAATTAAATCAATAATGCGGGCAGAAATTCTTCCCGGTTTGGTTTCAAGAGTCATTTTTTCCTGAGGATACAGTGGAGTTAAAGCTGGAAAATATGGACGTTCTTTCGCTGTATCAGGATCTTCACCGTTTACCGCATTTACTTGCAGGAGGCCGTGATACCTTTCCGTATCCTTTGGCGGCCGCACCTTCCTGACACCTTGTCCCCGTTTCGCAAATCAAAACGGCGGATCTGGGAAGCGGAAATATATATATCCTCAGAGCTTGGCAGGTAATTGATCGGACGTAGGAAACCATAGCCTTCGGATTGAATAATCTCAAGTACGCCTTCCATGAACATGAATCCGTCTTTTTCTGCCTGTCCTTTTAAAATGGCAAAAATAAGTTCTTTTTTAGTCAGTTTGCTGTAGTAAGAGACATTATATTCCCTGGCTAAACCGTATAATTCACGGAGTGTCATACTTTCTAATTGACCTAAATTTACATTCAAAGATGTCACCACTTTTCTACATATTTGTACTGCTTTTATCTACCAAATAAACCTCTATAACACAATCTGCTTTTCAATAGAGTTTTGGAAATGTCTCAATGGAGAGGGGTAGAAATTCATTTACCTGTTTGGTTATTTCATTTATTTCCTGTTATGGACATAAGAGGTGTAAACGAAGAGAATAATAGGAAGAAAGAAGTCTTCACTTGATTAGTAAAGTCTTATTTATTGTAAACGGAATCATCGGCTTCTTCAAGAGGAAAGAAAGGAAAAGAATGCCGAAAGCCGTCAAGGGCCTCCGACATTCCCGTATTTAAGGTTTAAGGACGGATCACAAAATCTGGTTTCTTTTTCACATTATGCTTTCCATCGACAAAACGAACTGTTCCTGAACGGGCGCGCATAACAAGAGACTGAGTCGTAGCTTTGACCCCTTTGTAATGAACTCCTTTTAACAGCTCTCCGTCGGTCACGCCTGTCGCTGCAAAAATACAATCATCACCGCCGACAAGGTCCTCCATCATGAGTACTTTGTTGACATCTTCAATCCCCATCTTCTTACAGCGTTCAAGCTCCTCGTCATTTTGCGGGAGCAGCCTTCCTTGGTGTTCACCGCCTAGGCATTTCAGCCCGACTGCCGCTAGAACTCCCTCAGGGCTCCGCCGGATCCCAGCATAATATCCACACCTGTTTCATCAAAGGCTGTATTAATTGCCCCGGCTACATCTCCGTCATGAATAAGCTTGATTCGTGCTCCTGCGTCACGTACTTCCTGAATAATCTTCTTATGTCTATCCCGGTCGAGGATTGTAACAACCACATCCTCTACATCTTTTCCTTTTGCCTGGGCTACTGCTTTTAAGTTATCAATGACAGGAGCATCAAGGCTTACTTTTCCAACTGCTTCAGGTCCGACAGCAATCTTTTCCATGTACATGTCAGGGGCATGGAGCAGGTTGCCGTGATCAGCAACAGCGATGACTGCAAGTGCATTCCAGAGACCTGCAGCAACAATGTTGGTTCCTTCAAGAGGGTCTACTGCGACATCGACACGTGGCCCAAATCCTGTACCGAGCTTTTCCCCAATATAAAGCATAGGGGCTTCATCCATTTCCCCTTCCCCGATAACCACTGTTCCTTTCATCGGGATCGTATCGAATACATCTCTCATGGAGCTTGTGGCTGCATCATCGGCTTCTTCTTTTTTCCCTCTTCCCATCCACCGGGCAGATGCAAGCGCTGCTGCTTCAGTAACACGAACTAATTCCATTGACAAACTTCTTTCCATAGCGATTCCTCTCCTTTTCCCACACAATTTCTTTCTGGTTAATTCGTATGTAAAATCATTTCTTTATTTATTCGCCGTTTAATTCCTTTTCCCCTGTTAAAAAAGCGAAGGAAGAAAAATGGTCCTTTTAAGGCTCTGCTTTGAGCTTCTTCCTGTTTCATGTGAAACACTTTGCCTTGCTCGTTTCTTTATAAAAAGAGAAGGCCTCTTTTTCAGAGGTCCTGTCTCTTTTTTTCGGCTTATTATGAGCTTTTGACCTGCTCTGCCTCTTCTTCTGTCAGTCCTTCTCTCCATACCTTGGCGCCCAGGGAGAGGAGTTTTGATTCCAGATCTTCATATCCTCTGTCAATATGCTCAAGCCCTGTTATTTCCGTTATCCCTTCAGCCATAAGCCGGCAATGACCAGGCAGCTCCCGCACGAAGATCGCTTGCCTTTACCCGTGCTCCTTGCAGGCGGGTTTTTCCGTTAATTAATGCAGAACGGCCTTCCACCTTGATATCAGCGCCCATTCTTCGCAGTTCGTCAACATGCTTAAAGCGCGCATTATAAATCGTATCCGTTACAATGCTGGTGCCTTGAGCCTTTGTTAAAAGAGAAGTAATAGGCTGCTGGAGGTCCGTGGGAAATCCCGGATGAACAAGTGTTTTAATATCTACACTTTTCAACTTAGGGGAAGAACGGATTAACAGCTGGTCGTCGCCTACGTCGATTTGAACGCCCATTTCCCTAAGCTTGGCAATCAAGGATTCTAGATGATCCGGAATCACATTATCAATGATGACCTCGCTGCCTTTTGCTGCTGCCGCAATGATGTAAGTCCCTGCTTCTATCCGGTCTGGAATAATAGGATGGGCACAGCCATGAAGCTTTCCACCCCATCAATGCGGATCACATTCGTGCCAGCTCCTTTGATCCTGGCCCCCATGCTTGTAAGCAATGTAGCCACGTCAATAATCTCAGGTTCTTTTGCAGCGTTTTCAATAATTGTCCTGCCTTCAGCCCTGACAGCAGCAAGCATAATATTAATTGTCGCTCCTACACTGACAACGTCAAGGTAAATCCTTGCTCCCGTCAGTTTATCTGCCCGCAGGTATATAGCCCCGTGCTCATTGGTTACTCTTGCCCCTAATGCTTCAAAGCCTTTGATGTGCTGGTCAATAGGACGAGGACCCAGGTTACAGCCACCTGGAAGTCCTATCGCTGCTCGTTTAAACTTGCCCAGCATAGCACCCATCATATAGTAAGAAGCTCTGAGCCGCTTCACCCGTCCATTAGGAAGCGGCATAGGAATCACACCGGCCGGGTTCACTGTCATTACCTGATTTTCATAGGACACTTCAGCCCCGATATCTTCTAAAAGGTCAGCTAATATTTCCACATCCGAGATGCGAGGGAGGTTATCAATCTTTACCGTAGAGTCAGCCAGGATAGCTGCAGGAATCAATGCCACAGCACTATTTTTCGCACCGCTTATATGTATTTTCCCGTTTAAAGGATATCCTCCCTCAACCATCAACTTCTCCATGTATGCTCACTTCCTCATAAATATTCTAGTTGCAGGCCGCCGTTTATACGAACTCTTTATTTTCTTTTTTTACCTAGTATTGACAACCATACCATGTAAAAGACAAAAACAACTACAACTTTCCAGAAAAATTTAAACGAAGGCGCCCTGCCCTTGAAAGGAAAGCAGCTGGAGAAAGGGTTTCGGCTATTTCTGCTGCTTATCCCAGTCAGCTAAGAACTTCTCAATGCCCTGGTCCGTAAGGGGATGTTGTGCGAGCTGAGAAATCACTTTTAACGGCACAGTTGAAATGTGTGCTCCTCTGGCTGCAGCTTCAGAAACGTGTAACGGGTGACGCACAGAGGCCGCTATTATCTGGGTTTCAATTCCGTGCAAATCGAAAATTTCTGAAATCTGACTAATTAAATCAAGACCATTATGCCAATATCATCAAGACGGCCAAGGAAAGGTGACACATACGTAGCTCCGGCTCTGGCAGCAAGAAGCGCCTGAACAGACGAAAATACAAGCGTTACATTTGTCTTAATTCCTTCGTCAGAGAATGCTTTAACCGCTTTCAAACCTTCCATTGTCATAGGAACCTTTACAGTGATGTTTGGAGCAATCGCAGCAAGCTCACGGCCTTCCTTAATCATCCCTTCCGCTTCAAGGGAAATAACTTCCGCACTTACAGATCCTTTTACAATTTCAGTAATTTGGCGGAGACGGTCATGAAAATCAACGCCTTCTTTTGCTACTAAGCTGGGATTCGTTGTTACTCCGTCCAAAACTCCAAGCTCATGAGCTTCTTTAATCTCATCTAAGTTAGCTGTATCAATAAAAAATCTCATTACGTTTTTCCCCCATTTTCTCAATGTACATCTATTTGTACAGAAGTCTGAAGGGGCGCCGAGGCCCCTGCCAGACCAACTGTCAATCAAGCATGCTCTTTGTCAATTACGCTTTGTTGGAAGAGCCAAACTCGCGCATTTTGCCTTTGACGGTTTCTTTAATGGCATCGCGTGCCGGTCCCATGTATTTACGAGGATCATACAGCTCAGGCTTCTCATCCAATACTTCACGCACAGCTTTGGCGGAAGCAATTTGGCTTTCGGTATTTACGTTGATCTTCGCATGGCCGTAACCGATCGCTTTTTGAATGTCTTTTGTCGGGATGCCTGTCCCGCCGTGAAGCACGAGAGGCACTCCTACAAGCCCGGAAATCTTCTTCATATGGTCAAACCCAAGGTTAGGCTCGCCTTTGTATGGCCCGTGTACAGACCCCAGAGCAGGAGCAAAGCAGTCGACATTTGTTTCACGGACAAGCTCTTCGCACTCTTCCGGAATGGCATACGCTGCTTCCGCATCATCAACGATGAGATCATCTTCCTGCCCGCCAATGCGGCCAAGCTCAGCTTCTACGGAAACTCCCACAGCGTGAGCGACATCAACCACACGCTTTGTCAGCGCGATGTTTTCAGCAAGCGGGTAGTGGGAACCATCGATCATGACAGACGTAAAGCCTGCGTGGATCGCTTCTACACACTTTTCAAAGCTTGACCCATGGTCAAGGTGAATCGCAACAGGGACAGTCACGTTATAGGCTTCCATCAAGGTTTTCACCATGTCAACAACAGGCTTAAATCCACCCATGTAACGAGCTGCTCCCTCGGACACGCCGCAGATCAGCGGGGATTGCTCCTCTTCTGCAGCTTGCAGGATTGCTTGAGTAAACTCAAGGTTATTCAGGTTATACTGACCGACAGCATACCCTTCTGCTTTTGCTTTATCAAGCATTTCTTTCATTGATACCAAAGGCATGACAAAATCCTCCTTATAAACATTGAGAAATTAGGATGTCTTTTCTAATGGAGCGCAAACAGGGACACGCCCTTTCATGTACAGACATTCCAGGACGGGTTCATTCAATATGAGGAAAGTGCCTATATGTATAGGGCGGTGCATGTGGGTCTCCATTAACATCTTTGGTTATTATACCACATGACTAGGGATTTTCATCCATATAAGGCTGAAAGAATCTCACCGCCTGTCAATCTCATCAGGAAGAAGGCAGATATTCCTTTATCGATTCTCTCAGTTCTTCAATATCAAAAGGTTTGGCAATGTGCGTCAGGGCACCGAGACTTTTGGCATCCTGAATCATGCTCAGCTCCCCGTAAGCAGTCATCATCACCACACGTATGCTCTGGTCTTTTTCTTTGAGACGCTTAATATTTCAATGCCATCCATCCCTGGGATTTTCATATCTAAAAGAACAAGGTCCGGCTTCTCTTTTTCGGCCAGTTCAAGTGCCTGCATGCCGTTTGCGGCCTGGAACACTTCATACCCGTCTTTATGGAGTATTTCTTTTAACAATACTCGAATACCGTATTGATCATCGACGATAAGTATCTTTGGCATACTTTATCTCTCCTTTTACTAGGTTTTTAAACATTCGTCGACTGCATCTACTCTCTCCCTTTTCCCCTTTAAATATAATTCCACTTATTTGACAAATTACCTTTTTATTTTCAAATAAACTTTCCCCTGTTTTCATTTCGACCTCTTTCCGGCACAATATAACTCATAACTCATAGGAGGATTTGATGTATGTTAAAAATCTTTTCAACACAGCTTCAAGGCTTATTTCGAAAAATAACCGATCAGCAGGAGGAAGCACTAGAAAACAGCGCGAGATTGCTGGCACAAGCCTTGGCAGGCGAAGGAAATATTTATATATTTGCTACCGAAAGAATGAAAGGAGTCGCATACTCGGCCCTTTACAGCCAGGACGCTCCAGAGTCGGCAGCTCTCTTTCCCGGTAAGGAAAAGCTGTCTCCTTCTGATCGTGTGCTGATCATCAGCGAGAGTGACAGCGCTCCTGAAGCCGTGAATGTATTGGAAGCATGCCAGAACCAGAATGTTCCTGTAGTCAGCATTTCACCGCTCACCACTCCTGAAAGCCCATTGGAGCAAAGCAGCGACTTTCATGTTAATACGTTTGTCCAAGGAGGAGTCGTCCCTGATGATGCTGGGAACCGGGCAGGCCATCCAGAGCATCTCGTTTCCCTCTTTGCAGTTTTATCCTTGTTTCTGACACTCCATGAAATGCTTCTGGAGTTAGAGTAAGGCAGGAGGAATGGAACTTTTCAAGCGATATGGCCATCCCCTTTAAAAGCTAAGCAAAAAGCCCGCTCCATGCTCCTAAGCACGGAAAGCGGGCTTTTCTCTTTATTTCTTGTTTTCAAGAGAAGCTTTAATAAATTCACGGAACAATGGCTGCGGACGAGTAGGCCTTGAGGCAAACTCCGGGTGAAATTGAGAAGCAACAAAGTAAGGATGATCCTTAATCTCTACGATCTCCACAAGTCGTCCATCGGGGCTGGTCCCGCTGAATACAAACCCTGCTTTTTCAAGGGTGTCCCGATAAGAATTGTTAAATTCATAGCGATGACGGTGGCGTTCATACACAATTTCTTCCCCGTAAGCTCCTTTTGCATGAGAACCTTCAGTGAACTTACAAGGATACAGGCCAAGACGAAGCGTCCCTCCCATATCTTCTACATCCTTCTGCTCTGGGAGAAGATCAATGACTGGATGTTCAGTGTCCGGATCAATTTCTGCAGAATGCGCTCCTTCAAGGCCGGCAACATGGCGGGCAAATTCAACAGATGCAAGCTGCATTCCTAAGCAGATGCCCAGAAAAGGAACGGACTGTTCACGAGCATATTTAATTGCTGAGATTTTCCCTTCAATTCCACGGTCCCCGAACCCGCCTGGCACAATGATTCCATCTGCATCCTGAAGATGCTCCTTCACGTTTTCCTCTGTCAGTGCTTCTGAATCAACCAGCGAA
This sequence comes from Thalassobacillus sp. C254, assembly GCF_001310615.1. Lineage (NCBI taxonomy): Bacteria > Bacillati > Bacillota > Bacilli > Caryophanales > Bacillaceae > Thalassobacillus > Thalassobacillus sp. C254. The sequence continues at coordinate 12,031 of NZ_BAXQ01000020.1, read as the reverse complement.
TGTCTATGTCAGCATCGAAATTGTAGCCTGCATGCTTCAAGGATTCAGCTACAGACAAATAAGCATCGGGCAGTGAAACATATTTTCCGACCAGGGCAATCGTTGTTTTTTCAGAAAGGTTCTGCACTCTGTTAACGAGAGCCTTCCACTCTGTCATATCCGCTTCCTGACAATCCAGGTTTAAATACTGACAAGTCAGCTGATCAAGCTTCTGTTCCTGCAGGTCAAGAGGAACCTGATACAGCGTGTCGGCATCACGGGCTTCAATAACTGCTTCTTTATTAATGTCACAGAAAAGAGCAATCTTTTCTTTCATGTCTTGAGGCACCGGCTTTTCTGTACGCACCACAATAACGTTAGGCTGAATGCCAAGCTTCTTAATTCCTTAACACTGTGCTGGGTCGGCTTGGACTTCATCTCTCCAGCTGCTGCAAGATAAGGAATTAATGTACAGTGGATGTACATTACATTTTCCACGCCTACGTCACTTTTAATTTGGCGAATGGCTTCCAGGAAAGGAAGACTTTCGATGTCCCTACTGTTCCGCCAATTTCAGTGATTACGACATCCGAATTCGTTTCCCGGCCCGCACGATAAATTCGTTCTTTTAATTCATTGGTAATGTGTGGAATAACCTGTACGGTTCCTCCTAAGTAGTCGCCGCGGCGTTCTTTGCGGATGACAGATGAATAGACTTTTCCTGTGGTCACATTGCTGTTTCTATTTAAATTAATGTCGATAAAGCGTTCATAGTGACCAAGGTCCAGATCTGTTTCGGCTCCATCTTCGGTCACAAACACTTCTCCATGCTGATACGGACTCATTGTTCCTGGATCCACATTGATGTAGGGATCGAATTTTTGTATGGTAACGTTTAATCCTCTATTTTTTAATAAGCGGCCTAAAGATGCAGCTGTAATTCCTTTTCCTAAAGAAGAAACAACGCCTCCGGTTACAAAAATATATTTAGTTGACATGCTTTCATCTACTCCTTTTTCAAAATAAGTCCGTTAGCAGTGAGAGGGCTTTTCCTGCAAGCCCTGGGCCATTCCTGCATTTTCTATGGCCGCAAATATATATACTGAATTCTGTCCTTGTACATGGGGGTTACGATACTTCCTGCCAGTCTGCTGCCTTTTTAAAAAGGCCCTGTTTTCATTTTTACTTAAAAGCAAAATTTATATCCCCGGCATTGTATTGGTAATAAAAAAACAAAAGTGACACCTCACCCATAGGAGGGGCGCACTTTTGTTTTAGTATCAAATTTCATCTTTTGCAAAATGTAATTTTCTAACCTTTTAAAGCCCAAAAATGATTTTACCGAGCGCCCTTTTAAAAGTCAAGAGCGGAAAAATAGAACCAATGAACTTTATTTTGCAAGCGTGACTTTTCTCAGCTGAACGGTCTTTGTACCTGAGTGTTCATAAGAAAAAGTCCACAAAAAAACTTAGTCTTCATCTCCGTCTTTGTGAGGGTACGGCTCTTCGCTTCATCCTCAAAACGTCCGCCAAGATCGTCATCTTCTTCAAGATCTACGCCGCTTTCACTGTGAGAAAGCTCGTCCAGCTCATCTTCAAGATCTTCAAGACCTTCATCATAATCCTCGAAATGATCAAAGCCGTCTTCGTGAGCTTTTCCTTTTCCGGAATCAGTCACTGTGTGGCTAAGGTCTTCATCTGTTTTATCAACAGGATACCATGCTTTGAGTCCCCAGTGGTTTTCTCCAAGGTGGACAAAGCGTCCATCCAGGTTCATTGAAGTAAAAACTTTCGTCCGGCGCAATGCCTTCTCTTCTTCATTTAATCCTTTTACCTTTGCAATGGTGTCGATTAACTGAAGATAAGGGTAAGGTTTCTTTTCTTGCTCCAGTAACATGTGAGCCACTTCCACCGCTGCCATTTCTTCTACTTCTTCACGGGAATAATCGCGGATGCTCATGGAACAACACTTCCTTTCCAATTGTTTTTCAGCCTTGCGGCTCATGCTCTTTCTTTCATGGTTTGAAAGGAAGAACTATTTAGAACTCTCTCTGAGTGACCTTCCCCGCTTGAGGCTGATCACTGATTGGAAATTCCCTTGCATGAAAAGGGAAGAAGAGAGTAAACCGTTAAAATCATACTTTCCATTATAAACACATTTCCCCTCTTTATGCTAGCAAGGAACAAAGATTTCAAGAAAAAAAGAAAGAGCTGGAAAAACTCCTCCCTAAACCTTGTAAAAACCCTTTGACCACTCTACTCTTCTAGTCTTTCACTTTTAACCATTCTATAGTAAGGTACGGCCGTCAGCTATCTATTCTCTAGATTTGTAAGTCCCATTCTTTTGGCAAGCTTCTTTTAATTCAGAATATCCCTGTTAATGGCCTATGTTGATTTTATAAGTAATTTGATTGTAGATAAAAGCGCGAGACGCCTTCGGGAATAGCATTAGCCGAAGATCCCGCAGGGTGTTTACCCGAGGAAGCTGAGGCAATGCCCGAGGCATAGAAGACACCATGAATGCGAATGAAGTAATGCATTCATGGATGTCGCACTTGTACCTTTAGGTGCAAGTGAGCGTCTTTTAACAAAAACAAACAACAAAAAGGGCTGGGTCCGTACCCGTAGCAGAGAAGACACCGTGCATGCGAGAAAAAGGAAGCTCGAACAGATCTGGGTGTTTATTAGGTGAAAGGGTGTGGATGTGTTTCATTTATATGGAATAAAGAAAGAAATCCCGAACCACTGCAGCAAGTAGTTCGGGACTTCTTTCCATTCTTTTTTCGGTCTCTTCTTCCTTACATATTACGTCGATACTGCCCCCTACCTCATATAAGGCGTGGGTAATCTGCCCAAGGCTTGCCACTTTCACTGTCTCCATCAGCTCTTCAAAGATGTTCCCGCCGCTTACCGCTGTCTCTTGAAGTCTTTTCAGCGCTTTTTCCCCTTCTTCTTTGTTTCTTTCCTGAAACGCCCGCAGGTTTTGAATCTGGCTTTCCTTTTCCTCCTTCGTTGCCCGGGCAAGTTCCATATCGAAGTCTTCATCTTCCTCATCTGCAGGGTTCAGGTACGTGTTTACCCCTATAATCGGAAGCTCCCCTGTGTGCTTTTTCATTTCATAATACATGGACTCTTCCTGAATTTTACCGCGCTGATACTGGGTTTCCATCGCACCAAGTACGCCGCCTCTATCGTTGATCCGCTCCAGCTCCTGAAGAACTGCTTCCTCTACCAGCTCCGTCAGCTCCTCAATAATAAATGAACCTTGCAGGGAGTTTTCATTTTTTGCAAGACCAAGCTCTTTGCTGATAATCATTTGAATAGCCATGGCTCTTCTTACCGAACTCTCTGTAGGAGTAGTGACTGCTTCATCATAAGCATTCGTGTGCAGGGAGTTACAGTTATCATAGATGGCCATTAACGCTTGAAGTGTGGTACGTATATCATTGAAATCAATTTCCTGGGCATGCAATGAGCGTCCGGACGTCTGCACGTGATATTTCAGCTTCTGGCTCCGTTCATTGGCGTCATATTTATTTTTCATTACTGTTGACCAGATTCTTCTTGCAACACGGCCAATCACTGTATATTCCGGATCTAGTCCGTTACTGAAAAAGAAGGAAAGATTCGGTGCAAAATCGTCAATATCCATGCCTCGGCTTAAATAGTACTCCACGTAGGTGAAAGCATTAGCCAGAGTAAAAGAAAGCTGACTGATAGGGTTTGCCCCTGCTTCGGCAATATGATAGCCCGAGATCGAAACGGAATAATAGTTTCGAACCTTCTTTGTAATAAAGTAGCTTTGGATATCCCCCATCATTCTTAGTGCAAATTCTGTGGAGAAAATACATGTGTTCTGCCCTTGATCTTCCTTTAAAATGTCAGCCTGCACTGTTCCTCTTACGGTAGACAGGGCCCACTGTTTTATTTCTTCTGCTTCCTCGGCGGTCGGACGTCGTCCATGCTTTTCAGCAAAAAATTCAATCTGCTGGTCAATGGCTGTGTTCATAAACATAGCTAAAATAATTGGTGCCGGTCCGTTGATCGTCATAGACACGGAGGTAGTCGGCGCACAAAGGTCAAACCCGTCATAGAGCTTTTTCATGTCTTCCAATGTACATATGCTTACGCCGCTTTCCCCCACTTTTCCGTATATATCGGGCCGGTAGTCCGGGTCTTCCCCGTACAAAGTAACAGAGTCAAAGGCTGTGCTTAAACGCTTGGCCTCATCGTCTTTTGATAAATAGTGGAAGCGCCGGTTTGTCCGTTCCGGTGTTCCTTCTCCAGCAAACTGTCTCTTAGGGTCTTCTCCTTTTCTCTTAAATGGAAAAACACCGGCTGTAAAAGGAAATTTGCCTGGAACATTTTCCTTCATGCTCCACTTTACAATTTCTCCCCAGTCCTTGTATTTTGGGAGAGCCACTTTGGGAATTTTCAGACCTGACAATGATTCGGTCTGAAGCTCGGTTACGATTTCTTTATCTCTGATTTTTGTAGTAAAGGTATCTTGTTTGTAGGAATCTTTAAAGTCTTCCCAGTTTCGTAAGAGCTTTCGTACATCTTTATCAAGGTCTTCTTCGATATCATCGTAGATGCTCTGAAGCTCTTTTATCATCTCTTCATTTGCTTCTTCCTGCTTCTTGAGCAAATCAATGGTTCCGGAAATCTGGAACAGCTTGCGAGCCAATTCAGACTGCTTTTCTGCATAAGCTTTATAATTTCTGACTGTCTGTACAATCTCCCTTAAATACGTAATCCGCTCAGGGGGAATAATTAAATCCTTCTTTTTTGATTCCTTTGTTACATCAATAGCCGTTTCCCACTCTGTACCGCATTTTTTGTTTAATGCGTCAATTAAGGCAGCAAACAAAATATTAGTGCCCGGGTCATTAAATTGACTGGCTATTGTTCCGTAGACCGGCATTTCTTTTGTATCCTGCTCAAAAAGCATGTGACTCCGCTGATATTGTTTACTTACATCACGCTTTGCATCCTCTGACCCTTTTCGGTCAAACTTGTTTACCGCAATTAAATCGGCAAAATCGATCATGTCGATCTTTTCCAGCTGAGAAGGGGAGCCGAATTCACTTGTCATAACATACATGGACACATCAGAAACCTCTGTGATTTCAGCATCCCCCTGTCCGATCCCGCTTGTTTCAATAATGATTAAATCAAAGCCAGCAGCCTTAGCCACTTCAATAGCATCTACAATGCTGTTGGACATCTCCGTCTTTGAGCCACGTGTGGCAAGGCTTCTCATAAACACCCGTGAATGGTGTATAGAGTTCATCCGTATACGGTCCCCAAGAAGAGCTCCTCCCGTTTTCTGCTTAGTGGGGTCAATAGACAAAATCGCCACCGTTTTCTCAGGGAATTCACGTATGAAACGCCTGACCAGCTCATCAGTCAATGAGCTTTTCCCGGAACCTCCCGTTCCTGTAATGCCAAGCACTGGAGCATCCTTTGCTCCTGCAAGTCCTTTAAGCTCCTGCAAAGCTTTTTCCCATGCCTTTTTTGTTTCTCCTTCTGTTTCTACGACAGAAAGAAAACGAGCCACCGCCTGGTCCCTTTTCTCCTTGATCTCTTCCATCCGCATGGTTGTATCCTGGATGGTAGGAAAATCGCATTCCTCAAGCATTTGACTAATCATTCCACGAAGCCCGAACGTTCTTCCATCCTCCGGAGAGAAAATACGGGCAATGCCATATTCATGAAGCTCCTTAATCTCTGGAGGGGTGATCACTCCGCCGCCTCCACCATAAATTCGAATATGGCCCGCTCCTTTTTCCTGTAACAGATCATAGCAATACTTAAAATATTCAATATGACCGCCCTGATAGGATGAGATAGCGATTCCTTGTACATCCTCTTGAATGGCTGCGTTTACAACTTCCTCTACTGAACGATTATGACCGAGATGTACAACTTCTGCCCCTCCTGCCTGCAAAAGCCTCCTCATGATGTTAATCGAGGCATCATGTCCATCAAACAGACTAGAAGCTGTCACAAAACGAACGTGATTCTTCGGTCGGTATAAATCCTCTTGTGCCATCTGCATGCCCTCTTTTCTTTTCAAAATATTAAGACATTTGTTCTGACACCACTCCACCGAGCAGCATCTTAATTTGGATATCGGTGTATTCCTTAAGAGTAAACGAATGCTTTAGCGCCCAGCGCCTAAAGGTCCACATTTGTCCTTTTACCATTATATTATGAGCCATTAAGGTGGCTTCCTTATCTGAAATGGTCAGGACTCCGGGTTCCCTGCAGTCTTTTATCGCCTGTTCTATAATGGCCGTCATGGCCACTTCTTTTTTCAGGACGTAGGGAAGCGCCTCCTTAGGGAGAGATTTGACTTCCTGGTACATCACCAGCACTTCATCCTGCATTTCATCCATTACATTAAACAGAGAGGTTATGATTAACTTAAGTCGGTCAAGACCAACGGATTCTGTATCAATCAAGGAGTCAAGACGGGTCCTTACTTCTTCATACACTGAATCGCACACCAAATACAAAACGTCTTCCTTTGATCCAATATACTCGTACAGTGTTCCAATGCTGAAACCTGATTCCTTGGCAATTTCCCTGGTCGTGGTCCGATGATAACCTTTTTCCTTAAAAAGCGTGATAGCTCCTTGTATCATTTGCTCACGTCGATGTTTAATGAGCTGTTGATCCTTCACCATCGATGGCACTTTCTTTTTTTTCACCAGCACGACCTCCCCTTGATTTATAAGAAAGGGGTGCAGCTCATGAAAAGCTGCTCTCCCTCATATCTTTCACACCCAATTGGCTCCTGCACTCCCCGAAACGGTTTACCGTGCCGGCTCCTTTTTTACTCAGATAAAAGCATTTTTGAAATAACAAGGCGCTGCACTTCATTGGTTCCTTCATAAATTTGTGTGATCTTGGCGTCACGCATGTACCTTTCAACCGGATATTCCTTTGTGTATCCGTAGCCCCCAAATACTTGAACTGCTTCTGTTGTTACTTCCATGGCTGTATCACCTGCAAAAAGCTTTGACATCGCAGATTCTTTGCCATAGGAAACTCCCTCACTTTCCCTCCAGGCAGCCTGATAGGTAAGAAGTCTAGAAGCCTCTATCTTTGTAGCCATATCTGCCAGCTTAAAAGAAATCCCCTGCATTTTTCCGATAGCCTGGCCGAATTGTTTTCTTTCTTTTGCATAGTCTGCCGCAGCATCAAGGCTCCTTGAGCGATACCGACGGCCTGGGCTGCAATGCCGTTTCGCCCTCCATCGAGTGTGCTCATTGCTACTTTAAAGCCTTCCCCTTCTTTTCCGAGCATGTTTTCTTTTGGGACCCGGCAGTTTTCAAAAATAATTTCCGTGGTAGGAGATGAGCGAATCCCCAGTTTCTTTTCTTTTTTGCCTACTGAAAAACCAGGAAAATCTTTTTCTACAATAAATGCACTAATGCCTTTGTGCTTTTTCTCAGGACTTGTAATAGCAAAAACGATATAGATGTCAGCAATACCGCCGTTAGTAATAAAGATTTTAGAACCATTTAAAATATAATCGTCCCCGTCTTCCTCAGCAGTCGTCTTCATTGCTGCTGCATCTGACCCTGAACCGGGCTCCGTCAGTCCGTAAGCTCCCATTTTTGTTCCTTCCGCCATGGCCCGTAAGTATTTTTGTTTTTGTTCTTCTGTTCCGTATTTGTATACAGGCCAGCTTGCCAGAGACAAATGGGCAGACAACGTTACCCCTGTGGATGCACATACTCTTGATAATTCCTCCACTGCGATGACATAGCTGACATAATCTGCTCCAATCCCTCCGTATTCTTCGGGCCAAGGGATGCCTGTCAGGCCCAGCTCAGCCATTTTCTCAAAGATCTTCATATCAAAACGTTCTTCTTCGTCACGCTCTGCAGCCGTGGGAGCTACTTCCTTTTCAGCAAAATCCCTTACCATTTTTCTAATCATTTGCTGCTCTTCTGTTAATAAAAAGTTCATTTGTTATCTCTCCTTATTTATCCTGTGGAAAGCACCTGCTGTCTGCTTCAAAAGCTGAGTGGAAAGTCATGACAGGCGCAGTCCGCGTTTCTTTTTTTACTGGTTCAGCAATGCTTTACTAATAACAATTCTTTGGATTTCGCTCGTTCCCTCATATATTTCACAAACCTTGGCATCCCGGAAAAACCGTTCTGCTGGATATTCCTTTGTATAGCCATAGCCGCCAAATACTTGAACCCCTTCGATTGAAACGTTCACGGCAGCACGGGAGGCAAAAAGCTTAGCCATAGACGATTCCTTGCCGCTTGGTTTGTTTTTTGAAATCAGGCTGGCTGCCTGATACGTTAAAAGTCTAGCTGCTTCTACCTGTACCGCCATATCAGCCAGCTTAAAAGCAAGGCCCTGATGGGTTCCTATTGGCTTTCCAAACTGCTTGCGCTCTTTGGCGTATGCTTTCGCTGCTTCAAAGGCTCCTTCGGCGATCCCAAGAGATTGAGCGGCAATTCCGACACGCCCATTATTAAGATTAGCCATGGCAATACTAAATCCTTCTCCTTCTTTACCGAGGCGGTTTTCCAAAGGTACTTGGCACTCTTCAAAAATTAACTCTGTTGTATTCGAACCATTAAGGCCCATCTTTTCTTCATATTTTCCTACCTTCAGTCCTGGTGTGTTCTTCTCTACAACAAAGGCAGTAATGCCGTCTTTCCCTTTTTCCGCTGGTGGATGCAAATACGATATAAGTGTCAGCTGCCCCTCCGTTTGTGATAAACACTTTGCTTCCGTTTAGAGAATAATAATCTCCCTTTTGCACAGCCGAGGTTTTCAAACTGGCTGCGTCGCTTCCTGAACCAGGCTCCGTAAGTGCAAACGCCCCGAGATACTCTCCTGAAGCAAGCTTTGGCACATACTTTTGCTTTTGTTCTTCCGTCCCAAAGTAAAGAATAGGATTAGTTCCAACGGAGGTATGAACCGACAAAATGACCCCAACGGCCGGACTGACCTTTGACAATTCATGAATGGCGATCACATAAGAGGTAAAATCCATGGAGCCCCGCCGTACTTCTCAGGAACTGGAATACCCATAAGACCCAGCTCAGCCATCTCTTTTATCAGTTCTGCCGGAAAACGTTTTTCCTCTTCCATCCTTTTTACTTCTCCCTGAACACGGTCCGCTGCAAATTCTCTGACCATTTTTCTCATCATTTGCTGCTCACTCGTAAATGTCAGCTCCATGACCGTCCTCCTTTGGCTTTTCATTTCAGAGAATCAATCGTATTGGTAGAAACCTCTTCCAGATTTCTTTCCAAGCCACCCGGCCTTCACATACTTTCTAAGAAGAGGACATGGTCTGTATTTGTCATCTCCCAGTCCTTCATGAAGCGTTTCCATAATATACAGACATGTATCGAGCCCGATAAAGTCAGCCAGAGTTAAAGGTCCCATCGGATGGTTCATGCCAAGCTTCATCACTTCATCTATGGCTTCTGGCTCCGCTACACCTTCATAGACGGTGTAGATGGCCTCGTTAATCATAGGCAGCAGGATGCGATTGGACACAAACCCGGGAAAGTCGTTTACCTCTACCGGAACCTTCTTTAGAGCTTCGGCCGTGTTCTTTACGTTTTCAAATACCTCATCAGTCGTGGCCAGTCCCCTGATGATCTCGACAAGCTTCATGACTGGAACCGGATTCATGAAATGCATGCCGATTACCTGTTCAGGCCTGTTGGTGGCAGCTGCAATCTCAGTAATCGGAAGCGAAGAAGTATTCGTAGCCAAAATGGCATGCTCCGGCGCTAACCGGTCCAACGCAGCAAATATCTCCTTTTTTGTGTCCATATTCTCAATCGCTGCCTCAATAACCAGATCCACTTTTTGGGCATCGTCTAAGTCGGTTGAGAGGTGGATATGAGCAAGTGCAGCTTCTTTTTGCTCCTCGGTCATTCTTTCTTTCTCTACTTGTCTTGATAGATTTTTTCGGATGACCGCTAATCCTTTTTCTACTCTCGCTGCATCAATATCGTTTAAATAAACGTGATATCCAGCTTCGGCATGTACCTGTGCGATGCCGGATCCCATTTGGCCTGCACCGACGACCATAATGTTTTGTATTTTCATATATACACCCTTCCTCCTTGCCTCCTGGTCTTGTCAGATGATTGTTTTCTATTTCTTCTTATAAGATAAAAGCAATAGTGATTTGCCTTTTATACCTCTATTAAAACAGCGTCTCCCTGGCCGCCTCCGCTGCAAATAGCTGCGATGCCAAGACCTCCTCCTCTTTCTCTCAATTCATAGGCAAGAGTTAAAATAATTCTGGCTCCACTCGCTCCAATTGGATGGCCTAATGCTACGGCACCGCCATTTACGTTCACTTTTTCTGGAGACAGCCCTGCAATTTTGTTACTGGTTAAGGCCACTGCTGAGAAAGCCTCGTTAATTTCAAACAGCTTGATGTCATCCAGTCTTTTTCCTGTTTTCTTAAGAAGCTTTTGAATAACAAGACCAGGGGTCTTAGGAAAATTCTCTGCTTCCAAAGCGAGGGCTGTATGACCAACTATCGTTGCAAGCTTATTTAAGCCGGCCTCTTCAGCCTTCTTCTCTTCCATCAGCACCATTGCGCAAGCTCCGTCATTTACTCCAGGCGCATTCCCGGCAGTGATCGTTCCATCCTTGGAAAAATAGAAGAAAGCTTTCTCATTTGTTCGATGCCAGCGTTTCTTCTAGGTGCTTCATCTTCTTCTACAACCAAATCTTCTCCTTTGCGCTGGGGAATGGTCACGCCGACAATTTCCTTTCTCAGCCTTCCATTGTCGGTTGCACTGACAGCTCTTTCATGCTTCTCAGCGCCCATTCATCTTGCATTTCCCGGGAATTTCATGCTGTTCCGCTACTGTGTTTCCATATACCCCCATGTGAACTCCCTGGAAAGAACATGTGAGACCATCATGAACCATGAGATCTTTCATGGGAGTATCACCCATTCTTGCTCCCCAGCGAGCTTTGCACTATGTACGGAGCATTGCTCATCGACTCCATTCCCCCGGCGATAATCATTGTACCGTCCCCTGATCTGATGATTTGATCAGCAGCTGTCACACTTCTCATCCCTGAAGCACAAACTTTGTTAATGGTTTCTGTTTCTACTTCCCAAGATAGACCGGCATGGCGAGATGCCTGTCTGGAAGGAAGCTGACCCTGCCCTCCCTGCAGGACGTTTCCCATGATTACTTCTTGAATGTCCTCTTTATTCACACCTGAACGTTCTACCGCTTCTTTAATGGCATACCCTCCAAGCTCTGACGCTGTTAATGCCTGCAACGCCCCGCCGAACTTTCCAAATGGTGTTCTTGCACCTTCTACAATTACTGTTCTTCTCATCAGAAATCACCCTTTCCTTTTCCTATCGAACGCTCGCTCATTATTTTCGGCTGCAAAAAAAGACGGTCACCCAATAGCAAAAAACCACCTGGTACCCTTTAGATGGTTCTTGTTTCTTCTGCAGTCATCAATTTGCTGTTCAAGGATCTAATCTGAAAGCGCTTTCTTCTTACTATTAAATTATACAAAAAATTTAGAAAAATCAACCTTTTTTATTAAATAGCAAAATATTTATAGATAGTTTTCAAAGATAACGGGTCTTCCCCCGTATGCTCATTTATTTTTCAGAAAAAAGGGAGCATCTACTCTGCTCCCTTTTATACCTATCTTTCCGCTGCCGGCTGAGGTTCTTCTTCCTCATCACCAGCTGGTTTCGTTGGTCCAACCACAGATTGTTCAAGAATTTCAGCAATATCCAGGGTGGAAATATCATCTTCCACTTCCTTGGCCTTGGTCCCGTCACTCAGCATCGTCAGGCAGTACGGCACCCGCTCCCAATCATGGACGGGCTCACTTCCATCGCCTGCTCTGTCCGGGCGACGTTCACCCGCTGCCCCGCTTCTTCTTCCATCCACATCATGCCGCCGCCGGCACCGCAGCACATGCCGTCCTCACGGTTTCGTTCCATTTCCACGACCGTAAGCCCTGGAATGGCTTTTAAAATTTCTCTTGGAGGATCATACACG
>NZ_BAXQ01000019.1:0-68664 GCF_001310615.1 Thalassobacillus sp. C254 | reverse complement strand
TTGACAGCCGGTTGAACGCAGGAAACCACTGAATGCTTCATCCGGTATGGTTTCCACGAGATCATTGACGGCAAAAGTAACATCATTTTCCTGGAGTTTATAAGAAAGGTCCATCGGCAAAACAACTTGATTCATGTTATAATCTTTAAACATAAGGATACCTCCGATTCTGTTAGGTTGTGGTGATTTAACTTTATCAGAAGGTATCCTTTTTGTGTACATATACGTTGATTGTTCAAACATCACGAGACGCCTGCGGGAAAAGCAAGAGCTGCAGATCCGCCGGGGCGGTTTCACCATGCTAGCTGAAGCCTTGCCCGCGGCAAGCGAGTGTATTTTTAACAATCAACCAACAGAATTATAATATAAGTAAGGGCCCTCACCGACGGTGAAGGCCCTTCTATCTAGCTGAGTTTTGTCCCAGCCTCTTTGTTCTACTCATGAAAAAGTCTTTATACACAAAAAACCCTGTAAAGGGGTCAGCCAGAGGCCCAAAGTGTTCTATAAGCCATGTTTTGTCCCTTTGTGCTCCTACGGTTTATCACCTTGCACTCAGGGGCAACCATCTATCTGCAAAAGGAAATGCTTTTCCTTTGCCCTTCCCTTTAGTTTAATTCCTGCAGGAAGGCGCCCCTACCATAATTTTGGGTTTCTCGCTCGCGGGGTTTACCTCGTTCCACTCTTCCCATTTCTGGCAAGACTCCGTCACTGTGGCACTTTCAGGATATTCACACCTTATTCATTTTCAAGAACGTAGGTGTTTTCTCCGCCGTCAGTTCAGCTAACAGCCAAACTGCCCTGACTTATTGTTTGGTCAGGCACGAACACTACAGCCGTCTCAGGCTGTGCGAGCATGGACTTTCCTCTGCGCAAATTACGCAGCGATTGCCCGAACACTTTGAGCATCATTTTTTGTGACAGATATAAATATAACATATCCTAAAAAACAAAACAAGAGAAACCGATCATTTGTTTCCCTTGGATTTGCTTACCGCTTCTTTTGATAATTGATCGGCTGCTTTGTTCTTTGTCGATGGTATCCATTTGACAAAACATAAATCCAGCTGATCGCTCAATTGTAATGCTTCTTCAAGTAAGTCGCGGTATTCGCTTTTTTTAGTGTATCTTTTTTCGAATGACTCATCCACAAGCTTTGAGTCAGTTGAAAACGAAACAACATGCCACTGATTAGCGACACAAAGCTTTAATCCTTCAATAAGGGCATAAAACTCGGCTTCGTGATTCGTTGCCTGGCCTAGTGGGATACTGTAGCGTTCCACCTCGCCATCGTTTTTTTTAACAAAGACACCTGCACCGGCAGGGCCAGGGTTACCGGCGCTCGCACCATCAATAAAAAGCTTGATCAAAGAAAGTGTATCCTCCTTACAGCCTTCTCATTCCTCATTACATGTTCTTCTCCCGCCAGGAGTTTCCTGAAAGCCCCTGCGGAGCAAAAGAAACAGGATAATCATGAAAGTATGGAATAGAAGCCCTTGTCTTTTTTATTAATGAAAGATCCATATCAGCGTACAAAATCGTTTCTTGTGCTTCTTGTGCTTTGACGAGAATGGAGCCGTCAGGAGCAGCAGCTTGTGACAAACCGCACGCTCCTTCCCCTATCCGGTTCACTCCAGCCACAAAGCAAAGGTTATCCAGAGCCCTGCAAGGAATCTGTATTTCCCACCTTTTCTTTCCTTCCTGGCTCCATACAGAGGGGCAGATAATAAGCTCTGCTCCTTGTAAAGCAGCAGCTCTTGCTGGTTCGGGAAACTCTAAGTCATAACAAATTAGTAAAGCTATTTTTCCAAACCTTGTATCAAAGGGAGTGAAGTTCCCGAAACCTGCTTTAAAGATATCTTTTTCCTTTCCCCAGAGCATCGTCTTTTGGATTGAGAAAAGTTGCTTCATTTTCCCGTCAATAAAAGAGCTCGTTATGTACAAACCGCTTTCTTGCTGCTCGGGATAAGAAATAACGAGTCCTGCATCCACTTCCCTGCTTTTCACTGCCAGTTTATCCAGGGCATCAGAGATTCTTTCCGGGAGAGCTGCTCTGGAAAACTCATCTTGAGATAAATGATACCCGCTTAACACGAGTTCAGGAAAAAGGATAAGGTCAGCCCCTGCTGAGGCTGCCTCCTCTATAAATTGAATGCATGTCCTTACATTTTCCTCCACTTCTCCTGGCTGCACATTCATCTGCACCATGGCAGTAGAAAGAAGCTTATTCATATAACTTTTTGCCAAACACTTCTTTCTCCAGGTTTGACAACCGTTTTAAAATATCATAATTCGTGCTTCCGGTAGTCTGAGCTGGCTCTTGTTTTGCTTGTTGTACAGGCCCTTCTGAAACTGGCTGCTTTTTAAACTTACTTACTTCTTTTTCAAGCTCATCAATTCTTTCCTGGAAAGCTTCATAATCCTGGATAATGGTATCTAAATATTGATCAACTTCATCTTTGTTGTAACCTTTCATGCTTGTTTTGAATTCTTTATCTAAAATATCTTTTGCGCTTAATTTAATCGGCTGCATATCGTTTCCCCCGCCCCTGTTTTAATCATAAAACGTTCACTTTATATTTTTTCAAAAGAATGAAAAAAAGTCAATTTGCTCTTTCCCTATCTTTCACATTATATCTTTATTCCCAATAATCACGTAGTCTTTCATCTTCTTCCTCCACCGTTTGCTGGAGGTCATCAGGCGTAATCAAGTAAATGGGATATTCCTTATGAGCAGCTTTGATTTCAGCCGCCTTTAAGTAAAAGGAAGGCGTACCAGGCTGTTCTTCATGATAGAGGAGTAAAAGGCCGTCTGTTTTTGTAATAATAAAGTCATTTTTGGCTTTTAACTGGGCCGGACCCTCATATTCTTTTTTAGAGATGACGTCAACAAAATCAGCTTCTTCCAATAAAAGCTGGTACTGTTCTTGCTGATGCTCATTCCATATCTGCTCCTGGTTATAAAAAGGAGCCAGAATGGCCAGTTTAATATGCGAGTACTCCCTTTTCAGCTCACTCACCACTTCTCCTGCCCACAGCTCAACTCCCGGCTGTCCTGATATAACTACCCATGTCAGTCCTTCCTCAATGAAAGAGATGAGTTTCCCTTCAATAGTCTTTTTTATATAATGAATTTCTTTTGCATCCTGCTTAAAAAATACCTAATTCATGAGGCTTGTAACCACTTACAGCTAAAACGTCCATCCTTCTCCTCCTGAGCTTGTCTACAAAGTAAAGGAAACATAACCGGCATAGAAATAAATTATGCCGGCTTGTTGGTATGACTTAAAAAAACTTTGGCCTATTATGGCATTTAGGTCCAGGCATATGGGCTCCAGCTACCTGTGGTCCCATTGGTCCTTTTTTCCCTGGCATATGGGCGCCAGCTACCTGTGGTCCCATTGGTCCTTTTTTTCCAGGCATGTGGGCTCCAGCTACCTGTGGTCCCATCATCTGGTCCTGGCATATGGGCTCCGGCTACTTGCGGTCCCATCATCCCTGGCCCTGGCATATGGCTCCGGCTACTTGAGGGCCAGGCGCACCTGGTCCGGCAACAAAATGCTGATGAGTAATTTGATCTACCGCAGATTCACTATGCGGGAACGAATGAAGATGCTTATAGTTATGATGCGTTACATTCGTCGTGTGGCTTGGGTGCACTTCTGGAACAATATACTCACAGCAATGATGTTTTACGTGACACTTAGTTGGATGCATAACAGTCGGCAAAACTTTTGGTCTTGGTCTGTGGTGTCTTCCAAACATGTTCATTGACCTCCTATATCAAGTTACTATCAACCTATGTAGGAGCCGGTGAACTTGTACTAGGGAATTCACCTATTTTCAACACTTTCTTCATTCGGCGAGCGACAAAAACTACGTTTTTCCCTAAAAATTGACTTTTCTTTGTCAATTAAAGAATGATTAAAGGGAAATAACACTTTTTTTGCGCTTACCCGGGAAATATCAAGGGGCTTGCCTCCAAAATATTTCCTTGCTATCCCTTTTTTATTTTTCCTTCAAGCCTGTTGATCCGTTTCGTAAATTCCTCTTTATTGCCCAGTGCCTTATGACTTTTTACGATTCGCTGTCTTTCCTTCCAATATTCAAGGGAGCGCCAGGTATAATAAAGAGCCTTTTCATAGTCTTTTCTGCTATGCTCGTAAATTTTTGCAAGCTCTAAAGAGGCTTCTGAGACAAAGAGCCCTTTACGGTCCTCTACCTTGTGGAAATAATACACGGCGTTTTCCAGGTCTTTTTTCTTTTTATAAAGCTTTCCAAGGTAATATAAAGCTTCAGCATTTTCGCCTTTGCTGAATTTTTCTGCTTTATGGAAGCATTGTATGGCGTGGTCGATATTTCCGGTACTCTCATGCCAGCGTCCAACTTCCAAAGCCTCACGTTGATCCGATCCCTTGCTGATTATTCGCTTGGAAATATCAATATACAGAGATATTAAAGATAAAACATCCCACTCATTGTGAGTCAGGATTCCTTTTATAATCTCTGGGTTCCCTTCTTGTAAATAATCAAAATACAGCATTGGAGCAAGGTATCCAGGAGTATCATCCAGCCTTTTGAATTGCAGGATTTCTTTTTCAACCTGAGACAGCTTACATGATTCGAGAGTATGCTTAAAAAGCCTCCTCGCTCCATGTAAAAGATCATAATGTCCAAAAGAAGGCAGCTTTGGAACCTCATTTCTGACAAATGTATGTCTCGTTTTAACTTGAGGCCAGTCAAAGGACTTGCCATTATAGGTAACCAGATGATCTAACGAGGATACTTCACTCAGGAACGTATGGTACAAAGCAACCTCCGCTTCCGGTCCGGGGAGAAAATATTGTTTGACTATGACCTGGTCCTTTTGGACGCATGCTGTCCCTAAAAGAAAGATAGTATTTCCCGCTCCTCCGCTTAAGCCTGTCGTTTCCGTATCAAAAAATAACAGCTCTTCAGGATTCATAAAAGAAGGATTTATAGGGTGCTCACATGCTGTCGTCTTCCACTGCTGAAAACATCATACAATTCTTTAAACTGATATTTCCATGGAAATGAGACAACGGATAGACGACCTTCCGTAACAGCATGTATTCTCCATCCAAAAAACGAGGATACGTATCAAATCTCTCCCATATTTCCCGGTGAGAGACTTCCTTTTTTTCCTTATCCTCCTTGTCGGTTTCTTCACGAGAGAAAACAGATCGCTGGTTATCTTTGCTACTTATTTCTTTGGCACCAAGATGAGATTGCATTCTTTTCAACTTGTTTTTAAGACCCATTGATGCCCTCCTTGAGCAGTAAATTCAGTAAACGAAGAGTGAAATTCTTGGAATCTTCCCCAAGGTTTAAATCTGAGCCCACACAGGATGGCACCCGCTTTCACAAGGACAGGCCTTAATCAGCACCCTGCATTCTTTAAGAATCGTGTCAAAATCCTTATATACCTGGTCAGACAAACCAATACCTCCAGGATAACGGTCATATAAAAAAATGGTTGGAAGCTCTGAATGAGTAGCTTTCATTTGAGGAACAACATGCAGGTCACTTTGGTCGCACATGACATGTACAGGAGCAACGTGCCTTAATACATTTGCTGTCCCCATCAGCCCCTGTTCCAAAGGTTCCCTTCCAAATATTTCCAAAACATCTTTTGAAAAGCTTATCCAGCAGGAACTGGTATGAAGCTCCTCCTCAGGCAGATGAATGGGACCCGAACCAATATTTTCAAAGGTAGAAAGCTTAATTTTCTTAAAAATGGTAGCTTTGGCGTTCACCATCACATCTCCAAATCCGCTTTCAAAAGAAGGAGAGAGGGAGTTTTTATCCATTTCCAGCACCTTGAGCTCAACAGCTAAATTTGCGTCTGTATAATACTCAACCTGTACTTCTCTAACATAAGCTTTCTTTTCTTCCCAGTCTAATTCTTCTACTTGGTATTGAATCCCTTGATGAAGATAAATGGCTTCATCATGGAGAAGAGTCATTGCGCTGAAACGATCCATTTCCCCAATCACTTTCACATTTGCCACATCAGACTGATCAATAATAATGACGTTTTCCTGGGAAGCTGAGCGAAGACTGATTCCGTGAGCCGGAAAAGTGTCATTCATCCAGTACCATTTCTTACCCCGGTGGTGAAGGACCTGCTCTTCTTCCAAGTATTCAAGAACCTCTTCAATTTCCACGCCATCGAAGGTTTCTCCTTCCTGAAAAGGAAGCTCAAAAGCCCCGCATTTCAAGTGGTCTACCAATATAACAAGGTTATCTGGGTGAATGCGGGCGCTCTCAGGACTTTTTTCAAAAAAGTAATCAGGATGCTGAAGAATGTATTGATCCATCGGCGTGGAACTTCCCACAAGCAGAATCAAAGATTCATCCTTCCGTCTGCCTGCTCGGCCTGCCTGCTGCCAGGCACTGGCAATGGTTCCCGGGTATCCAGTCATGATACAAACTTGAAGCTGGCCAATATCGACACCTAGTTCCAGGGCGTTCGTACTCACTACACCCATAATTTCTCCCTGGCGAAGACCATGTTCGATTTCCCGCCTTTGTTTCGGCAGGTAACCTCCTCTGTAGCCACGGATCGTTTTCGGTCCCAGCTGCTTTTTCACCAGCTCCTGGAGATGACTTAAAATAATTTCCACTCTAACCCTGCTTTTGGCAAACACAATCGTTTGAATTTTTTCTTTTAAAACATGGCTGCCAGCCTGTTCACTTCAGAAGTAGCACCTTTGCGAAGATTAAGAGCTTCGTTGACTACGGGGGGATTGTAAAAAACGAAGTGTTTTTTTCCCCTTGGCGCTCCATTATTATCTATAAGAGCCGTCGGTTTTCCAGTTAATGTTTCAGCAAGCTCCTTTGGGTTGGAAATGGTTGCGGACGTACTGATAAATACAGGATCGCTGCCATAGTAGTTCGCAATTCTCTTTAAGCGTCGAATGACATTTGCTACGTGACTTCCAAACACTCCTCTGTACGTATGAAGTTCATCGATCACAATGTACTTCAGGTTCTCAAATAAAGATACCCACTTTGTGTGGTGAGGAAGCATCGCTGAATGAAGCATATCAGGATTGGTAATGACGACATGGCCGGCTTTTCTTACAATCTGGCGGATATTGGGGGCCGTATCACCATCATAGGTATAGCTTTTTATTTGTACGCCCATTTCATCAATGATCTCATTAATTTCACTCTTTTGATCCTGGGCAAGTGCTTTTGTTGGAAAAATATATAACGCCCGGTTGTCTTCATTGTCAAGAATCGATTGAAGCACAGGAAGATTGTAGCACAGCGTTTTTCCTGAAGCTGTCGGAGTCACCGCCACAAAATTTTCACCTTCTGTTACCGCTTTGTCATAGGCTGATTTTTGATGAGTATATAGCTGGGTAATTCCTCTGTTTACCAGCGCTTTTTTTAACCTTGAATCAATGGTTTGGGGAAAATCTTCCGTTTGGGCCGGAGTTTCATCAATCGTATGCCAGTAGGCAATGTTTTCACTAATTTCTTTTGTCTGTTTCATATATGTGATTAATTCACGTAATGTTTGTTTTCTCATATACCGCTCACCTCTAATGCTTTTATTGTAGCGAATATATGTTTGACTTTCTATGAAAAAAGAAAAAATCTTAATCTATCGATCTTTTTCTATATTGATTCTCTAAAACAAAAAAAGCCGCCAATCTCAGCATTTCCACTAAGAACAGCGTCTTTTTATGATGGGTTTCTAGTTTTGTTCATTGCAGTCTTCATTCTAATCGTTCTTGGACCTTTCTCTTTTTCTAGAGAAAGCTGTTTTAATCCTATTCTTTCTTCATAAAGAGTAAGTAATTCTTGATTGTTCAGCCGAATGAGCAGGTCACGGGGGATGCCGCAAAAGATCTCAAGGGAAGAAACCATATCTTCACGCTGGATCGTTTTCACCTTTTCGCCTCCTATGAAAATTATTCTTCCTGTCTCATTCTACTCCTCTAAACAACAGAATATTCTGATATTTGTAAGCGGGATTGTCCTAAGGAGCGGCACGCCTCCAACCCCTTAGGAAATACCATATTAATCTTTGGTAATCATCTTGATTCCTTCTTCCACAGAAGTTATTGGTTGTTTACAGACAAAGTCTTCACAAACATACAACGTGGGCTTTTCATTGTCAGGTTCAAAATTCCGAATAAAGGGGACAACTTCCCCTAAAGGCTCTTTTTGTCCTACGATATGAAAGGTAGATTCAGGATGATAATTTTGCTGAAGCTCTTTAATTAATGGCTCATAGTCCTCTTTTCTTTCCCCGGTAAAAAGTACTATTTCCTTCATGGGCATCCTAGGAAGGAGAACGCTTATCATAAAGTAAGCATGACCGGCTGGGTACCTTGCCAGGGATGGGGCGAAACTTTCCTGAAGCTCACTTACAATTTTCTCGTAAGTTGTTTCCCCGGTCAGTCTGGCAAGCCTGAGGAATTGTACTGCTGCTACGCTTCCACCTGCCGGCATTGCTCCATCATACATTTCTTTAGGGTTTACAAGAAGATGTTCCTGGTCTTTTCCATAAAAGAAAAAACCACCGTTTTCAGCATCCCAGAATAATTCAATCATATCATCCGCAAGCTGTTTGCTTTTGGCCAGCCATTGAAGCTGCTGGTTGATTCATACAGTTCAATATACCCCCATAGTAGATTAGCGTAGTCTTCGATAAAACCAAGATTAGCTGTCTCGCCGTCTTTATAGCGAACCTTCAGACGACCATCTTCAAATAAATTCTCATCAAGAAAGACAGCAGCTTCCTGAGCTGACTTTGTATATTTACTTTCTCCAAAAACACGTCCAGCTTTCGCCAAGGCTGCAATGATCAGACCGTTCCAGGAGGTCAGTATCTTCTCATCTTTGTGGGGACGCACTCTTTTGTTCCGGTGTTCAAAGAGAGTTTTTCGAGCTATTTTCAGTCTTTCATTTACTTCCTCTTTACTGATGTTATATTCATCTGATAGATACTGAGGATCGAAGCGAAGACTGTTAGGAATCGACTTCCCTTCAAAATTCCCTTCCTCTGTTATATCATATGCTTTACAAAACAGTTTCCCCTCTTCCGCCCCTAGTACGTCTGTCACTTCCTTTGGCGTCCAGACGTAAAATTTTCCTTCCACTCCTTCAGAATCCGCATCTTCTGCCGAATGAAACGCTCCTTCATTTCCTTTCATGTCCCTTAGGACATAAGAAAGAATATCTTCGGCAGCTTCTTTGAAAAGCTCTTGTTTATTCAATTGCCATGTTTCAATATAAGCAGAGGCAAGAAGAGCGTTATCATAAAGCATTTTTTCAAAATGTGGGACAAGCCACTTTTCATCAACAGAGTAACGGGAAAATCCTCCGCCTAAGTGATCATGTATGCCCCCCCTGTAAATGTTTTCTAAAGTTTTTTCTGTCATTTCAAGGGCTTTTTTCTCTCCTGATTGTTTGTAATACATTAGTAAATAGAAGAAGTTCTGTGGAGATGGAAACTTAGGAGGAGCTGAAAACCCGCCATTTACAGGATCATACTTGCTTTCTAGCTGCCTGTAAGCATTATGAATAACACTTTCTGGAACTGTTGCTTTGCGAAGGGTTTCCTGGTTTTTTTGAAGGTCTTCTACTGCCTGTTTCCCGATTCGATTCACTTTTCCAGGATTGTTTTTGAAGATATCCGAAAGTTGTGTAATGACATCAATGAATCCTGGCCGTCCGTACCTTGATTCTTTGGGGAAATAAGTACCTGCGTAAAAAGGTGTCTGATCTGGATTCAAAAAGACATTTAGCGGCCAGCCTCCACGTCCTGCCATGGATTGACATACACTCATGTATATTGAATCAAGGTCGGGTCGTTCTTCACGATCCACCTTAATTGAGATAAAATGATCATTTAACAGTGCTGCCAACGCTTCATCTTCAAAACTCTCACGCTCCATAACATGACACCAATGGCATGTTGAATATCCTATACTTAAGAACACTGGTTTGTTTTCTTTCTTTGCTTTTTCAAAAGCTTCCTCGCCCCACGGATACCAGTCCACAGGATTGTAGGCATGCTGCTGTAAATAAGGGGATTTCTCATGGATCAGGCGATTCGGTGTTTTGTTTTCGCTGTTTTTATTCATACTTACCTCCCGATGTCTTCATAGTTTAATTTTCTTTACCCTTGGCTTGACCCTTTTTAAAACAAAAAAAGAGCCACTGAATTAAGACAGCGGCTTAAATCTTCCCTCCATTTCATGTAAGGCTTAATTTCTAGATTTATTACATCAAGAACTATTTCTTCCCTTCCCTTATTTCTTTTTCCGGCTCACTCTTTTAAAATACATAATCCGTTTATATTGCGTTTTATCTTTTAAGCTTCGAAAGCCCCCTAATAAAGGCCAGCGATTCAATTCAAAGATATAAAGGTTACCTTTTGGATCGATGCCAATATCGACCCCAAAAATTCTTTGACCGGGAAAGGAGGTCCCTAACGTCTTAGCCGCTTCGAGAGAAAGACGTTTAACCTCCATAATTTTTGCGCTTTTGTTTTTTATATTTATCTGAGAAAGAGCCCTATCAACTGACAGAACCCTCCCATTGTTTTTTCTATTGGTAACTTTAAACCCCCGGCCGGCCTGGCGCACAATTATTCCGTTAACGACCCAGGGATCCTTTCTGCATTTTCTTTGGACAATAATTCGAAAATCGAAACGGCGTTTTTTTATTTTAGCTAGACTTATTTCCTGCTGGATGATGAACCTTTTTTTCTTTGATGCTTTCCGGATATATCGGTATGTGGAGTTTCTATTTGAAAAGACTTTATATTTTTTATTTAAATGAACATAATACTTTCCGTTACGGTTGGTCACAAAATATATTCTTTTTCCTTGCTTTCCATTGTTAGGTTTAATGACAACAGTTTTGTACTTTTTTTACCATATGCTGAAAATTTTTTTGAATTAAACATTCTGGTTTCAGGAAGAGAAGAGCGAGGCTTTTATTTTTTCTCATTGCTCTATACATTTCATATTTATTTCTCCCTTTTAAACGAACGGCCATATTGTTTCCAACCCTTCCTTTCTTTAAAATTAGTTATTCATTTATTTCTCTTCTTTAAACCTTTTCATTCTTCTTGATTGACGTGGAGAAAACCCTTTATATGAAGGATTACGGTTAATTTCAAAGATTTGGAGTGAACCATCTTCTTTAATGCCAATATCAATGCCATAGATTCTTTTTTTAGGATAATACGAGTTCAGGGATTCAGCTGACCTTATGGATACTTGTTTCAATTTCCTTAAAAGATCTTCATGCATATAGTCAGGAAAGCTGCTCCTTTGCATAGCTTCTTTAAAAGTGAAAACACTTCCGCCTTTACTGGCATTGGTTACTTTTCTCCCGGCACCAGCGACTCTTACTTTATAAGCTGTCGCTACCCACGGAGAACGAAGAGTTTTTCTTTGGATGATTACCCTCACATCAAAAGGCCTGTTATGAATCTTTGCTAAGTTAATCCGTTTTTGAATAATGTAAGGCCTTTTGCCTATTCTTTTTCTCATAAACTCATAAACAAGGTCACTGGTAGAAAAATAGCGTTTCTTCCTGTACAACTGGACCACAATCTTCTTTTTATATTCTGTAACAAAATATATATTCCGAGCTTGCAAACCATCATTTGGCTTTATAACTATTTGCTTATATTTGATAACATGTTTTGAAAATTATTTCTGTTCCACCGTTTTGTAAATACTAGATAGGGTCTCACCTGCTTTGCTTTTTTCAGAGCCAAATACAATTCCCATTTATTTCTCCCCCTTATTTTCTTCAATGCTTACCCGTCCTTTCCTATAGCTCTCCTTACAAGTCCTTTTTTAGTGTATTGGTAAGAAGAAGGAAAAGGCAGGGTATTTGAACACGGTATATGATTCATTTTACCTTTCTCTTTACTCCCACCATTAAAACTCAGGCACAACCTGACCCACCCCCACTGTTCTCAGTAATCTTCCAACAAGTCAGCTATTAAACAGGAAATAAATAACTATATTTATCAAAGTAATCGTTTAGCCGGTTCAAATCTTGTTTGCCTTTCATTTACTATGTTAGAACTTCCAAGGGAGGTGAATTTCATGGGACTTCGCAAAGGTAAAAAGAAAAAGTAAAAGTAAAATGCATATAACTGAGAGGATATGAGCCAATTGCCTTCTACCTTTTATTACAGCTTACTAACTTCGTGCACTCTGACCACTCATTCTTCAAACCTAGGAATCCTTTTTAAAAAAGAAAGAATAGCAATATAAACAACCAATTTTTATAGAATAAACATTTAGCCGGATCATTTTCCTCTCGAAAATCATTAACTATTTGTAGATAACAAGAAAGGAGGTGAGTTAAATGGGACTTCGCAAAGGTAAAAACATGAAAAAGCATGCAAAAAGAGGCATGAAAAAAGTTTATTTAAGAAACTTTTTTAAAAGAAAGCATTCCAAATAGTCGGTAAATTAACAGGACTCCTGACCCAATGGGGTTAGGAGTCTTCTCTGTCTGCTAATTTTATTTTGTTGCTTTTTTATGATGTTTTCTGCGGGCGAAATCATACAAAAAAGGGATAATTCTTGAAAGAGAGGTTACTCACATATGAAGGTTACGAGAAGTAAGTGGGACATTTATCGTGTATTAAAAGAGAACAAAGAGCTTCGTCCATACCTCCCTAAAACTAGACTTTTTTCAAAACAAAATGTAGATACTTTTTTAAATAGATATCATAAAGTAATCTTAAAACCAATTCACGGAAGGTTAGGATATGGAGTCATCAAATTATCAATGCTGCCCAAGGGGAAGTACAAGCTGGAATTCGAAGATTACTATGCAGTTCTTCCTACTAAACATCAGATGCATAAAGCCTTAATTGAGAAAATCGGTAAAGAAAAATAATATAATTCAACAATATATTCCTTTAGCTAAGATTAACAAACAGCCAATTGATATTCGTGTCATGCTGCAACGGAGTGCAACACCTGAGTGGACGATTTGGACGATCACAGGTAAAGCCGCAAAGATTGCCTCTCCAGGTACGTGATTACTAATTCTGCCACAAAAGTACTTCCTGTAAAAGAAGCAATCATGCGTTCTAATATAAAAAAGAAAACACCAAATAAAACAACCTCTGAAATTAACCGTGTTTCTCTCAGAACTGTTGAACAACTTTTTTCCTATTCCACTAAAAACTACTCAGCTATTGGATTAGATATAGGAGTAGATAAGAAAGGGAATATATGGATTATAGAAGCGAATTTAAAACCAAATACTTCTCTATTTCGTTTATTGAAAAATCCTAAAATTTATAAAAGAATAAAAGCATATAAACAGAAATGGAAGCAATATAAAAAAAGCAGAGTGTAACCTCCATTTTATCAGTGGAGGAAACTCTGCTTCTTCATACAACAAACATTATCTTTGGTATGGAATATTTAATAAGTCCGGGACGGTAACGAACTCATATCCTTGCTCTTGTAAAACAGGATGATTTCACGAAGAGACTCAATGGTTTCTGTTCTATCCTCTTCTGCCGGAGCGCCGTCATGCATCAAAATAATCGCTCCAGGATGGATGTCTTCAAAAACATTCTGGGCAATTTCCTGAGGGCCAATGTTCTGCCAGTCTAAAGAATCAACGGACCAGGCAATGACAGAGTATTCCAATTCCTGCAGTTCTTCAACTAATTCATCATACAAAAATCCGTATGGAGGGCGAAATAGCGTTGTCCGGTAGTCAATAATGTTCGCCAACGTATCTTCTGTCCGTGTCACTTCATTAACCAGTGTTTCAATATCGCCTTCTTCCACTAGGTCCGGATGCCAAAATGTATGATTTCCCACAACATGGCCTTCTTCTGTAATTCGTCTTGCAAGCTCAGGTGATTCTTCAGCTCTTGCACCCATTAAGAAAAAGGTTGCCGGTACATTATATTCAGCTAATACATCGAGAACTTCTGGAGTAAACCTTGGATCCGGGCCATCATCAAACGTTAAAGCAACTCTGTTTTCTGTGGTTGGTCCATGTAAAAATACTGTATCTGGATAACGGGCCTGCAGCTCATCAAGTCCCAAAGGCTCCTGAACACGCTGATCTGCTTCACTGCCACCTTTAAGCTCAGGGATACCTCGCTCAGAATCCCTTGATTTATCCTTTTTCCACCACCACTGCACCTCTCCATTTTGTGCCGGTGTATTTTCCTGTGCCAAGCCTTCACCAGCTAAAAATCCAACACACGAACAAGTTAATACAAAAAAAAGCAGGATAAAAACGATATTCTTTCTCATTGATCTGCCCTCTTTTCTTCTAGTCTTGAAATTAGTTTATCTCCCAGTGCAGACCTATTCACTGAAAATGGGTGTGCTGGTTTATTGATGTAAGTCAGCAAAGGTACATACCTGCTTGCAGCTGCACGTTTGCTCAAGAAGGGAAGATCACTCAGCCACACCAATTGCCTTATTTATGACGATAAACATGATCTTGTTGCCAAATCATCTGGTGTCACCGCTCACCGATAGAGCCTGTTAAAGCTTTTAAAGTTCTTTAAACCTGGAATAAACCGTAGTTAAAAAATTCAACTCTTCATCTTTAGTCCTCAGCCACTCATGCATTTCTTCTCCATCCAATAACACAAAGGCGTCATTTGATAGGAAAGCCTCACGATCTGCAATTTCACTTTGTATTTTATTTATTTGATACAAAAGAGCCTCCTTAGCTTTGATTGAATCTTGTTGGTTTGAAAGAACAAATTGATCAACCTCCTCTTTTGTATGTGAGCCATTTAACAACTGTTTAATATCCTGGTTTTCCATCCTGCTTTTCACCCTTTCTCTATATCTTTATCTTTTGCAGAACTAAACCACTTATTCTTACTCACACCAAGACAAAAATAAATGTTGAAAAGGTGTAACTGTTTACTCATCCCATATTGTCTCAAGGATAATCCCATGCTTTCTTTTATCCTTTGTATAAGCAAAGTGACTTGTTGAAAATAGATTTATGGGTTGCGGTGATGCCAACTAAAAGCTCTCTATCCTCCACTGTTAATAAACTAAGATAATCAATATCTGTTATTTACTCATTCTTTTATTGCGGTCAATATTTACTACCATCAATTACGCACCTTTCCTAGGAAAGAAAACCACTCCTTTTTTAAAATGATCATATAATAAAAAAACAGGAGAATAGCCAGGAGGGTTATAGATGGGCAGGATAAATATCCGAGTAAACAATATGGCTGATAACAGCTCCATAAACTTTGGTAACACTGTACATGAGGAGCACAAGGCATATGAAAAATCTCAAGGGGGAAATCTCGTTGTCGGGGATTGGGCGAAGCTGGTTGCCAAGAATAAAAACAAGTTAATTGATCCTGATGGAAAAGATATGACAAGCATAGAGGTTACTTCTGATTCAAATTCTAAAAACGATTGAGCCTTTACATAGGCTCTCCTTTTGATCCAATGGTGCCTGGCACCCGTCTTGGTTGTAACGCTATTGTAACAATCGTTGAGTTCGCGGAGAAAAAAGCTGTTTCATGGTTCACTCAGATTCTGAGTCCCACGCCACACTTGCCTTTATCACAACGACCTCCATCGTTCTGGACTTGTACCACTGGAACGTGTAAACATGTCGGCTACACAATAAAGGTAGACGAAATGTTTATTTCGTCTACCTTTATTGGTCACTGCCATGTTAGATGATGAATGACTCTCAGGAACAAAGCGGCAGAAATCGGTAACCGTTATATATGTTATATCCTTATTCAATATACATTTTTACATTATCATAATGAAGATATCCTACGGTCTCCGGCCACCACAAGATAATAGATTAAGGAATATACATTTTTCTCATTTGTTCAATAGCGGGCTTTCCTTTGTAAAAAGGAGCCGTTACTGTGCCACAAACATTTGAGTCCAGTATGACCCGTTCGCTCCTCCTTCGACGTACCCTACTCCAATATGTGTGAAATCTGAGCGCAAGATATTATCTTGGTGCCCAGGAGAAGCCATCCATTCTTCTACTACTTGTTCTGGAGAGGTTTGTCCTGCAGCCAAGTTTTCCCCTGCTCCTTGAAAATCGATTCCTTGAGAAATCATCATATCAAAAGGGCTTCCATAGGTTGGGCTATTATGAGAGAAATAACCTTCATTCCTCATATCCTCCGACTTTAAGTGGGCTACTTTAGATAGTTTTTCATATTCTTCCAAAGGTTCCAGTCCGTGATGATCCCGCTCTTCGTTAGTCAAGCGAATAACTTCTTTGACAAAGCCTCCTTGGCCTCCTTCCGGTGATTCGTCATAAGTAGGGGACTCTTCTGCACTCTCTTGATATGGAAGTTGAATCACTTGTTTCACGTAGATAACCTCTGCATCAACGATATCTGGGTTGACCTTCAAAATATCTTCTATCGTTACATCATGCTGCTGAGAAATACTCCACATTGTATCCCCGGGTGCTACTGTGTGAGTTGTTTCTTCCTGCCCAAAAATTGTTGTGGGAATAAGTAAAAATAGAGCTATTATCCAAAACACTTTTGCCACTTACCTTCACCTCCGTAAAGTGAAAAAACAAGTCTAAAGATCTTAAGACATACAATCATAAAAGGTTAAAATGAAAAAAATGGGATTGTTTCTTCATTCTAGTATACTATTTTTCTTACTCTATCAGGAAAACTTCTCTTGATTTTCACCATTTTTATGGTGATTACACAGTAATTCCCTATTTCTTCCTATTGTTTTATAAATTTTTCCCCTTGTTCCTCCCAGTTATTCTATGAGACTCGTTTCGAAGGGGCGAAGGTCCAACTTAAAATTCCACCTCGCTATGTACACCCTGCCTCCGCCTAACGACCACAGCGCTTTTACGTATGCCAACCACATTATACTAAGAGAAGGGATCTCCCTTCTCTTCATAGTTTTTAATCCTATTTCCATCTTACAAATTTAAGAAGCGCCCATTCCCCCATCAATTCGATACTGGGCCCCGGTTATGAAAGCACTGTCTTCTGAAGCGAGAAAGAGAACAAGCTTTGCAATTTCGTGTGATTCCCCGTATCTGCCAAGAGGAATAGCCCTTGCCAGCTCTCCTTTTGCTTCTTCAGCATGTCCAGGGTTAAAGCCCTCTTCCAAAGACCGCATCATTCTCGTTTCTACAGGAGACGGATGAATAGAATTCACACGAATATTATGAGGAGCTGCTTCAAGTGCCGCTGTTTTCGTTAAACCAATCACTGCATGTTTTGAAGCTACGTAAGGTGCAACACCTGGACTCCCCATAAATCCTGCAACAGAAGAATTATTTATAATACTTCCTTTTTCTTGTTTCATCATGACTGGTAATACGTACTGTAGGCCTAGAAAAACTCCCCGTACATTTACAGCCATAGTTTTATCAAAGTCCTCAATATCTTGATCTATAATTGGTGCCACTTTCCCTTCAATTCCCGCATTATTAAAGAATACGTCAATCGAACCAAACTCATCCAATGTTTGCTCCACGTATTTTTTGTGTCCTCTTTCTTTGACACATCAGCCTGAATTGCAATAACTGTTCCATGTTCTTTCAATTCTTTCTCTGCGCTGACAATTAGTTCTAAATTAATGTCAACGATGGCTACTTTAGCACCTTCTTGTAAGAAATACTCAGCAGTAACCTTGCCGATACCGTCGGCTCCACCAGTAATTAAAACTACTTTATCTTCAAACTTTCTCATTTTAAACACTCCCCTTACTATTTTTTCATTTCCTACAATTTTATGAAGTCATATTAAAATTAACACAGCTGGCGTTTTGATTTTTGTGAGGATTGTCACTCGTTTGTATTCTTACTACTATTCTCTTAATTTTTTTTTGCTACACGAGTTGCTCACAATAAAAACGCAGAAGGTTTGTGCACTCTGCGTTTTTTAATGAAGCGAAATAAAACTGGTTTATTTAAGAGTATGGTAAATAAGTGATTACTTACTGAACGATCTCTTTTTGCAGATTCTTTATGTTACAAAATTTTGTCAATTTATATTTTTTGAATTTTCTGCCCAAAATGTTTAACAAAAATAGTATGATGTATGTATGTTACAAAGGAGGTGTGCCAAATGAAAAAATTTCTGTTTGGTGGTCTAGCTATAATTATAGGAGCCGTTGCTATTCTTGCCTTAAAAAATAAGGATAAGGAAGGCAAACAAACCGAAGGCGAACAGTCCTCAGTTTGGGTCACTCAAGAAGATGTAGCATAGTAATACTTAAAGATACATGAATAAGAGAAGGTGCTGATAAAAGCACCTTCTCTTATTGTCAGTTTTATATCTACTCTTGGGTTCCCTGCAAATGTTTTTGAATAAAAGCTTCTGTTTTTTCTTCATTGAAATAAACTTCATAACCCTTTTTCTGGTAGACTTCCTGTAATCTACCGTTGGAGGAATCCCCGGCAAAAGAAATTTCTCCTTCGATCTCTATTACCTCCAATTCAGTTGCCTTTTCTTCGAGCACTTGAAGTACCATCTCTTCATACCCAGGGTCCTGGATGTTTCTTTTTATAGTTTCAATCAAATATTTTTGTAAAGGTACGAGGTGATTACCTTTTACTTCGAATATAAAATTTCTATCCTTACCGGCGTCTGATTTCAAATACAGGTTGTCGTCTTTTGTGAAAACCGCTACACATTCCCTGTACTTTCCTTCTCTGTTTATCTCCTTTATACAAAAGAAATCGAACCCTTCCTTGGCAGTAGATATTATTTCTGGTACAAAACCTTTTATACGAGAGATTTCACCTTGCAAATTTTCAATATTTTGTGCTTGTCTCTTATTTTCTTGTTCCAGTTTCATCATTTTTTCGTTTTCCTTTTGAAAAACAGAACCTGATATTTTGTCTTTGAGATCATTTATTCTTTGATTTAGATCCATAATCTCTACACTCCCTTATTCCTGCTAACTCCTATCTTAATGCTTTTCTTTTTTTCTGACTACTATTAACATCATACAGGCTATAATTCCTCTTACCCACTATCTGTCACAAAGAAAATATACGAATATAGCAGTAACAGTAACATAAAAAATTCCTGGATTCATCCAGGAATTTTCTCAGATAACATATTTATAGAAAAATAATAAAGTCATTTTCCAACCAGGGTTTTCAATTGGGAAAACGTGCGGTTTACCCAATTTTCTTTCATTGCTGCCTCATCTTCTGAATCGGTGAAAGCTATGATTTCTCCAAATCGGTTACATTTACCGTACACGGTCTTACCTACATAAATATCTTTAGGAAGTTCATCAACAGGTGCAATAATTTCTTTTTCTCCAATGACCAAAACAGCATGTTTGCCTTGAACAATTCCTTCAATATGTCCCTGTACCATGCATGTACCCCCTTTTTCTTCTATTCTTGCTATCTAAGCTTTCTTCCAAGACCCATCTGAAGAAAAAAGTGAAACTCTCACCTTACCAGTTCGATTTAAGATACCCTAATTCCTTCTTTCCTTTCCTTATTTTTCATTTAATTTGAAATATTTGTTTTATTATCAGACTTCTAAGCACATATCCAATAGAGCTGCCTACCAAAAAGAAACCTGCACGTCATAAGCGCAGGTTTCTATCTAATTCAAAAAGGCGGGGATAACCCAGCCTTTTGTCTTGTTATTATCTATTTGTCATATGGTAATCGTTAATCATTTCAAGCACAGTCTTCTCTTCTTTTACCGGGGTAAATCTTCTCTCGTTTGTCTTCTTTTCTGTTGTTTTCATTTTGTCTCTCTCCCTTTTAATTAATTTTCTGTTTTTTTGGTTAATTTTATTATATGACGTTGTTATAATACAGTCAACAGTTTTTTTGAATTTTATATAACAAAATAGCGGTATTACTTTTTGTTTACTCATTCTGTTACTTAACACATTGTTTGTTATTCACAACGTGTAATAATACATGAAAAAAGCCACCCGGATAACGGATGACTTATGATTCTTCGGTTGATTTTTTCTTTCCAAAGTAAAGCAGACCCACTAACAGCCAGGCAACCATTAAAACGGCTGCGATAATTAAAACGGTTGCTGGACCAAACAAGATAATGAGCGGTACTGATGAAGCAGTAAAGAGTCCTCCTCCAACAATAATGTCCAGAAATAATTGTTTATAGCCAAAGCCTTTTAAAGCCGGGCTTTTTTCTTCTGGGTCTGTAATGTTAATCATTAACAGCCCTGCAGCCGACATCCCCATAGCTTGGGCAAAATCTCCAATAGCCCTCTCAAACCAATAGTCTGGCATAATACGAGGAGCAATATATAGTAAAGCTAATACATTCCACAAAATTGCTGCAACAGACATAATGATAAATGGGATAAGGTATTCACCAATAACTGAAACAGAAAGAGTTGCAAGAGCGGAAACAATAAGTAAATCAAGAGCAAACCCTTGAATCCTGGAAATCATTTCCCCGTCAATGGTTCTGTGCTTAATAAATTTGTCCATAAACAACTGTACCACTACAGCACCTATCATTGCCAAAGGGAAGAGCGGCAAATAACTCATCAGTTCTACTCCAGTGGCGGGCCCCCATGTAAATTCTTCTAATAAAATCAGCCTTCCAGCAATAAAAAACCAATAAGTATGGCAAGTCCTATATAAGCAAAATGAGCTGTTAATGGTTCAATAAATTCAGGCCGAGTCGTTTTCTTACCCGCTGATTCCTGGTTCTCTGCTTTGATAAGACCCACTTTCTTTTCTTCGGAAAAGTTCTCCGGGTTATCAATTATTTCAGTTCTTCCTTTTCTTGCTGCCCAGTTAACGAGCACCATTCCAATAATAACACCTGATAGCACTCCAACTGTCGCAAAACCAACTGCTAAATCAGTCCCTTCTTCAAAACCAACCGCTTCAAAAGTTCCGGATAAACCTGCTGCAGTCCCATGACCGCCAACAAAGCTAATTTCAAGCAAAGCACCGGCTAATGGATTCATACCAAAAACGGGTGTCAAAAAGAATAATACCAGCGATATTCCAACAACATATTGACCCCAGGACAGAAAATGAGCGAAGGTTATTTGCGGACCGGCTACATTCCACACTTCCTTTACATGAGGAATGGTTTTCCCTAGAAATAATGAAGCGAAAATAACATTAATAAGCAGTTCGGGGAGTACACCCCAGACTTCAAGAATTGGTTCAGGAAAAAGGCCTCCCTCATGCACGAGGTTCACCTCACCTGGAACAAGCAGCCCAATCACTTCAGGGCCAAGAAAAAGAGCAAGCAAGCCTGCAATAATAGAGCTTGGTAAAAAATTTTTGCAAGGGGGTGACATACACTCTTATGAGCTTTCCAAGGATCAAAAAAATACCCAAGAGCAAAAAGCTAAAACCCACTACATCTGGTGACAAATCCATAGTTTCTTCACCTACTGTATGAAGTTTGATATCTTTTTTACTCTTTCCACTAGTTTTTTTTAGTAAAACCTATTAAAGCCTGACAAATAAATCGCCAGGCTTCCATGGAATTACTCGATGTGTTGATCTATTGTTTCTACCAATTCAACAATTTCAGGTTTGCTGATTTGAGCACTTGCTCCTACTTTTTCTCCCTTATGAAATAAATCCTCGGTAATCAACGAACTAAAGATAATGACAGGCAATTCCTTAAGCTTTTGGTCCCTTCTAATTTTATAGGTTAAATGATGCCCATCCATTTTTGGCATCTCCAAATCAGTAATCAATAAATCACAATGGCTGCCAGAATCGAGAAATCCCCATGCGTCCTGGCCATTTTCAAAAAAGCTCAATTGCATGTATCCGGCTTCTTGTAATGTATCCTCAAGCATCTTACGCAGAATAGGCGAATCCTCAGCTATCACGATTTTTTGCTGGAGCGATCTCGTGGTTCTAGAGCCTTTAATTGATCCATATGTATACCTACTTGAGGGAGATTTCCATTAAAATTCTTTCATAGTCGAGTAACAAAGCAATCTCATCTTCCAATTTAATTACGCCTATCGTTTGAATGTGAGATCCTTGAGAAAGTTCACTAGGTTTTTCTATTTGCTCCCAGGAAATGCGATGTATTCGCGATACACTCTGGACCTGGAAAGCCACCTTTACTTTATTCAGTTCTCCAATAATAAACTTGTCCTGGTTAGGCTCCGGTGAAGGAGGGTACCCCAGAACCTTCGCTAAATTAACCACAGGAATGACCTCTTGCCTTAAACGGAACACTCCTTCCACGTACTGGTGATGCTGTGGGGTTTTTGTGACAGGAAGTGGCTGGATAATTTCTCTAACTTTTAATACATTTATTCCAAATGTTTCCCCACCTACCTTATACATGACTATTTCCAATTCATTTGTTCCACTTTCAAGGAGTATATTTGATTGGCTCGTTTCCTTCATACCCTCACTCATCCTTTTCATGTTAAATGTATCCTTAGCTCTTCTTCAGACAAACAGAAAAAGCTTCTATGAGTAATATCGGCTTCCTATTTAAAAATTACATAAAAAAAGAGCAGGTTTTCCCTGCTCTTACCTTAATACTAAATATGAACTTCTACATCGCTTTCTTCGCGCAAGCTGTTGACTAGCCCTTGTACTTGTTCGGACTCATTTTGCTGCCTGATTTGGTCTTCAAGGTCCTCTCGAATTTCATCAAGTTCAGGGGCATCGTCTCCCTGCATTTCAGCAACCTGTTCATAAACCTCTTCTACTTCCTCATCCGAAACATCTTCCTGCTCAGTTTCTTCTTCAATGAAACGATCTATTTTTAGTTGCTCACTAATGTCTTGTCTGAGTTCTTCTTCATCAAGGCCTTGCTCTTCAAGGAATGCAATATACTCTTCCTCATCATCCAGCCCAGCCTGTTCTCTTTCCTGCTGAAGCTGCTCGTCCACTTCTTCA
Source organism: Thalassobacillus sp. C254 (assembly GCF_001310615.1). Classification (NCBI taxonomy): domain Bacteria; kingdom Bacillati; phylum Bacillota; class Bacilli; order Caryophanales; family Bacillaceae; genus Thalassobacillus; species Thalassobacillus sp. C254. Next base: position 45,771 of record NZ_BAXQ01000019.1, on the reverse strand, counting down.
TCTGTTACTTCATAGCCTTGCTCTTCAGCAGCTTGAGTAAGCAGTTCTAAGCCAATCAGCTGTTCTAACGTTTGATCAATAAGCATTTGTTCACTTTCTTCATCTTCAGGATCTATGCCCTGCATTGCAGCAGTTTGAAGGGTGAATGAATAAATCTCGCCAAATTGTTCGCTTGAGATCGGTTCTCCGTTTACTTCGGCCACAGGATCTGGAAAGTCATCCATGTCAGGCTCATCCGGAAGCTCCATAGCTTCTTCATCTTCAAGCTCCATTTCTTCACCTTCAGGGGCCTCCTGTTGTTCTTCTTGCTCTAACTCTTCATCTGTTACTTCAGGTGAATCAGTATCATCATCTCCACAAGCAGCCATAACTGTTACAGAGATTGTCATTGCAGTCGCTAAAATCCATTTTTTGCTCAAAAGGATTCCCCTTTCTTTTCATGTGCTGTTTCGTATTGTAACATATTCAACTTCTTCTATGTTTTTCTCAATTGTGATGAAGTTGTAACATCCGCGTAACAAAGGAATTATTTCATAGTAACACCTCTGTGATTCTCTCTATATCAAGGTACAGAGCATTTATGAGAAAAAGTGAAAGGAATCATGTAAAATTTTCAAAACCGCCTAATGCTTATGGAAGCACCCCAAAAAACGGTTAAGAGCAAAAGAAAAAGGAAATGAGGGCAGCAAAAATGCACATATAGGAAAATCCTCTTCGGCTTTCATTGTCCTCTTTATATTCAAGTCCTAAAAACAGTAAAAAAGCACCGAACAGTATTCCAAATACACCTGGAATTTCTGTTGCTCCATCTGTGGATATAACTACTAAAGCCCATAGAACAGCCCCAGTTCCTGCTGCCCAACGCAGAATTCTGAAAGTTTTCTTATTCAATTCCATCACCTTCCTTACTTTATATTTTTACTATTTTTTAATTTTTAAAACAAATACGGTATGTGAAATTTTTTTTGAGAGGAAAAGGATTCCTTTAGTAAGGATCCTTTCATCACTTCATAGACGTGATACTTAGCCACGGTCTGTTGTCCTTCCATTCTATTTCACAAGGGACATCAAACGTGTTAGCCAAGTTAGAAGATGTGACCACTTCCTCTTTTCGCCCGTTTCCTGCTGACCTTCCATTCTTGATGAGCTGCATGTGAGTGACAAAAGGCAGAATCTCTTCTACGTGGTGAGTCACATAAATCACTGCAGGGCTGTTCGGTTCCTTTGACAAGGACTCAAGCCGGGAAAGTAAATCCTCTCTCGCTTTAACATCAAGCCCGCTGCACGGTTCATCCAGTAAAAGAAGATCCGGTTCTGCCAGCCAGGCTCTTGCCAGCATCACCCTTCTCTTTTCTCCCTGGGAGAGCTGGTAAAAAACTTTTTCCTCTGCTGCCTCCATTCCAAAAAGAGAAAGGGCTTCTTTTGCATTAAGATATTCCTGGCGCGATAAGGGTGAATAAATACCAATAGAACCATACTTTCCGCTTGCTGCAATTTCTAATGCCGTGTCTCCCGGCTTTGCTCGGTACCGGTCATCAAGTGCATCACTCACCCAGCCAATTTTCTTTCTTACTTCTTGTACATTGACTTGTCCGAATTTATTTCCCAAAACTGTAACATTACCTTTGGTCGGCCAAAGAAATCCAGTAATAAGTTTTAAAATAGTCGTTTTCCCTGAGCCATTAAGACCGAGTAGACCCCAGTGCTCTCCATGGGAAATGGTCCACTCAAATTGTTCCAGAAGCGTTTTTCCCTGAATTTTGACCGTGATATCTTTTAGTTCAATCATTGGATCATTTGATTTCTTCATCATTTTTTCTGCCTCCGCAAATACAGTATCTTTTTAAACTATTCTCCACCATTCGATAAATTCCTTGTTTTGTGTGATGTTTTATTGGTTTAATGGAGCAAGGAAAAAGGAAAAGAAAGAGAAGATGAAGAGATATGTAAAAAGACGGGAAATAAGGGAGGTATAGAGATGAAAAAACTTGGAATGCTATTGTCAATATCATCAATGCTCGTATTTTTAGGGGCATGTGGTGACCAGCCGCCCGCCGATGAGGAAGAAGATATACCAGGCGACCTTGAAGAAAATGAATAGCTTTACTAAACAGGCGGAACCAAAAAGGTTCCGTTTCTTGTTTTGTATCCACTCTATGTTACCCTGATAAATAAACACCAATAGAGAAGGAAGATGCTTAATGCTGTTTTCCCCCTTGCCAGTGGACTTTTATCAAAAATCCACCCTCACACTTGCCAAAGCGCTTTTAGGACACATTCTTATAAAAGAAACAAAGGAAGGCGTTACAGCCGGTTATATCGTAGAAACCGAAGCATATATGGGTCCTGAAGACCGGGCGGCCCACAGCTTTAATAATAGAAGGACAAAACGCACAGAGGTCATGTTTGGTCCTCCTGGCTATGTGTATACGTATGTGATGCACACTCACTGTTTAGTGAACGTGGTAAGTGGTGAGCCTGGTAAACCAGAAGCTGTACTGATACGGGCAGTAGAACCACTCCTTGGGATAGATTTAATGTATGAACGTCGAGGTGATAAAAAGGAAAAGGACCTGACAAATGGCCCTGGAAAATTGACAAAGGCTCTCGGCATTATTAAAGACGATTACGGTCACCCCTTTCATCAGCCGCCCCTTTATATTGCTGAGGGGCGAAACGAGGAATACATTTCTCAGGGACCAAGAATCGGAATTGAAAACTCTGGAGAAGCGAAGGACTATCCCTGGAGATTTTGGGTGACCGGCAATCCATTTGTCTCTCGATAGAATGGAGATCCTGTTTTAAGATTAAAATTCTACAAGTAGATTTTTCAGTTAATAAAAATAGGTAACCAAATTAACTGTAAATTGGTTACCTATTACGTTATTTTTCTATACCTCCCACTCAAAAGAACGGTGTTGATTTTGTGCTATCCTCTTTTATGTTTCCGTTATTGTTCATTAACAAATTGGTATCCCTTTTCCGTAATAGTATATTCTATCCGATTTTCTTTATTTGTTATAATACGTAGCAGACCTTCCCTTTCAAGCTCTTCAATAAAGCCTTTTTCAAAATGAAAGTCGCTTTTGTCTTCCCTTGTCATTGAGTTTGCCTGCAACGTTCCTTTTTTGTTCTTTCCGTCTTTATACAGCTTGTACGCTTCCCGCAAATATTGTTCCTTCTGAACATCCATCGCTTATACCTCCTGTTTGAAAGACAGTCCTTAAGCTTTGTTATCCCTGCATTTAACGCAGGAAATCCCTGAATAGTTTATCATCTTGAATGACAATAACATCCTCTGGATGCTTGTTGGGATGCAGGGGGTTTTCTTGCTCGGCAAAGGTAATACTTCCGTTTTGCTCGAGATCATTGAGTACCTCCCTTATATCCTCTTGTTTAAATCCCTCTTTTTTACCTTCTTCTTCTAATGCGCTGGCCAGGCGATTATCTTTTTGCACCATTCATCATAAAGAAAGATTTTCAGTTCTTTCGGTTTACGATTCATCAGTAATCCCCCTTACCAATAATTGTTACCTATAGTTCTTTACTTTCCCTTACCTCTTTTCACCATTACTTATTCAAAAATCTCCTCCATTGCAATATAAAAAGCCCGGCTTCTCATAAAAGAAACCAGGCTTCCTTCTTAAAGACTAACAGCAGTCAGAGCCAGCACTGTTTTTCATAGTCAGTGACTTATTACCCGACATATCAGCCTCTACATCCAATGTCACCGTATCCACGTGAGAGACAATCTGCTCTTCAATGGCTACGTTTAATCCGTTAATTTCCTTCACAACGTCCGAGTCCTGTGGCTCATCCAGAGCCAGCCCAAATTTTGGACCTCCTCAGCCCATTCCGGCAAATACGACACGAATGTTAGACATGGAATGTTCTTTCATTACATCTTGGATAAATGATTTAGCTTCATTAGTAATTTCCATTCATCTCACCTCTTTTCACTACCCTATTGTAGATTAATATTTCCAATTTGAAAACTAAAAAAACCTCCGGGTGTCTCTCCAAAAACGGGCAAAGTTTTCCCCGGCTATTCCTCTTACTATATTTTCATCATAACGCTTAAGAAGCCAATTTATCAAAGCATCATAATCAGCAGGGGATGACAGGCCTTGAATCGTCTGATCAATTCCATCAAAATCTGACCCGAAACCAACGTGCTCAATCCCCCCTAAGCTGCCAATGTGATCAATATGGCTCGCCAAGTCCTCCACTAAAGCTATTTTCTTTTCTGTAATAAACGGGGGATAAAAAGTAAGTCCGATAAAACTGTTTTTCTGAATCAGTGCCCGGATCTGCTGATCCGTTAAGTTACGTTTATGTCCGCACACAAACGAGGAATTAGAATGACTTGCAATCAGGTACCACCGTGCTCAACCACATCCCAGAAACCATGCTCATTCAGGTGGGAAATATCCGTTACGATCCCAAGCTCCTGGTGTAATTTTACGACATGTTTTCCTTTTGAGCTTAATCCGGCTCCCCTTTCTTCAAGGACACCGTCCCCTAGTTCATTTGCTTCATTCCAGGTGAGGCTTGCCATCTCCACCCCCCAGTGTTTAAGCAGCCTCCATAATACAGGATCTTCTCCTATATAACCTGCTCCTTCAAGGGCAAGAATTGCCTGTGTTTTTCCTTTTATCTCATGTAACGGCTGGCCTGGCTCCCATCTGATGCACGGGTGAGTAATCACTTCTTCATAAAACAAATCCAGCTGTGCAAGCAGAATAGAAAAACGGCTATGCTCGGCAGGCGCAACAGGCACAAACAGTGCGAACACCTGGCATTCACACCTCCTTGTACCAGATGTTCAGCTGAAACGGATAAGGCAGGACTTTTGGAAAAGTTACGATCTTTCGTTTTCCACATTTTCCATAGGGGATCACTGTGAGTATCAGAGATGAACAAGACATCTCCTCCTTTATCCAAAAGTATCGGGTATATGCCCACCCTACTAGAAGGTAACAAACATAAACTAAAACAGACGCCAGTAGATATTGGCAGCCAGAAGTTCAGAGGAGTGAAAAAACATGAATCGTAAACTTCCTTATGCTGAACCACCTTTCCCTGTTCAGCCTCACCATCCTTATTCCTCCCCTCATACGCCAAGAGGGCAGTATCATCCATATGCAATGCAACAGCCCTATCCTTTCCCGGGAGGAGCTCCGCTTCATGGAGGTCCTAGAAGAAACTCTCCATTATCTGCGGTGATGAACGGGTTTGTAAATGATCAAGGAAACCTTGACCTGCAAAAAACAATGACGACAATGAATACAGTAATGCAGACTGTTCACCAGGTACAGCCTCTTGTCAGACAAATGTCCGAGTTATTTATTAAAAGATCATAACCGGTATAATGCTATCCTATGTACAACGATAATAGAAAAGAAAGCAAGGATTTATTCCTTGCTTTCTTTATTTTTTGTCAACGCAATACCATAGGCAACTGTTTCATTTTTGTTTTTCAACATCCACCCTAAGGAAGGATGCTTATCGAGAACAGGATCAGGTCCTACCCTATTTGCAAATCTCTCATCAATAGTAATGTTGATGGACTCTGCTTCCTCATTGTTTTGCTCTTGACCTTCCAGGACAAGTTCGTACTCAATTGTGCCTTGTCAGCCATGAGTTTCTTTTCCCGTAAGATAAATAGAAGCTTGCGTAGTGACAATGCTCTCAAAGACCGCTTTTTGTCCTCTATCTGTAATACGCATGCTTTCACCTCACCTTTCTATTAAGTACAGCGTGCTTTTTATCATACCCTTTGCTTGTCCGTAAAAAACGATTGCTCTGCTATCTTTTCCTAATTAAAAAAGTGAATTGCTCTATCAGCAACTCACTTTAAAGATATGATCTATAACGGTAAAGGTCTGTGAACACTTTTATCTCACGGGGCATATTGCCGTCTTTCTGGGCCTCCAAAAGTCGCTTGTACATTTTTTTTCCTTCACTCGCGTTAGCTGAATGAATCGTAATTCGTTGTGCATACACACCTTGTTCAATCATATGCAATACCACTGCGTAGCCGTTTTTCTCCTTACTTCCCAAGTCATGGTCAAGTGAAAGGTGAGTGATTGGATTTCCTTCCCTTATAAGCTCAATACAGTCATCGGCCGTTTTCGCTAACACATGCTCCTCTGGACATTGACGTACATCATCTAAAAAACATTTAGTCGCTTATTCAAGTAACCATATCCTTATAAAGCAGATTTTCGTTAGCAAGGGTTTCCATCTACTTCTTTCACCGTATCACAATCTGCCATCACTAACAACACCCGCATCCAATTCTCTATTTTGGATGACAGTAAGCTTCTCAATGGCATCCTCTATGTTTATTGTCCGAACAGGCTTTTCCAGCTGTTTCACTTTATCGTTAGCCAGGAAATCTAATTCCTTTATTTTTTCATCTTTGATACCCTGGATTTTCCTCGTAAAAAAGGAAGGAGCTCTTTGATCATTGTCTTTTTCCAGTCTTCAATGAAGTCATCGACCCACGGACGAAGAGCAATTTCAAGCTTGTCTTTAAATTCCACATTTCCTTTTTCAATAAAAAACTCGTGGGAGCTCGTATATCCTTCATAAAGGGAGAGTACTGTTTTTCCATCTACCGTAAGTCCCTTTGCTACAGGATAAGAAGGGATCTCTGTCTTCGTGTCCCCACCTGAAAGCATCGGCTCAATTCTCTCACCTATTTTCTGAATATGGGCTTCGGCTTTTTTTATTTGTCCATTTAGAAAGCGTTCCAGACGGATATACGTTGCCCTGATTTCTTGTATTAAATCATGAGAAAAGAAACGTAAGAACTCGTTGACCAGCTGTCTGAGTCGTCTTTTAAAATCTTCTTCATCAGAAAACTGAAGAGGTGTAAATGTTTTTTTAAATTCATCAAAGTACCGATAAAACACCCTCTGTTTCACATAAAACAAAAGTTCCTCTATTTCTTGAGCAAGTTGCTTTTCATATACATCGGTCTCCATATTTCTTATTTTTCCTATTGTTTCCTCTGATTTCTTTTGGTACATGAGCAGGGTTTCTTTTCTTTGCTTTACTGTTTCAAAAGCTTCGCCTCTAAGACGTAAAAGGCTCTCTTTGGCAAACTTTATATCATCCCAGCATTCTTTCATAAGTGTTTCATTCATGACCTGGTGCCTGAATCCGTGGAATTGATGCCAAAATTCTTCTATGCCGGCATAGTGAAGAAGTTGCTCTTTAGCAACAGAAGGATAATGAGCATCCAGCCATTTTTCCTCGGCTGAACTTAACTCCCCTGACTTTGCTTTGACTCCCAACAGTCCGCTTTTACTTGAAACCGGCAGTATTCTCGGACGTCGAATTCCAAAAGTTATGAGCTCATCTTCTACATGCTTTAAAACAGACGTAAGTTCATCCTCACTTGAAGCAAGATCACTTGCATTTACGATAAAAAACATTTTGTCGTAACGGAAAAATTCCTTTATTCTTCCTAATTGAATGAGAAACTCTTCATCAGCTTTTGAAAAAGCATGATTATAGTAGGTTAAAAATAACAGAGCGTCTGCATTTTTCATATATTCAAAAGCCGTAGCCGTATGCCTTTGATAAACAGAGCTTGCTCCTGGAGTATCAGTCAGTGTCACCCCGCTGTTTGTGAGAGGGCATGAAAGATAGAAATAGGTTTCAGCTATAAACATGGCGTGCTCTTCCTCAGCCGCTGCTTTTTGAAATGTGACAAGGTCTGTTTTCTTCTCTTCTCCCAGGTTTCCTTTATAGGTTCCATAGCTGTGAGCAAAGAGGGAAAGCTGCGCGATCCGGTCACCGTCTAAATAGGTAAAAGGATCTTCCATTTCTCTTCCTCTTTCTCGTTGCCCTCATCTTTCTCTACCTCCGCCTGCTGCTTCGCTCTTTGCAGCATCCTCTCTCGTTTTTGCCACAAAGAGAGAAACTCAGAAACGGAACTCACTGAAGTTTCACTAAATACTAGAATATCGTTAAGATCGTTTAGCAAGTCTTTTTCTGTTTTATACGTAATGCGTACTGTACCATTCTTATTTTTATCATCAGGAGACATGATATGGTTGACGCTGGCCGTTGTTGGGTTAGGCGAGACCGGGAGGTACTCCCCGCCAAGAAGGTATTGGCAAAGGAAGATTTTCCAGCACTGAAGGCCCCAAACAGTGCCACTTGAAATGAATCCTCTTTAAGCCTTTCAAGGCGTTCTAAAAGCCTTTTTCTTACCAATGTCAGGCCTTCAAAAGCAGATATTATGCCAGCTCCCTCTTCTATCCATCGGAGTTGTTCACTGAGATTTCCGGGAGCCCCAGAAAGACAAGAGCGTGAATCATCATGCTCTGCCATGCTCCCTATATTGACGGAAAAACCTTTTCTTTGTTCTTTTGCATTTATTTTAAATGCAGCTTTAGATGGTTTCTCTTCTTCTTTTTCTTCCTCAGTAATATCAGATACACGGTCAATGTAGCTTGTAATCCTCTTCCTCCAAGCTGTTTGATATTCTTCTGCTTTCGCTGCCATTCTCCGCTTTTCTTCTGTAATCACTATTTGCCGCTTTAATGACTCCTGTTCTTTTTTCTTTTGCTCTTCAAGGTTCTGCTTCATTCTCCCAATTACCGGATGAAGAGCTTCTTTAAATAGTAAACGGACTTCTGATACTAACAATCTGCAGTAGGTCAGCACATAATCCTGAGTAAATAAGGCACCTTTTCGTTCTGCTTTGCGAATAACTTCAGAGGTTATTGGAACATCAATGTTTTGGATCTCCTGTTCGATGTCAATATCGTCTATCCTGTACACACGAAGAAGGTCCTGTAATTTTTGCTTTAGATGGATCTCAATATAAGCCCTTACATTTTCCTGTACGGAATGAGTCAAAGCCTCCAGACGTTCCTTTTGTTCACTTTTTGTCTTTCTCCTTGAAAAAAGGCCTCGCACTTTAAAGCTTCCCTGTCGTGATTCAAGATAGCTTCGCGCAGCATTCCGAGTGTGATAGGGAGTCAGTTTGGCATTAGAAAAAATATGGTCAAAGGCCCTTAACAGCTCCCTTTCCATTTCGTCCTCCAACAAAGGAAGAGCTTTCATTCTTTCCTCCATTTTTTCAAGCTTTTTATTAAGCGAAAAGGAAGAAACGCCTTTTTCCCATGTAAAGGTCAACCCTTCCTTTTCTTCTGCGTTGGATTGTTCCCAGGCTATATGTTTTTCTAATAATCGATAAAAGCCTAAAGCCGCCGTTTGAGTAATATCTTTTTCCTTATTTGTTACTCTCGATGACAGCTCTTCCTGTAAAAGCTTCCACTCATTTATTTCCAGCTCAGGTGAAAAGGAAGATATAAAAAACGTGCCACTTGTGACAAGTGATTGTCTTGCTAACGTACTTGCGACCTTCTTTTTAAATGACTTAAAAGAAAGTTCTGCTTCATTATGTTTGTCGATTTGACTAATCACTGCTACAGGGTACATATACCGTTCATTCAACTCTTTGATAAATGCCATATTTTCTTTGGATTCAACATGGTGATAATCCATCAAATACAGGATTAAATCAGCTTCATCAAGCTTTGCTTCCGCTGCCAGGCGATGTGCTTTATCTGTTGAATCAATTCCTGGCGTATCCATAATGATGACATTTGCAGGAATGCTGGTGGCCGGAGTAGCAATAGAGACTTCCGTAACCTCATCACCGTCTTTGCAATACTCCTTTATGGCCTGAAGATCAGTTGGATCTTCTAACAAGACTGGAGATTTTTCTTTGAATGTAACCCTTGCCTCATGGTTTCCTTTTTTAATTTCAACAATATTTGCACTTGTCGGGATAGGGTGTGAAGGCAGAAGATCTTTTCCTAGAAGATGATTAATCATAGTCGACTTTCCTGCAGAAAAGTGCCCGCAGAAGGCCACTTTCCATTTATTCTCCTTCATCTTTACCAGGAGTCGTTCTGCTTTTTTTGAGTTTTCAATATCACCGGCTGCTTTCCATTGTTCAGCAAGTTCCTCCCCTATTTCCTGGAGCATTTGCTTGTTAAAGCTTTTTTTGCTTCATCAAAGTTTGAATTTCCTGGTTGGTCAACAGAGCAGACTTCCAAGTTCTCATTTCCTATCACCTGCAATATCGGTCTAGGGTTCCTTATCTAAGTGTAACGAATTAAAAATTGTCAGTCTACTTTATACTCTAGGTTTCTCTTAATGCAATTTTAAGACGTAACGAATAAATGAAAAGAAAGAGGACGCCGGTAACCGCAAAAACACCAAGGAGAGTATACAGTCCTTCTCCTCCGTAATGTTCCATCATCCATCCCCCGCCTAGCGATCCTATAACACCTGACAATCCAAAAAATGTAGTGATAAAAAGTAAATGCCCTGTAGCCTGTAGTTCTTCGGGCACTAGCTTAGAGATATACTGAAGAGCTGAAAAATACATCCCTCCAAAAGTAATACCGTGAAGAACCTGAAGCCAAAGAACATGACTTGGATCATCCATTCCTGCCATCATAAACCAGCGAAAAGCATACAGCAAACCAGCAATTAAAATAAAAAAGAGCGGGTGAAATCTGCGGAACCATAAGTAAGATAGAAAAAAGACGACTGCCTCAGAAACAACCCCCACAAACCACGCCATTCCAATCAAAGACTCCGCTCCGCCAAGTTCTACAATAAACAACCCTAAAAAACTGTCATTTGCCCGGTGTCCTACCGAAATAAAAAAATCATTCCCAGAAAAAACAGTACTCTTGGTTTCACTCCAAACTGAAGAGCATGAACGATAGTAACCGGTTTATTCGCAGGCTTAGCATCTGTGACCAGCCATGCCATTGAGAGGGCAAGAAGAGTAAAAAGCAAAAAGGGAATGTATAAATAAGAGACCCCCACGCGCTCTAAAAAGAAACCACTGACCAGTGAGGTAAAGGCGAATCCAAGAGAACCCCACATACGAATTCGACCGAAGCTCAAACCCTGCTGCATTGCTGTTTTCTGAGTCAAGCTGTCTCCAAGAGCCGTAGTTGGCGCCACAAAAATAAAGAGCATAAAGCCAAAAATGAACAGAGCATAGAATTCAGTTATCTGAAAAAAGAAGACGCTGACTACGGCGCCTGAACTAAGGCAGATTATAAGTATTTTCTTGATCGTTTTCCACTTGTCGCTCATGTACCCCCAGAAAGGCTGGGCAAACACAGCTGCCAGGGGCCCGATAGCAATCAGCCAGCCGATTTGACTTTGTGACCAGCCTTCATTTTGAAAATATACAGGAAGATAACTGACCAAGACGGTTAGGGCTGAGTAAGCAAAAAACAAGTAGCCCATAAGGGGAAGTGTCTGCCTGCGCATAGTTTTTCTCTCCTTTTCAATCTTTGGCCAAAACGTTGTAGAAAATAAAGACCCCCATTAAGGGGGTGGGTACAATCTTACAATAAAAAGTCTTGTTCAAATAAATAGGAATAAGGGATGTCAATGAAGACATACATCTGCTCATTAATTGGCGAAGAATATGTTCTGATGAGTTCATCCTTATGGATGTCTGTATACAAATCAAGACAAAAAGCCTCTCCCTTCATAATTCATACGAATAATGTTTTCCAGAAAGTAAGGGCGCCAGCTCCAGTTTTTTGATTTATCTTCCGGATGGTACTCCCATGTTCCTTCTACTTTTACAGCATTTCCAGATTGCTGGAATCCATCTTCATTACATATATATACCCGAAAACAAAGGTCATCAAGTCGCTTTGCTACGACTTGGGCAATATGGTCGTAATCCTTTTGGTCTTTAAGATCATGCAGTGCTTCTTGAAGACGTATGTTTAATTTTTCACTCAAAGTAAGCTGAGCCTTAATTTTTTTTCTTTCAAAATCAAGAAAGTGGTGGAAATCCTTTTTTAAGGCTTTCTTTATATTTAAATGGATCAACGAAGTCAGAAAGGTCTTTTTCCAAATATGAACCTTGATAATAACGAGCCCCGTGACGCCAGGCATAGTTTAACTGGTTAAATGTGCTGATTCTCTTAAACAAGAGAGCAGCACCTATCTTTCTAGAGAGCATCGATAAAGAGTGAAGAACTTCCCGATAGACATCAGGAAAGGATCCATCATCAATGAGGTCCATATTCACCTTAATAATATTCGGACGCAAATAAGCAATGCGGTCCAGGTGGGTGCCGCTTTTTTCCACATCATCAATCGCCACTTTTATTCCGACACTTTGCACGTATTGAATAAAATATTTAAGGTGAGATACCTCACCATGAAAATCATGTTCAGTAATGATGAGGACAACCCTGGTCATATCAAAATCCTCATTTTCCTCTCGTGCTCTAAGCCTGGAAATAAATTGGTCGGCTCCATCCCCCACTAACAGGTTGGCATCCACATTTAAAAAAAGATACCCATCCTGCTCCTCGTCAATATATTTCTGAATGGCCTGATCCTGAATATATTCATCCATTTCCAGCCTATACTCTTCAGGAACCGACTGATCTTGGAAAAAAGAGCCTAACTGATGATTTCTTCTTCATTTTTGAACCTGCCGACCACTTCATAACCAATGACATCCTGTTTATCGGCTCCTATCACTGGCTGAAAATAAGGAAGAGCCTTGTCTTTATGTAGAACGATATCTAATGCATCCATTTTTTATCACCTTTTCTATCCGTTACCACATCTCTCCATGTTTATTATATCATGGCTCATCTTATTATAAAAAATCAGGAGCATTCTACGTAAACCTTTCTCGTACAAAAAGCCGGCTCAATCGAGGATGAGCCCGCTTTTATTAGGTTGGCCGCGGCTTGGATATAATCTCTCCAAGCAGTCCATAGTCCACCCCGCCAAGCCTGCTGACAGGAGCCAGCAATTCCGTTTGAATATTTCCTTCTTTATAGAGAGAATCACTTACCCGGTAGGAAACCACTTCTCCAATAATAAAATCACACCGCGGCTCATCTTGTTTCCCCCCAAGTTCCATATGCTGATGGAGGTACATTCCAACGCCACTTTCGCTTCTTTAATCACAGGAACCGTTACTTTTTCGCTTTTTATTAATGTCAATCCTGTTTCTTCCACCTCGCTGACATTCGCTGGATAATTGGCTGCACTTTGATTAACCTGTTCAATTAAGGTTTCATCCACAATATGGATAACAAACTGATTATTTGCTTCAAGAATGTTTCTCGCAGTATCTTTAAATGAACCATCAGGTTTTCGTCCAACTGACACACCGACTAATGGAGGTTCCGCTGTAATGACATTAAAAAAGCTGAAAGGAGCGGCATTAATTGTCCCATCCTTTCCCTCGGTTGTAATAAATGCTATGGGCCTCGGGAGAATACTGGAGATTAACAGCTTATAATTTTCTTTCCTGGATAAATTTTTTGCATCAATGTTCATCTTTCTCACCTCTCCTCTCATCGTATTCTAGATTTCTTTCTTAGGCAACCTCTGAAAACGTCCTCTCTCTTCTAAAAAATTTATCATCTCAGTCAGAGCTTTTTCTGGCTGCTCTTTTGGGAGGAGATGCCCTGTTTTGGGATAAGTAATAAACCTGGCCTGAGACAGTTGGGTAGATAGACGTTCACCTATAGATAAAGGAACTACTTGATCATTCTCTCCCCATAGAAGAAGTGTGTGATGAGCAATACCATAAAGGTCTTCATCTTTCAAATCCCCTTCCCGGTGGCGTATTAAACCAATAAGGGACTGGTAGAAGGCCTTGTCCTTAAAAGGGGCCACATATATTTGATAGCTTTCATCGTCCGCATGCTTTTCATCATACACTACACTTTTAAAAATATTTCGTAAATCTGAACGGTTAATGAGAAAGCGGGCGCATAAGGGGGCAAGAGGCAGATAAGTAGCCAGGCGCAGCCTAATTGAAGACCGGCCTACATAACTGGAAGGAGCCATGAGCACCAGCTCCGAAATAAGGTCTGGGTAATACTTAGCCAGATAGAGGCAGATTTGTCCTCCCATCGAGTGTCCCACCGCGGTTATTTTCTTCACCGAGAGGATTTCCATTAATTCAGCGATTGTAGCTGCATAATTTTCATACGAATAAAGGTAACCGGTCCCTTTTTCACTTTTGCCAAAGCCGGGAAGATCCAATGCAATCACACGTGCAAATTCAGCAAGCTTCGGGATAACAGGCTTAAAGCTGTGAACTGAAGACACGAGGCCGTGGATTAAACATACGTCAGGAGTATCTTTTCCATAGCTTTTTGGCATGTATTCTTCAACATAAACAGAGACATTGTTCACTTTTATATACTTGCCCTCCATAGCACCCTTCCTTTTCTTCGTCCACTGTCATCTCCTTTATATGATTTACACAAGCAATGTTTCCATGTACTTTTTTTCTTTTTCACAATTCAAAGAGTGTGGCTGTAATAAAAACCAATTCCATGTTTGGGATTTAGCTCCTTCGTGCAAAGGGCAAAGAAACAAAACAATAGGGACGGATCACGCAGAAATGGGCCACTTCTTCTTTTGGGGTTAATGATCAAGAGATCCAGGAGGAAGAAGAAGAACATCCCTTCTGCTTACTAAGAGCTGAAGAACAATCAATTAAAGGGCAAGTGAAAGTAAATAGGCTGGTTTAAGTCTCGTTCAATACGAAACTCAAACCAGCCAATGGCCTGCGTAATAAAAATCTAACTTTGTGGAGGATACTGAGACTATTTTGTCACCGTCCTAATAGGAACGAAGGTCGTATGGTGTCTGCTGGTAGACGTAATAATTTAGCCAATTTGAAAATAAAAGATTAGAATGAGCTCTCCATCTAAGCTGAGGCCTTGCCTTTCTGTTGTTTTCCGGGTAATAATTCTCTGGCTCCGCTGTCTTCACTCCCCGGTTGTAATCCCGTTCATATTCATCCTGAAGTGTACAGGTATCATATTCACTGTGGCCTGTCACAAAATTTGTTTGCCATCTTTTGAGGCGACGATATATACGCCGGCTTCAGGAGATTCAGACAGCACCTGAAGCTCAGGTACCTTGTCTACATCTTCACGCCTGGTACCCGTATATCTGGAATGAGGGACATAAAAAACATCATCAAAGCCTCTCATTAAGCTTTCATTCGGCTTTTCAACAAAATGTTCATAAATACCAAACTGCTTAACAGGAAGTTCATGTTTAGGAACTCCGTAATGGTAATACATGCCTGCCTGCGCCCCCCAGCAAATATGAAGGGTGGAAGTTACATTTGATTTGCTCCACTCTAAAATGCTCTTTAGCTCTTCCCAATAAGTAACATCTTCAAAAGGGAGCTTCTCTATAGGCGCTCCGGTTATAATCATTCCGTCAAATTTTCTTTCACGGACTTCATCAAAGGTCTTATAAAAGGAGGCGAGATGCTCAATTGGTGTATTTTTGGATCTGTGTGTATGAGGGTGAAGCAATGAAACATCCAATTGAAGGGGAGTGTTTCCCAACAGCCTGAGCAATTGTGTTTCTGTCGTTTCTTTTATTGGCATTAAGTTTAAAATCAGTATTTTAAGTGGGCGAATATCCTGAGTATAAGCTGCTTTCATTCATAATAAATATATTTTCTTTCGACAATATATCTTTTGCGGGTAAATGATCGGGTACCTTAATAGGCATAATTCTCTCCTACTTTCTCTCAATACTCAGCTATCTTTATTGTATATTTTTTATAGTGCTCCCTGAAAGATTCGTTTTCAAAAGTTATATCATATGATGAATAGATAAAACCGGAAAGCTCACCACTCAACTGAAAAGCTGACTCTCTACAGCATCAGCTTGATTGGTATCTACCCATTCCAACCGATCTATCATACTTTCATAAAGTTATTCTGTAATTGTTAAAATTATCATAAAACCGAATTTTTCGCAAATCTTTTACAGGATTCATTATACTATTTTATAACATATCTATCTATTGTCTTCTCTATTCTTCTTTTGGAGAAGAGCTGCAACACCTGCTTCCCACCCTGGTCCCCTGTTCCCAAAGGGGTTATATGGGGCCAGTCCCTGGGGGGTTCTTTTAGTTTACGTAAATTAAAAAGCAGCCAACTTGACTCCCTCTAGAATAAGTGGTCCTTTCACAAAAGCTTTTATAAAAGAAACATCCGGGATCAGCCGGATGTTTGAGAGGAATGCCTTTTTTCTATAGCACGTAGTAATATTTCAGCTTTTTCGCCAGAGATGGTGGTTACACCAAGAGGTTCTTTTTTCCTTCCGTATTCTTCATGGTGAAAATCTGATCCTCCTGTACGAAGCAGGGTCTTGTTTGTTTCTTTCTCCAGTTTGGAAGTCAGTTTTTCGTAGTGTTTTCTTTCTTCAGGGTCGTGATCTCTGTGTTCAATTTCCACCCCGTCAAGCCCGCTCTGATGCACCCATTTTTCAATGTCTTCATCAAGACCGTAATACCCAGGATGAGCAACGACTGCAAGCCCTCCGGCTTTATGAATAAGTGATATGGCTTCTTCAGGAGTGAATTCTTTTGCCTTCGATACGTAAGCCGGCTTTCCTTCTCCTAAATATTTATCAAATGCCTCTGATACTTCTTTAACGTACCCTCTATCAATCAGTGCTTTTGCTACGTGCGGGCGGCCAACACTGCCCCCGTCCACATAACGGAGTACATCTTCTTCCTGCAATGTAACTCCAGCACCCTGTAAACGTTCAAGCATAACTTCCATACGCTTGTTTCTCATTTGTCGTTGTCCTTCCAGCACTTCTTGAAATGCTGCATCTTCAATATTTACCCCGTAGCCTAGCATGTGAACGCTTTTCCCTTTCCACTTCGTGGAAAGCTCAATGCCTGGGATCACAGTCAGATTCAGCTGTTTCCCTGCCGCCTGTGCTTCTTTTACCCCATTTGTTGTATCATGGTCTGTCAATGCTACGATGTGTAATCCTGCCTCTTTGCACTTTTCCATCAGCTTAGCGGGTGAATAGCCCCCATCTGAAGCCGTAGAGTGCATATGTAAGTCTGCCTGCATCAATTGCTGGTCCACCTCCGCTTTGTTTACGAAGCAGTTTTCACTGCCCAAGCTACTTGCCCTTTTCTCATATGGTCTGTATAGGTAAACTCATAATATGAAGATGGTTCTACTTTAAATGCCAACGTCCCTCTTCTTTGCCCTTCAGGCGGAGTTGACCTCCAATGAGCCTTTTATCGTCATAGTTGTCATGGTACTCATAAGTATATCCTTCGTCGTTTACGACCAATGTGTTGAATAAAGATATTTCTTTTACTTCTTCAGTGGCATTAAAGAAAGAGACATCAACAACCAAAAAGGTTTCCCCTTCCTCTTCGGTCTCATATGCTTCATGGACGGTCACATCCATTCCGCCTATTCTTGCCGTTTCACCTTTTTCCAACAGGTGTTCAGACCCCTCCACAATCTGTGCATAGGGTTATCCGTTAACCCGCTTGTAGTCTGTGACTGAAATAAGACACCTGAGAAAAAACCGAGCAATAAAACAAGTCCAAGTAATACCCCATATTTCACCGTCATGCTAAATCACTCTCTCCATTCTACCTAATCTGTTCCAACATGTTCAAACCTGGTGCCCTTCTCAACAGAAAAGATATGAGACTTTGCTTTTCCATAGAACAAAGCTTAGCATCATTTTATATCACATAGGCGCTTGTTCTCTGTTTTCCACCCCACATCAAAGGAGGCGACCGTTATGGCCACCTTGTTCTAATAAAACAAATATGACGCTTATTTCCCTTCGTTCCACCAATCATCTTGAATGGTAACCGGCAGCTGTCTTTTATGCTCTGTTTGAGTATACCTGGTAATGAGGTTTACTTTCACGGCTTCACTTACCGTTTTACCTTCCAGGAAATTATCAATATCGTCATAGGTGACTCCCAGAGCTTCTTCATCTGAAATACCTGGTTTATCGCTTTCTAGATCAGCAGTAGGCACCTTCTCGTATAAGTGTGCCGGAGCATCGAGTTTACGTAAAAGCTCTTTTCCCTGCCTTTTGTTCAGACCAAATAACGGTGCGACGTCACAGGCCCCGTCACCATACTTAGTGTAAAATCCAGTAACAGCTTCCGCTGCATGGTCTGTCCCGATCACTAGGCAGCCAAACTCCGCTGCCAAATCGTATTGGGCTTTCATTCTTTCCCTTGCCTTTGTGTTCCCTTTGTTAAAATCACTCATCTTATGGCCCACTGCTTGTTCAAAAGCCTCTTCTGCCGCATCCACTGCTTGTTGAATGTTTATTGTAATTGTCTTTGATGGGCTGATGTACTTTAGCGCCTGTTGAGCATCATCTTCATCGAACTGTTCGCCATATGGCAGACGAACGGCAATAAAAGAATATTCTTTGTCCTCTTCTTCATTTAATTCCTCAATAGCCATTTGCGCTAGTTTACCGGCTAATGTAGAATCCTGCCCCCCCGATATCCCCAATACATATCCGGATACGTGGGCTTTTTTTGCATATGATTTTAAAAACTCTTTTCTCTTATTAATTTCTTCAACAGGATCAATATCCGGCTTCACTTCCAAAGCTTCTACAATCTGCTGCTGTGAAATAGACAATTTAATCACTCCAATGACCATCATTTGCTTATTATTTATCCTACATCCCAGTATACTAAACCATAGCATTAAGGGACATGGTTTCTTTTTTTCAGCTTTAATAATTGGGACTGTTTTCCTTCTTTCTGTAAAATTTCGGCTTGCTTTTCCCCTAACAGGTCAAAATGGGGGTATGGCTTTCGAAGATGAATCCACTCTTCTTTCAGGCCGTATTGCTTTCCCCAGCTGATCAGTGCTTTTACATTTGAACATCCTACTTTTGTGACTGTATCACAATCCGGAAACCTTGGATCATACCAAAAATGAGTGATAAACGCGATTTCTCCATTTGAAGCTTTTCGTTTCCATTCTATGAGTTCTTCTCGCCTGATTCCAAACGCCATAATTTAGCTCCTTTTCCAATTTCCCTGTCTCTTTTTATATCATACGAAGGCATTTTTGTCTGTTATAACGGAAGAAAATGTTTCTTTGGATTCATAAATGTATGTAAGGATGTCGGTGAAGTATATCACATGTTTCATTTTACATTAAAAAAAAGCAGCTCTTTTAAGGAGCTGCCCCTTCCTGCTACCGCCGTTTCGCATCTCTTTCTTCGTCTGCGATTTCTTCATATATATTTCCCAGGCTTTCCTGTCTTCTTGCATTCTTTGCTTCAATTGCTTTTTTGTCTGATTCCTTCAAATCAAGGTTATTCATCGTTTCCTCAGCGGCTTCCATATTCTTAAGGGTGTTATCCTTCATTTTTTCCAGTTTTTTCAACGTTATCTGAACGGTCATCAGGTTTAGCCATTTCATTTCCTCCTTCTCATTTGTCCACATTAGTGTGGAATGAGAAGAAGGTTGTTATACATTTTCTTTCACTCGTTTCTTAATCATTTCATACTTCTCGTGCCAGTCAGGAAGATGCTTCTTAATAGAGATGGGCCGGAATGTATTTTTGCGAATACACACGTGAGTGGTGGTTCCCTTAACACAGAGAATACCTTTTTGGTTGATTATGTTGTAACCGTATGTCACCCGCAGACCATCATAATCTTCTATCCATGTTTCAGCGGTGATGACATCCCCATAAGTTGACGGAGCCTTATAATCAAGGTTCACATTTGTCACTGGGGACAGTATGCCTTGCTCTTCAAGCTCTTTGTAATTAAAGCCAAGTTCATTGATCAATTTTGTGCGTGCAAGCTCACACCATACGAGATAATTAGAGTGGTGGACGATACCCATTTGATCGGTTTCTGCATATCTGACTTCAATGTTTGCTGCTGCTTTCATTTTTCCAGCTCCTTTTATAACTTAATGTGCAAAGCCTCTGTCACATCCTCTTTTTCCAGTAGTGCATAGTCCCCACTCTCATTACGGTTCAACAACCTGACCGCTTGCTGCTGAAACATTTCTTCTGCAAGATCTTGTGCCAGCCGTCCATTCCCAGGGACCGTTCTTTCTGCCAGATGTTCGAGTAAAGCTTCCCACGCTTCCGTGGTGAAGCGGTATCCGTACTCACTAGCTTTTTTCTTTGTAATTTCAGCCAGCTCTTCGCCTGAATAATCGGGAAACGTAAAAGACTTTTTAAAACGGGATCGCAGTCCTGGATTACTTTCAAGGAGATTCTCCATTGGTTCTGGGTAACCGGATAAAATAACGACCAGGTTTTCTTCATGCTTTGTCATTTCTTCAACAAGCGTGTCAATTGCCTCTCTGCTAAAATCCCCTGCTCCTTTAGGCAGTAATGAATAGGCCTCATCTATAAAGAGTACCCCTCCCAGGGATTCACGGATTTTCTGTTTTGTTTTTAAGGCCGTCTGGCCGACATATCCTGCTACAAGGTCACTCCGTCCGCAGACAACGAGATGCCCTCTTTTTAAAAAGCCCAGTTCCTTTAAGATTTTTGCGTAAATGGCAGCTGTACTTGTTTTTCCCGTACCTGGTCTTCCATTAAAAATCGTGTGAAGAGAAAGAGGAGCAGAAGGAAGGCCTGCCTGTCTTCTTTCTTGCTGCACCTGCACAAAGGAAGCCAGCTTTTTCATTTCTTTTTTTACTTTATCCAGGCCGACAAGTTCGTTTAACTCTTCTATACCTGCTTGCCGTTCTTTTTCTTGTTCTTTTTTCTTATCTTTCAAATCCTCACTTGTTAACACGGCATAGTCATCCAGGGAAGGTGACTCTTTTTTTCCTGCCTTTGCTCCTTTTTGAAAAATAGCATCAAGAATGATGTTCTTGACAGTACGAGCATTTCCAAACGACTCATCTACCTGCTCAGCTGCAATCCGCTCTTCCAGCGTTATTTTCCCATCAGCAGATAACGTATAATCATTTGCTAATGCAACCTTATCGCCTATATCAAGCAATTCCTTGAGAGAATAGTCAGAAATATGAATGTGATTACTTTCCGGAAAACGGCTGCGAAGCCCCGGGTTGGCACGTAAAAACTGTCTCATTTCTTCAGGATATCCAGCCAGAATAAGAGAAAACGTCCCTGCATACTCACTGCTTGTAATGGCGGACACCAACGTGTCAATGGCGGTTTGTCCATAATCGTTGCCAGTCATGCCTTCTCTTTTCAAGCTGTAGGCTTCATCTATAAAAAGAACTCCTCCTACTGCTTCTTTGATTAAATTAAGAGTCTTTTCTTCAGTCTGGCCTACATAAGAGCCAACTAAATGTGAGCGGTCCGCTTCTAAAACCTCTTCCCGGGGCAACAGCCCAACATCATGATAAATTTTAGCGAGCAAGCGGGCAAGCATGGTTTTTCCAGTGCCAGGATTCCCGGTTAAGATCATATTTAAGCTTAATTCATCCTGAAGGACAAAACCTTCTTCTTTTCTTCTTTTCTGGTATTGCAGATAATAATACAACTGATGAACCGGTCCTTTACCTCCTGCAGGCCAATTAACTGATCTAACTCCTGCAGGGGACTGTCATCTTCTTTTCTGTCTTTGAACCCATCAAAATGAGAATGCCATTCCCTGGAAATATGATTAATCTCCTGCAACGCATCTTTCATCTCTTTCACATGTTCAGGGGAATAAAAGGTGCCGGTCGCCGTCTCCTGATAGAGCCGTGATGACTCCTGTAACAAACGGAGACGCTCTAACCCCTTGATCAGTATTTGATACGCTTCTTCTGCAAAATCGGCCTCTTGCTCCTTGTCCGCTTTCTCAAACATAACCTTTGCTCTTTTGAGAGCCTCGCTCTGAGCCTTCATTTTCTCTATTTGGGAAGAAGAAGCGGTGTATAGCTGTTCAGCTGTTTTTTTTCTTGCAGAACTCTGGTCTGTCTCTCTTATCGAAGGAAGGTTGTTAGGAAAGA
The DNA here is from genome assembly GCF_001310615.1 of Thalassobacillus sp. C254. Classification (NCBI taxonomy): domain Bacteria; kingdom Bacillati; phylum Bacillota; class Bacilli; order Caryophanales; family Bacillaceae; genus Thalassobacillus; species Thalassobacillus sp. C254. The sequence continues at coordinate 23,944 of NZ_BAXQ01000019.1, read as the reverse complement.
GGGCCTGCTCTGCTCTCCAAAGAATATCCTGTCCTTTGATTATAAGAAATAAAGGATAGTTCTCATTGCGCTTCTCACCTTTATCCATCCAATCACGAATAAGGGGATCTATTTTTCTTACTTGCTTAAAACGGGTATATGACATGAAAGCGTATAAGACGCCTATAAATGGTTCCACATCACTCTCGTCACCCGACAATTTATCAATATAATTCCTGGCTTTCTCCATGGAAAAAAGACTTAGATCTTTTTCCCACGCCTTTATTTCATCTATGATTTCAGTTTTTTCTTGATGAGTCATACAATCACCTATCTTTACATGAATCACGTTCTATTGTCAGCCTGCAAGGTATCGTCTGAGCCTTATCCTGCCTTTTTCCGAAAGAAAGGAACGGGCTTCACCTGAGGCCCTATCACTTTTGTCCCTAAAGTTACTCCAGAAAAAACAAGAAGTGCTCCTGCTAAATGTATCATGCCAAAGGATTCATTTAAAAATATTACCGCCATCACTACTGCTGAAACAGGCATCACATTTATAAATAATGCTGCCTTCGAAGCTCCGATTTGTTGTATCCCGTCATAGTACATAACAAAACTGATTACTGTCACAAAAACACTCATATGTAAGATGGCCAGCCAGGATGAAGGTGAGGCTTCCAACCAGCTGAGAGGAGAAGCTTCATATAAGGAGAAAGGCAAAAGAAAGATTGTTCCGAACATGACAGCATAAGTAGTCGAAACTACAGGCTGAACTTCTTTAATACCACTTTTCCAAGCACGCTGTACAATGCCCATGTTACCACTGCTAAAAGCAAAATAATATCAATCGCTTCTAAGCCGCCAGTTATAATGGCTCCCATGTTTCCTTCACTTATAATCGTTGCTGCACCGCTTAGTGCCAAAATCATTCCTGCGATTTGAAAACGAGTAACTCGCTCTTTCAAGAAAAGAATCGACAATAGTAAAATCAAAACAGGTTGGTGGCAATAAACAATGAACTTTTTACCACAGGAGCATACATGCTTGCAAGAAAAAAGCAGACATTGTAGATGAAAATTCCTGTTAACCCAAGAAGAGCAAAGAACAGCCAGTCTCTTAGAGTAACCACAGGACGCTTTGGTTCCATTTTCCACATGAGAGGAAACAACAAGACCGCGGCAAAGAAAAAACGGAGAAACGCGACAGTAAAAGGTCCAAAATCTTCCACAGCTATTTTCCCGGCAATAAAGCCGCTCCCCCACATTGACGTTGCAAAAACAAGCATGACATAAACCAGCCACTTTGGACGTTCTTTCATTGTTCTATCCTCTTCTCTTTAAAGTGCTATGTATTCCACTTTTTATTGTATCATTTTTTCGGCTTTCGAAAGAGCCGGGCCCGTTCCATCAAAAAACCGCCTTTTACTGACGGTTTTTCACGGAAATCCATATCACTCGCCTGAGTAGAAAGCCAATGAAAATGGCAGCAATGACTCCTATTAATGCGCCGAGGGTATTTAATATGACATCGTCAACATTGGCCACTCTGTGCGTAAAGATAAACTGGTTCACTTCAATAAAAGTAGAAACAAGCATAGCGGCAACAGTAATAGTCAAGATTGCTCTGCTTTTTTTTCTACTTAACAAACCCAAAATGAAACCAAAAGGAATAAAAAGCACAATGTTCCCTGCTAATATGCGGAGGGGTCTGCTAGCCCCGGCTGAACATAGCAATTCTATAAATGCTGCGAAAGGGAACGAGATTGTAATTTCTCCCGCCTGGACCTGTGGCCCAAAGGAAGCTCCGTAATTCCATGCTAACAATGTGACATAGAAAAGAACTGCCATATAAATAATAAATACAGCCCAAAGCAACGGGGTTATGATAGACCTTATTTTTTTATCGTTTATTTCCGTTTGGAGAATATGTATCACTCCCCTGTTATTCAATTAATAGGTGCATGTTTATTATGAAATGATCTATAATCATTGACAATGTATTTTTATAGTGCCTGTTCGACACACCTTTACCCTGCAAGACAATACCATAATCCTTTCCTCTGCTTCTTAAGCATTTAGAGACTAAGAAAATCATTTAATTCGGTTAATTCGTCGCGTTATGTAATACGAAAGACTAAGCAAATACATAAACCATTCTCTACATAAAAAAACCAGAAAGAGCAACAGGCTCCTGCTGGTACGATGATACTATTATCTGACTGCTCTGCGATTTTCCCATCTTTCCTCAAGTTCTTCAAGCATCTTTTTGTCCTTCATGATTTCCACTTTATTTACCTTCACTAATTCTTCAAAGGTTAAACGCTTAATTTTTCTCAATATTCTTCACTCCTTTTTCTCCATTATGGAAAAAAAGATTCATCTTATACCTGTTGTTTAGGGCTGATATACCAGCCCGATGTTTCATCGATGGTCAGTAAAAAGATTTCATGAGGATTTCTATGCCCGCGTTTTAACAGTTCTTCTTTCAGCCAATCTATGGATCCTAATTCCTTAAGATTGGCATGAATAATTTTCCCGTCCTCAATAATGACCTTAGGATAACCTTTATCTTTAGGGTCCATGTTCATGTCTGTTGGGGTAAGAGCCTGATTGGCACTCTTTTTAATGACACTTATTTGGCCGTTTGCCTCAAGAATGGCATAATCCACTTCATTTAAATCTGATGCATCCCTCAGCCGCAAGTCCATTAATAGTGATTCTATTGTGACTTTTGCCTTTTTTAATTGGTCATGGAGAATTTTTCCTTTTTCTATGACAATGAGAGGCTCGTCTTCAATTACTCTTCTGAAGCGCGGTGTTTTTAATGCCGTATAGGTAAGGGTAAAGTGAAAGGCTGCTATTAATCCTGCTGATGCTAACGGACCACCCAATGGAAGATCACCGCTTGATAAAGGCTCCCCGACAATATCACCGATCACGACACCAAAAATAAAATCTAAAGGATCAATAGAGCCCATTGATCGCTGACCTAGTATCTTTACCATGAGAAAGATATAAATGTAGACGATAATAGCCCTAATTACAAATCCTGTGATTGGAAGTGCTTCTGAACCTGTCCAGAATTCCAGGATTCTCACCTCAATTTCTTACCATTTTTTAGAACTGTCCATTTTATCTTGTTCAATTTCAGCGTATGACATATGCTTTCGTTCTTCAGCTTCCTGACCAGGAGAAACATGCTGCTCTTCTTTCTTTTTTGTCTGTTTCTTCTCTTTCATACATCCTCCACCTTTCTTTTTCTGGTTTTATTGTGTACGATTTTTCTTTACGTTTATGAAATTTTATAATACGGTACGTGAAATTTTTAAAACTCTGTGAGCTGTAACCATCACCAGACGAGGTACATTTAGTATTGACTGAGAGTAAAGGAGCAATCATTTAAAAAAGTTCTTCGACTGGTGTTTTGAGACCCTTTATGCCGGACAGAAATAGAATTTAATCCAAATAACCCAGCTTTATCTCCTTTTCGTTAACAAATGCCTTGCTTTTTTACATTCTCCCACTTTAATGAGGAAATTTGTTGTCCATAAGCCTTAGATCACAAAAAAGGCTGACCCGGCAGGTCAGCCTTTTTACCTTATTAGCTGCTCTTTGCGGCAGCCAATCTGCTGCGAAGAACCATTTGAAGAATACCGCCATGACGATAGTAGTCGATTTCAACGTCACTATCAAAACGTACAAGTACTTCAAACTCAGTAGTCTTGCCATCTTCATCTGTTGCAATCACCGTTACATGATCACGAGGCTGAACGGTATTATCCACCTTCACATCAAAGGTTTCCTTACCAGTCAGTCCTAACTTCTCAGCGCTCTCACCTTCTTTAAATTGAAGAGGAAGCACACCCATAAGAACAAGGTTACTGCGGTGGATACGCTCAAAGCTTTCTGCGATAACTGTCTTAATGCCTAGAAGGTTTGTACCTTTAGCTGCCCAGTCACGAGAGCTTCCCATACCGTAGTCTTTTCCAGCCATTACTAAGAGGCCAGTCTCATCCTCTTTGTACTTCATGGCTGCATCATAAATAGCCATTACATCACCAGTTGGCCAGTACGTAGTGTAACCGCCTCTGTGCCAGGTGCTAACTGGTTCTTAATGCGGATATTTGCAAACGTACCACGCATCATAACTTCATGGTTACCTCGACGGGAACCATAGGAGTTAAACTGCGCAGGCTTTAAGCCTTTGCTCATCAAGTATTTACCTGCTGGGCTGTCCTTTGCAATTGAACCGGCAGGAGAAATGTGGTCCGTGGTAACGGAGTCACCAAACTTACCGATCGCGCGCAGTTCATTAAGCTCTTTGATATCCTCTGGGTTCTCAGAAAGATCTTCAAAGAACGGCGGGTTTTGAATGTACGTGGACTCTTCATCCCAATCATATAACGCGTCATTTTCATCGGATTGAAGCTCGTTCCAACGTTCATTGTTATCAAATACAGACTCATATTCTGACTTAAAGATTTCAGGGGAAACACTTTGAGCGATAAATTCTTTGACTTCCCCGGCAGACGGCCATAAATCTTTAAAATATACATCGTTGCCGTCTTTGTCTTTTCCAAAGGAGTCTTTTTGGATATCAAAGTTAACATTACCAGCAAGAGCGTAAGCTACTACAAGCGGCGGTGAAGCCAGGTAGTTGGCTTTTACAAGCGGGTGAATGCGTCCTTCAAAGTTTCTGTTTCCGCTAAGCACAGAGCTTACAAGCATATCATTATCAGCAATTGCTTCCTCCACTTCCACTGGAAGCGGTCCGCTGTTTCCGATACAAGTTGTACAGCCGTAGCCCACAAGGTTGAATCCAAGCTTGTCCAAGTATGGAAGCAGACCTGAATCTTCCAAATATCTTGTAACTACTTTGGAACCTGGTGCAAGAGAGGTCTTCACATAGCCTGGCACCTCAAGACCTTTCTCCACAGCTTTTTTAGCAAGGAGTCCGGCTCCAAGCATAACAGAAGGGTTAGAGGTGTTTGTACAGCTTGTAATCGCTGCGATTGTAACCGCACCTGTTTTCATCGTGGATTTCTTTCCACTTGGATGATCGATTTCTACTTCCTTATCAATATCCTCCGGAGCAAGTCCAAACCCTTGGTTTCCTGCTGGAGCAGACAATGCTTTCACAAACTGCTCACGCATATCTTTAAGAGTGATAAGGTCCTGAGGACGCTTTGGTCCGGAAAGACTTGGTTCAATTTCATTTAATGGAATTTCTACTACTTTAGTAAATGTCGGCTCTTCTGTACCTGGAGTATAGAAAAGGCCGTTTTCCTTACAATAAGTAGAAACCACTTCAATATGCTCTTCACTGCGGCCAGTCAGGCGAAGGTAATTCAAAGCTTCTTGGTCCACTGGGAAAAACCCGCAAGTTGCTCCATATTCAGGAGCCATGTTGGAAATTGTAGCTCGGTCAGCGAGAGGAAGATCTGCTAGTCCTTCTCCGAAGAATTCAACAAATTTACCAACAACGTTTTGCTCACGGAGTACTTGTGTTACCTTAAGGGCGACATCAGTAGCTGTTGCTCCCTCGGGAATGGAGCCGCTTAAGCGCACACCAATAACTTCCGGAGCCGGGAAATAAGAAGGCTGCTGAAGCATTCCAGCTTCTGCCTCAATTCCGCCCACACCCCAGCCTAAAACACCAAGACCGTTTATCATAGTTGTATGGGAATCTGTTCCTACCAGTGTATCCGGGTATGCTTCATAGCTGCCGTCTTCACTTTCTACAGCATGTACAACAGAAGCAAGATACTCAAGGTTCACCTGATGGACAATACCAGTCGCCGGCGGCACTGCACTATAGTTATCAAATGCTTTTGTTGCCCAGCTTAGAAGCTTGTAACGCTCCTCATTTCTTTCAAATTCAAGGTTCATATTTTGCTCTAAAGAGTCGCTTTGTCCAAACTTATCCACTTGAACAGAATGGTCTACGACTAAATCTACCGGAATAGCAGGATTAATAGACTGAGGATCGCCGCCAATGTCAGCCATAGCCTTACGAAGAGAAGCTAAGTCTACAACCGCCGGCACCCCTGTAAAGTCCTGCAAGATAACACGTGAGGGCTTAAAAGGTACATCCTCGGCACCACTATTGTCGGCGCTCCATTTTGCCAGACTTTCAATATGCTCTTTCTTGATTACTTTATCATCGTACTGTCTTAGTACAGATTCCAGTAATACTTTCACGGAGTATGGAAGATTCGATACTTTACCTACTCCTGCTTCCTCAAGCGCTTTAATGTCATAATAGTTGTAAGTCTTTCCATTGACAGAAAAGGACTTGCGGGAGTTAAAAACATCATTGTTTTTACTCATTATGTATTCCCTCCTTTTTAAAACTATCATATAACACATTTGGGAAAATGTCGAAGATATTGCTCAAAACTATTGAAAACGCTTTGATACTAGTAGTCGCAAATCTTCCCTATTCAAGAATAGCAAAACTTTGTAAAAATATAAATGGCTTAGTGAAAATATTTTCATCTTTCTGTAATATGTACGAGGAAAAAGGTTGTTGACTGCAACAAGCCGCCGTGCTAGTTCTTTTATTTCAGGCTCTTGTGATATGTCCTTTTGTAGGATTTCTTTTTTCTGTATGTTTTTCTCCCCTCTGTTTATCCTACGTACGAAAGGAGGGTGCAGGATGACAGAAAAAAACACGTATAAGGACCAGAGAAGAAATTCACCTAAAAATACAGACTCAGAAGGAATGCAAGAACCTATGCCAGGTTCAAAAAAAGTAAAGCAGCGCAATCACGTCAATCAGGCACATGGAGGCAGAGGATAAATAAGTCCTCTTCTTCATAAAAGAAAAAACGAGCTGAAAGCGTTCATGCCAGCTCGTTTTTCTTCTATAAAAAGCCTTTGACGACAACCGCTATGATTAATGAAAATGTTGATCAAGGGCGACAAAACGATGAACGAGCACCTCAGTTTCTTCCCAGGTAACAGTGCGAAAGTCCAAAATCACACTGTTTCCTTTCGCACGGGCCACAACTGGAGGGTCATCACCGTTTCTCAATAACTTTATTACTTTTTCAACTATTTCACCCTCAAGCTCCACTTTTACTGCAAATGTCGGCAATGAAACATCCGGCATCGTTCCTCCGCCTATTTGTGAGGTTTCTTCAATAAGTGATGCCTTCCAGGAAGTAGCGTCCAAGCCCTTTAAAAAGACCTCCGCCCGGTTCTTTACTTCCTCCTTGCTCTCAAGGACCATTTTACCTACAGGAAGAGTATGGACCCCCTCAATTCCTTTTACGTATGCTTTCAACGTGGCTTCCAGGGCGGCCAGGGTCATTTTATCAACCCTAAGTACTCGGGCCAGTTGATTTTTCTTGAGTTTTTGGATGATTTCCTTCTTCCCGGCTATAATTCCGGCTTGAGGACCGCCAAGCAGTTTATCTCCTGAAAATGTAACTAGATCGGCTCCTTTTTCAATAACCTCTCTTACAGTAGGCTCGTCTCCAATTCCATGAGAAGAAAAATCATACAATGCTCCGCTTCCCAAGTCCTCATATATAATAAACTGGCTGTCTTGGTTTTTTTCTTTTAACGGAATAAGCTCTTCAAGACCTACTTCAGCTGTAAAGCCAATCGTTTTAAAATTACTCGTGTGCACCTTCATTATCATGCCCGTATCATTATTCAGCGCATTTTCATAATCATATAAATGGGTCTTGTTCGTTGTGCCTACCTCGACTAAGTGTGCACCACTTTCCTCCATTATTGATGAAACACGGAAGGATCCGCCGATTTCCACGAGCTGGCCCCTGGAAACTATCACTTCCTTATTTTTTGCAAGAGCATGAAGGACGAAAAAAACAGCCGCAGCATTGTTATTAACAACCATAGCAGCTTCTGCCCCGGTTACCTCGGTAAGTAAATCTTCGATCAAATCATGTCTGGATCCCCGTTTGCCCTCCCCAATATTATATTCGAGGTTGGAATAATTTGAGGAGGTCATAATCACCTGTTTAATCGCTTCGTCACTCAAGCGCGCCCGCCCTAGATTGGTGTGCAGAATCGTCCCGGTGGCATTGATAACACGTGTAAGTGTGTAGGATTTAAAGGCTTGCACTCTCTTTTTTAATGCATTCAATACATGGTTCTTAAAGGAAGCAGCAGATACGGGAACCGGTGCCTGACCTTGGAGAAGGTCAGCTCGCAGCTTCATTACTTCCTCACGGAGCCACTCTGTCAACTTCTCAGAAGATACTCCATTCTCCTGAAAGGCCAGGGCTGTATATTCAGGCTCAACCTGAAGCTCATGAATTGGGGGGAGCATTCTTACAGCTTCTTTCATATTATTTCTCACCTTTCTTATCGAGGACGCCTCTTCATCCCAGCTCCCATGAGATAAAAACACGGGCCGTTTTCCAAGAAATAACCGGCCCGCCTGTTTACCTATTCTTTAAATTTTGCAATTTCTTCAATCAGTTGGTCATCATCCGGGAAGCTGCCCTGTTCAAGCTTTGAGTATACCTTTTCGCCATCAACAGTGACTTCAAAGGCCCCGCCTGAACTCGTTATTAATTCCACAGCGCTGACTGCGCCTCGATATTTATCTAGTAGTTTGTCCGCGAAACTCACGGCTTTTGGAGCAAAGTTTCACTGCATGCAAAATTCCACGGTTACTTTCATAATAAAATCTTCTCCTTTATAATTGATTTCTGAACTTTATTTTAGGATATTGTTTGTCACTATGCAAATGATACCCTTATACTAGTGTAAGCAGCAAAAAAGGAATTTTCAGGAGGTGTCCTAATATGAGCAAAGAAGATAAAATCAGACTAACTAGTCTTTCCTCAAAAGCTGGCTGAGGATGTAAAATTGGTCCAGAAGACCTGGCGCAAGTTTTGCGTCACTTACCAGAACGGGAAGCTGATCCAAATTTGTTAGTCGGTACGAACACCTCTGATGACGGAGGCGTATATCGTTTGACCGATGACCTTGCTCTTGTGCAAAGCGTTGACTATTTCACTCCGATTGTGGATGATCCATATATGTTTGGCCAAATCGCTGCTGCAAATGCATTAAGCGATATTTATGCGATGGGAGGAAAACCAAAGACGGTCTTAAATATCGTTGGTTTTCCAATCAAGTCTCTCCCTGACGAAATTTTAGCGGGAATTATGAAAGGAGCTTCTGATAAAGTAGCAGAATCAGGAGCAACCATTGTAGGCGGCCATTCTATTGATGACAGTGAGCCCAAATTCGGACTGGCAGCAACAGGAATTGTCCATCCTGACAAGATATTTAGAAACCAGGGTGCTAAACCTGGCGATGTTCTTGTCTTAACAAAACCGATCGGGGTTGGCGTTCTTACTACTGGCATCAAACGTGAGGTTGTTACAAAAGAACAAGAAGATGCTGTTACCCGGACAATGGCTGCACTTAACAATAAGGCAGCTGAAGCTCTGGATTCTTTCCATCCAAGTGCTGTAACAGATGTAACAGGCTTTGGATTACTCGGTCATGGATATGAAATGGCCGGCTCCAGCGATGTCACCTTTTCATTTGAATATGACCGGATTCCTGTGCTTAAAGGAGCCCTGCAACTTGCCGAGGAGGGAATAATCCCCGGTGGATCAAAGGCCAATGCGAGCTGGCTTGAATCTGTCATTTCCTTTGATGACCGACTAAGTAAAGCTCAGCAGCTTTTATTGTGCGATGCCATCACGTCAGGTGGTCTCCTTGTAGCATTGCCTGAAGAAGAAGCCGATCAATATGTCGAAGCCCTTCAATCAAAAGGAATTCATGAAGCAGCCATCATCGGCCGTGTGACAGAAAGAACAGAACGCCCTATTGAAGTAAAATAGCGTATAATAAACCCCCTGGAAAAGTCCAGGGGTTTATTCATCGTAAATCCTATTATATGCCTTGTCATCAAGCTCCTCAGGGCGTCCATCAAAAGCAAGCTTTCCTTCTTTTAATCCAATGATTCTCGTTGAAAACTTCTTGGCAATCTCAACATCATGGATATTGATGATCGTTACCAGGTTTTTTTCGTCATGAACGGAACGAAGAATGCCAAAGATAGACTTAGCCGTACTCGGATCAAGGCTTGCTACTGGCTCATCTCCAAGAAAAATATCAGGTTGCTGCATGAGGCACGGGCAATTCCTACTCGCTGTTTTTGTCCGCCGCTGAGAGCCTCAACTCTTCTTCCTGCCATTTTCTCCAGGCCAACTTGTTCAATGACACTCTTCCCTTCGTTCTTTTCCTCCTCCGAGTATAAGCAGTAGATTCTCATACCATTTCTTTTGGCCAAACCGCCCGGTCAGCACATTTTGAAGCACGGTCATCCTGGGAATGAGGTGGAAATGCTGAAAGATCATGCCGGCTTTTGTCCTAAGTCTTCGCTTATCCTCATCTGATAAGGAGTGAACAGAATAGTCATCAACAAAAATTTCTCCTGAACTTACCTCCTGAAGAGCGTTTATGGTCCGGATAAAGGTTGATTTTCCAGCCCCGCTTCTACCAAGGACACCAATAAACTCTCCTTGTTGAAATGATAAAGACAAATTATCAATAGCCGGATCAGCGGCTCCTGGATATTTTACCGTTACATTTTCTAATGTAATCAAACCTTTCCCCCCTTCCTTAGATCACTCGTTTCCTTACATATGAGCCAAACATATCTACCATTATGACAAGAAGCATAATTAGTAAAATGCTCACTGCCATCGCTGTATAATTAAAGCTTTGAAATTGATTAAAGAGCTGCTGGCCAATCCCGCCACCGCCAATGAATCCAAGGATTAAAGAGGTTCTAATAGCGACTTCGAACCTGTAAAAATAATGAGATAAAATATTCGGCCAAATTTGCGGGACGATGGCAAACAGACTTGCAATCCGCCTTTGAGCTCCTACTGACTTCATTGCTTCATGGGGGCCTGGATCAGAAGCTTCAATCAACTCGGATATCAGCTTTCCAAGGACTCCAATATTATGAAGTAAAATAGCAAGAACAGCTGCAAAGGGGCCTAAACCGATAACCACCACAAAAATCAGACCAAAGACAATCTCAGGAATGGACCGCAGGCCGGATAAAGAAAAGCGGTTGAACGTATAAGCCGTTCTGCTTCTGCTCGTGTTGGAAGCAGACGCAAAGCTGAGTGGCAGAGCAATAATAAGCGCAAAGAAAGTACCAAGGAAAGCCACCGCCAATGTCACCAGGGATTCCCTGAGCAGCAAAGGAAGCAGAGACCATTCCGGTGGCAAAAAACGGTTTTGTATGAAAGTAAAAGCATCTGTAAACTGAGCAAACCTTTCAAGCTCAAAGCCCGTTTCCCTCATGCTCCACCAGGTGATCGCTAGTAAGATAACTCCATAAAGGAGGTATCTTTTGTGGAACCAAATCATGTTTTCAACCCTTTCCCCAGTGTTTCCAAAACCAGACTGACAGACAAAGTCGGAAAGCCTCAGTTTTCGACAGGTATATGTTCATTAAGAAAAAAGCCGGTCTGGCTGAAATACGTCAACCGATGACCGGCTAAAACAAAGCGTGATTAATCCAGAACCTCAGGATCGAGCATATCAAACTCTCTTGCCGCCTCAAGGACATCTTCATACTGGCTGTCATCCGCTTCCACAAATGCTGATGCCCCGCCAAAGATATTTAAAATCTCTTCGTCTTCTATGGCAATAAACGCTTCTTGAATCGCTTCAATTTCGTCCTCTTCCATATCGTGAGGGACAACCCATGGGTATTGATAGAGCTGCTCTGACTCCCAGATAACTTTAATCTGGTCATCGTCGACTGCTCCTTCTTCTACCAGTGCATTATAAATAGCACTATCTACAGCCCCGGCATCAACTTCCTGGTTTTGAACCACTTGTGAAGTAATGTCATGAGAGCCGGTGTAGCGAACGCTGGCAAACTCATGATTATTTTCATCTTCAAATACTCCCCGCTGGTTCAACTCAAGTCCAGGGATCAAAGAGCCTGATGTTGAGGAAATGCTGGCGAATGCAAAGTCAATTTCCTCTCTGTCTTCAAGGAGCTCATCAAGGTCGTCCCACGGTGCTTCCTCATGGGTAATAATATACGAATAGTAATACGGTGCCCCGTCAATTTCCTGAGTTAAAATCGCCTGCGCTCCGCTTTCTTCATGAGCAATTAAATAAGTAAGAGGCCCTAAGTACGCAAGATCAATATGACTGTAGTTAATGGCTTCAACTACAGCGTTATAGTTAGGGTAATGCTCTACTTCTACATCTCTGTCGAGACTTTCTGACAATGTTTCTTCCAGACGATCAAGACCGGTCTGCATTTCACCGATTGACTGAGCAGGGATCACTGCGACTTCTAATACATCATCGTCGCCCTCACCGGCCATTTCGTCTTCCTCAGGCTCTTCTGCTTCTTCCCCGGCTTCCTCTTCTGTTTCTTCTACCTCTATCCCTTCATCCACTTCCTCCTGTCCATCTTCTTCTCCACAGGCTGCGAGGGTGCCTGCAAGAATAATACCTGTACACAACATAGTAAACTTTTTCATAGGAGAATCTTCATCCTTTCACAATTTTCTTATCATTTCCAAAACGTACAAATATCCATTCCATAACGGAATACGATTGCGTTATTAAGCTACCATTGTTTAAGATAATTGTAAAGTTATATGCATACCAAAGGCGGTGGACGTACATGAACGAAAAATGGCTTTCAACCTTTGTTGTTCTTGCTGATCAAGAAAGCTTTTCCAAAGCTGCTGATACACTTCATATATCTCAGTCTGCTGTGACCAAGCATTTAAAGGCTCTGGAACAAAAACTTGGTGTCTCTTTAATTGACCGGGATCATTTCACATTGACCGAGGAAGGAAAATGGGTGTATGAAAAAGCTAGTGAATGGCTGACAGAGTGGGAGGATTTAAAGGAAAGATGCTCCCAAAGGGGCGAAAGCTGGAAAAAAACGTTCCGGATAGGGGCAAGCACCACACCCGGAACCTATTTTCTGCCAAAGTTGTGCAGCGTTTTTATAAAAGCCTATCCTGACATTCGCCTTTCTTTGCAGGTTGATGATTCAGAAACCATCTCTTCTTCCTTAAAGAAAGGAGATTTAGATATGGCGCTCACTGGAGCTTCCATACTCATCCTGAACTTATGGTGGTCCCTCTTATCGAAGACAGGCTTGCAATTATTGGACCTTCTGCTTCTGATAAAAAAAGATAACTTCAATGGAGGAACTGCAGCATCTTCCTTTTATTAAACGAAAGGAAGGGTCAGGTACGTTTATCGCGGCAGAAAGGGGATTAAATGAATGGGGCGGGTCGATGGCTGAGCTTGAAACCGCAGCTATTTCACCTACGACAGAGTCCATGCTTTCACTGGTTGAAGCAGGCATTGGATATGGATTTGTTTCTGATCTTGCACTGCAGCATGAAAAGAAAAGAAACGTTGGGCGATACGGATTTCTCCCCTCGAGCAGAACCTTTTATGCCTCTTACCTTCAGCACGGTGAAAATCTTCAAGAAAGCGAGGCATTTACAAAGCTGGCGAAAAAAATGCTTCCCATGTAAAACAGTAAAAGAAGATCGCTGCCCACAAGAGGCTCAGCGATCTTCTTTTCAAAAAACAAAGGACGGGAGGTAGGCTGCTCCCTCTTAAAAAGGCAGTGCACGCCTTCTACCAAGATTCAACCCTTGTTTTCTTCATTCTTACTTATGCTTTCTTTGTACAAATAAAGGTAAGCTTTTGCCTCTTCAGACGGGTCATGATGCTTTGATATCGTTTTCTTTCCACCAGAAATGAATTTATGTTGCAGCTCAGTAGAAGCCATGAAGGTTTTACATTGCTCCATAAACTCTTCGGCATTATTAAACAAATAACCATTAGAGCCATGAAAGATGACGCTTTTGTTCCCTGGAATATTTCGTGCAAGCACCGGGGTTCCCCAAGCCATAGCCTCTAAGACAGCCATCGGCTGCCCTTCTGAACTCGATGTATTAACGACGATATCCGCCCACTCATAAAGGGTAGACATTCTATCCAAAGGTACTGGTTCCCAGTAATGAAACCATTTATAGTGGTGATCCCATGTCTTTACTTCTCGAAAGGTTTCTTCATCGAGGTTTGCACCAATGATGGCAAATTGCAAATCAGGAAATACCTTTCGTAAAGAAACAAGCGCCTCTCCAAGAAACAATACATCCTTTACCGGACGCAGTCCTGCAGGAAGGAGTATCTTTGGACAGCCAGCAGGAAGCTGCATATCCACCTCCTTGTTATCTTCCAGTTGTATCCCTTGAGGAATGATATGCACTTTCCCTTTGCTTTCTGGAAAGGATCGAAGAACTTTCTCTTTTCCGTCCTGAGTAAACACAGTAATTCCGCTGCTTTGATTTATAATGTCTTTCATTTCTTTCAGTTTATCAGGATCGTTGAAATCCACATTCACATCAGTCCCTCCCGAGGTTAATAAAAGGGGCTGGGTAATTTTGATGCCTGTTTCACTGAGCCATTCTACAAACCTTCTCACATGAAGAGCATGCACGATGTCACTTTCTGCTATGAATTCCTTAATTTTTTCATTACTTTCCTCTTCATAAGAAGCCACTTTTACGCTTACTCCTTCCCGGGAAAGAGCCTGGGTCAAGCGTTTTGCTGTCGTGGCATTTCCTCTGATTGAATAAAGGTAAGGAGTAAGAAAGACAACCTTTAATTCTTTCTTATCCTTAGTTGCCTTCATTTTAGCCATGTCCGTTCCTTATCCTTTCTTGCTGTCCATTTTTCATTATCAAGCCACTCTAAAAAGGAACTAAATACTTCCTGGTCACGCCAAGAACTTCTTTTGCCTCTTGCAAAGTAAATACCTCATTTGTCCCGTCACGTAACTTCCTTTTAGCTTCTGACACAGCCTCTTGGTCCCAAATATGCTTGTCATCCATAGGAACTGCTTTTCCATTTTCTAAAAGGTACTGGCGAAGTTCTTTCATTAAATCGTCTGACAAAGATTGTTCCCTGCTGTCTCTTCAAAAGGGGAAACAAATAATCCTTCCCGTTGCAGAGCGGTGACCACATTTTCCATTCGAGACTCCCAGCCTTTAGGGAAATGTGGAGTGAAATTCTTTAGAGCAATATATTGGTTATTCCTTTTAATTAATTCTTTTTGAATCCCACTATCAAGGAAATGCTCTAACAACCCTTTTGGATAAGATTCTTTATTCTCCTGAAGAATTTCACTTTTATTTTTCCCCGCTCTTAATGGATAGGCAGTATGAAATGTTTCTAAGCTTTCCCTTAAACGATCCATAAAGTTGCCAAATAAATCCGGTAACGTAAACATCTGATTCTTTACTTCAATGACTGTTTCTCTATCCAGCATGAGAGAAAGCGTTTCTTCTGCCTCATCGGCTGTAAGGCCTGAATGTTTCACTATTTCATCCTTTCTCAGCCATTTATACTCAAGGAGAACATCCTTTATCCGGTCTTCCGGCGTCCCTTCGAGATCCTTTTCAAGCTTGTCTATTGTCTCTTGCCCAAACTTATACTTTTGGGTATCCGTATTAATCACCATTCCCCCGCCTATCGTTTCAACAGGAGTTGGCCTTCGCAAGATAAAACGATCTCCTCTCTTTGTGACCACAGGTTCATCAAGCCTTACCTGACAAAGAACCCGCTTTTTCCCTGCTTCAAGAACATTCCGGTCAAAGAATACAATTTTCCCGTATACTTCCGCTGTCCCTAAATGAAGCTTAATATAGCCCCGTTGTTTTAGAGGGAATTTGATCGCATCCACTGTGGTAAGTTCCACATCAATCGTATCAGCAGACACATAATGGTCTGCTGATACAAGGACATCTCCTCTTTCCACTTCTTCCTTGTCAATCCCACCAAGGTTAATAGCAAGTCTTTGACCCGCTATTCCTTCCCTTACAGGCTGCTTATGTACTTGAAGCTGTCTTGCTCTAACCGTTTTTTGGGCTGGAAGAAGATTTACTGTTTCTCCTTCGGCAATTTTTCCTTCGTATACGGTCCCTCTTACGACCGTTCCCTGGCCATGAACGGTAAATACCTGGTCAATTGGCAGGCGAAAGGCTCCCTTAGGGTCTCGGCCAGGGACTCCTTTCATCATTTTCTGAATCCTGCTCTTGAGAAGATCCAAACCTTTTCCAGACAAACTATCAACAAACACCAGGTCAGCTTGCTCAAATGGAGTACCTTGAACTTCTTCCCTGATATCTTCCTCCACAAGTTCCAATAGCTCTTCTTCTACACGGTCTACTTTGGTAACTGCAATTAATGAATGGGTAATTCCAAGAAACGAGAGGATTTCTAAGTGTTCCCTCGTTTGGGGCATCACCCCTTCGTCTGCCGCAACTACTAGGATTACTCCGTCAATTCCCGCCACCCCGGCAATCATCTGGCGGATAAATCGTTCGTGTCCCGGAACGTCAATGATTGAAATATCCATCTCTTCATGTATGGAAAGAGGAGCAAAACCTGGTTCAATCGAAATATTTCTTTCCTTTTCTTCCTGCAGTCTGTCAGTATCTATGTCTGTTAATACTTTTGTAAGTGTTGTTTTGCCATGGTCAATATGACCTGCCATTCCAATGGTGTATGTATGTTTCACGGGTTTCCCCACCTCTTTACTAACGTCTTTACTTACGTACATCTTACTATATTTGAGCAGCCAACAAAAATAATTATGTAAGCACGAGACTCTCTATCTAGTTTTCAATATAAAAGGGTGCACTTTTAGGCAATCAGTTATTTTTCAAACAAGCAAAAACACTCCTATAAGGAGTGTTCCGCCCAGTCCTGAATAATGATGATTCACCGTTTTTATTCTGTCGTAATCTGAAAAGTAACTCCAAATTTATCAGTGACAATTCCGTAAGCCGGACTCCAAAAGGTTTCCTGTAAAGGCATGTTCACTTTTCCATCAGCGCTTAACGCCTCAAACACTTCATTTGTCCTTTCCTTATCGGAAAGAATAATACAAATTGTCACTTGATTCCCTGTCTGGTGGGGCTGGCCCGGAAAAGTATCAGACAGCATCAAATCTGTCTCTCCTACTTTTAACAAGCCGTGTGCTATCCGGTTCTTTGCTTCTTCAGGAAGTGGAAAATCCGGGCTTTCTGGCATTTCGCCAAACGTTTGCATTCCGATAACTTTTGCACCTAAAGCATGTTCATAAAATTCAATCGCTTCTTTACCCGTTCCGTCCATCACGAGGTAAGGATTTAATCTCATGGTCATTACTTGTACACCCCTGTTCATAGGTAAGGTTTAAGACATCATCTATAACGATGTATTGACTTTCGTATAACAAATTCCATAGTGGAAATCATTTTTCCTCTTTAATATTTTCAAAAGATGCTTCTTTATCTATCAGGATGGTTACATCTGAATGGGTCTGTAAAATAGAAGCCGGGAAAGATTCGGTCATTGGGCCAGTAAACATTCTTTTCACAGCTTTTGCTTTCTTCCTTCCAGCAGCTAAAAGGACAATTTTTTTCGCCTGAATAATTGTGTAAAGTCCCATCGTAATAGCATAATGAGGAACTTCTCGTTGATTCTTAAAAAAGCGGGCATTCGCTTTTCTTGTATCATTGGTGAGCGTTGTGACATGCGTCCCTTTTTTGAAGGAGGTTCCTGCTCATTAAACCCAATATGCCCATTTTCTCCAAGTCCTAAAATTTGGAGGTCAATCCCTCCTGCACCCTTTATCTGTTTTTCATATTGTTCACATTCCTCTTGTAAGTCACTGGCCAACCCATCAGGTACAAAACGATTAGCTGGTAAGAGATCTACCTTGCTAAAAAAGTGACTTTGCATATAATAATGATAGCTGTTAGGATGGGACCGATTCAATCCTCCATATTCATCCAGATTAAAGCTGACAGTTTTTTGATAGGATGTTCCATTTAGACGGTGGTCTTCAGCCAAAAGTTCATACATACGAAGAGGAGTGCCCCCGGTTGCCAGTCCAAAAACAGAATCTGGTTTTTCCCTTACATGGCTGCTTACTATTTGGGAAGCCTTGACACTTACCATTTCATAAGAAGAACATATGATGACTTTCATTGGATTCCTCCTTACATACATCCCGCCCTTTATCTAACAAAGGGTTTGTTTCTATTTTAGTGTCTTTATGTATGATATGTAAGGATTCCCGGTGCGTCTCAGCAGCTGCTTTATCTTCAAATCTTCTTAGGGAAATAGAGGCTGCTACCATAGAATGTTAGAGCATTCTCAACCCGTAACCCCCCCCTTGATTTTCTGCGCCCAACATAATAAAATAAGTATCTGTGGCCGAAAGGTCTTTACGGGGCTGGTTGTGATGCTGGTGCACGCCGAGGTCTTCAAAACCTTCAGGGAGGCTCGTGCAGTCTCCGGTGGGTTCGATTCCCACACAGTCCCGCCAAATCAACATTTTTCTTAGCTACATAAATTATAAAGGGTTCTTTATTTTCCCTTCCTAAAACTTCAATTCATTTTTCTAATTTCCTATAATTTCAAACCATTCTTGGAAAAAATGTGCAAAAGTAACCGTTCAGAGTTACTTAATTTATCGATTTTCTTTTGTTGTTCTGCTCTTTCGTGTAGCTTTCTAAGTTGTTCGTAAAGGCTAGAGTCGAAATCCTCTACATCGTCTCGATATCTCAAAATATCTTGTTCGTACTCACTTAACTCCTTCCCTATACGCCTTTACCGCTTTCTTCATAAGAGTATCCAGTATCTTTTCACACAGCTGCAATTGTTCTGTTGTCGTACAAACATCTATCAGCGCTTTTGTATCTTTGTAAATTTTCTTGTCTTCTTTCGAGAGAAACTCGATAGGTCTCATGGTATCACCTTCCTCTGCTAACTCCACATCATAATAAGACAGAACAAAATTATATATTGTCTTTTATTTTCCGGAGTTCAGTTTCAAATAAATCATAAATCTCGATGATATCCTTATCTGAAAACCCCTTCTCAATCATTGTCTTTACCCTTTCCAACTTATCTTTTTCAATTTCATCAAGAACTAGAGAATTCTCATCTAAGATTGCCTTTTTTCTACTTTGATACTCAGCCCAAGTTTGCTTACCATTACTCACGGTATCACCTTCCTCCGCTAACTCCGTGTCATAGTGAGCCTCGCTGATTTTATACTCTTCTTCCGTTACGTTCATGTGGGAGATATCCTCGGTCACTTCGACCTTTATGCCTCTTCCGGCTCTCTTTTGCAACTCCCACAATCTCTCTTCATCCGAAATTTTATTTAATTTACGCTTGAGGTCGTTTTCATCAAAATCAAAATCGCTACCACGAAGATACTTAATTACTCCTTGTCGAAGAGTTCTGAGTTTTGCTTCTTGCTCTTTATTCGCATCCCAAAATTTTTCCATTGAGTTCTACTTTATCCTCCTTCATTGGTTCTGGAATAGGGTCTCCGTGCTCCAATTTAATTTCAATATAATCCCTCTTTACTTCCTCAAGTTCCGATAATAGTTCTTCCAAAGTGTCCGCAGTGGTATGGCATCCGTCCAATTCGGAAACTTTCCCATAGTAGTATTCTTTGCCATTCTTTTCGTTTACTTTTTTATATATCACCGTATAGTCAAGAGACAAATAATAATTTAAATCCTTGTTCATTTTCTCTTCCCTACCTTTTTATAACCGCATTTTTTATTGATTTTCAAATTCGTCTATTATTTCTTTGACCTGACTTGAGATTAACCTGTGCTTTTTGAAATTTCTTCGATGGGTTCCCCTGAACCATGCAATTTCATTACCTTGGCTCCAAGTAGCATCATTTTCTTATTCTCTTCTTTTTGAAATTTTTCAAATGCAGCTCTCATCTTAATTCCCCTCGATTAATTCATTTGAATTGAACACTTCTGTTTTTACTTGGTTTCTTTTCGGGGATACATCTGAACCGACTACTAAATCACCTTTAACGATTTTGTCTAAATGCCACCACCAGTAAGTGTATGGGATGTTGTTTTTGTCGGACAAAGTGAAATCATACACATTGCTAATATGATTAAGCATTTCTTCGACATTGTTTAATAACATTAAATCAAACATACGCAAAAGAGTAATCTCAGAGTTGGTTAGCTTATCTATATTTTTTTGAATTTCCGTTCTATCGTTAACCATTCTCAGTTGTTCGTAAGGGCTGCAATCCAAATTCTTTACATCGTCTCCGTAATTCAAAATATCTTGTTTATAGTTACTCATTTAAACACTCCCTTGAGATATCAAGTTTTCATTTTGAAAATTGCTTAGTATCAGGGGTTTTAGCGATTTCGTATACCTTGTTGCTTTACGCTATTCACGAACATTTGCAAAGAGATGACGAGTTGACGTACCAAAATTCGAGCTGTAGACACGAAGAGTCCCCTCCCTCTTAGATGCTAATTTCCATTATTTAATTCTTTTTTTAAATCATTCAACTCGTCTTTTGTTATTACCATAGCTTCTATAATGAAATCCTCAGATTTACTTCTTTCTAGATGAGTTTTTAAAATTTTTTAACAGGGCTTTTTTTTCACCTTCTTTTCTAAGCTCATCATCGTAATTTTCTAATATCTGGCTCATTTTTAACGCCTCCTTGAGATATCGAGTTTTCATTTTGAAAATTGCTTAGTATCAGGGTTTCCTCGTTCATTTCCTCTTCCCAACCTTTTTTAAGGAGAATAATCCGTTTTTCCTTCTCTTTCTTTACGTGGTTTTTTAACGGTTCATTCTTTATGTCTTTCATAATTACACAAATCAACTTCGTTACATCTTGCTTCCGTTCTTCATCCTCATCAACGAGTCCCTTCTCAATTTCCGACCTTACCGTTTCTTTGTCCGTAAATGTATCTTCTTCGGTTGAATTAATTACCTTAATCGCCAGTTCTGTCGTCCTTATACGGTAGCTCGTTCCACTGTCTTTATGGTACTCTAGCTCTTTTTCTAGCTCCTTTAGCAAATCCTGTTTGGATACTCCTTTCAACAAGTCCACTTCCGCAAATCCTCTTGTGTATTCGCCAGGAGGAATTTCACTTGCCTTTATTGGTAAGGTCGTGGTTTTTGGTTTCCATTCATCTATTTGTTTCTTTATTCTTTTAACGTGTTCCTGACTGATACCGGTCTTATTCGCTACTTCTTCTATTTCTTTTCCTTCCTTTAAACATTCCGCAGCAAGCAAAATTCGATTAAGTGTTTCTTCTTCTATATCCTTATCGTGTTCACTCTTCTTCAACTTTTTCAGGTCATAGGGAGATATTTCTGTATACTCTAGAATCTTGTCGTCATCAATCTTGCCTTCAACCATTCTCTTTGCAATCCGCAAGCTACTTCTGTACTCGATTCTTTCTTCCGTCTCTTTGTCCAACGTTATTCCTCCTCTCTTACTTGTTTCTTAATTGTACCGTCCGAGTATTCTTTTATGAGGTTACCTTCGTCATCTTCGTATATAACTTCAACTCCTTTTGACCACGATTTTTCCCTTGCCTTTCCACCTGCCAGACGAATCTTTTTTCCGATTGCATCTTCGTCCAACGATTCCTCCTTTTTAAACTCTTCGACTAACTACTTTATCTTCTCGATAGGGAGACCTGTTTTATTAGATACTTTTTCGCAAGACTCCCCTTTAGATATCCTCTTAATGACATTGACAATCACTTTATCTCTTTCACTCTGAAATTCTTCAAACACTGACATTTCAAACACCTTCCCGTTTTCCTCTTATTTTCGCTCGAAAAAGAAGGGAGTCGATTTTATTTTTATAATACGACGCTTCACCAGGCGTTATGGAATTGTTCATTTTATCTCGAAGGAAGAGAGGTGTTCAACCTCTCTTCTGGTTATCTTTATCTTCATTTTCCCCCTCCTGTTTGATTCGTGATGATAACATGACCTCGGCCCAGTTCTTTCGGTGAAACTCCAGCAATTCTTGTTTTCTCTTCTTTTCCTCTTCATACTACGTTTCAATTCCATCATCCCCTTATAATTTTATTTGGTTTGATAATTTCTTTATCAACACTGTTTTAGAGGGATACCAGAAGTACAAGACTTCCCCACCTTGTTTAGTCTTTACTATCCATCCAGAACGATAGTCATCTGTGATTTTCAGTCTGACTTCTTCGAGAAGAAAATACTTTCTTATCTCTCTCATTACTTCCCAACTTTCATTTTTCATGCAGTTCCCTCCCTTCTAAAAAACTAGGTAGGAGGACTTTCGTCACCCTCCTTTCAATATCCTTCCTTTTTTGCAAATTTAACAAACATTTGTTCGCATTTTTTTATTCTGAACCAATTATCATATACCAAATAAGGGAGGTAAATTTTATAGCTAGATGTGATTTAATATTGTGGGTGTTATATTAGAAAAATCCTTTTGGGAGATAAACGTGGCAGAATCTAAACTCAGAAAACTAAGGATTATACTTTGGTGAAGGGGATGCACTTTCAAAAAGACGTTAGCCAGAAAGTAGCTTTCTCATATGTTCGAAGAAAAATTTGAAATTTTATAGAGTTTCATCAATTGTTGATTTTCATTTAACAAACCAGCTGTTATCTAAAAGAAAAAAGGTGGGTTTGCGCACAAAGTATTATAGGATAACAAGAACCACATATGAAAAAAATAGAAGAAACGAAAGCTACACTGTTTTTTGTATTATTTTCTAATATAATATTATAATCTTATATAAAAAACTCTCTGTCTAAGGACAGGATGTCTATAAAACAACAGAAGAGTATGTACAGAAATGTACACACTCTTTATTAGCTGTTTACTTTTATTTTTTACCAATCAATGCGATTATCATAAATGGTGTTCGTCATGTTTCTTAGTTCAAATATTTTATCGAGTACTTTAGTGGCTGCCTTTCTTACAGGTTCAATTATTGGTTTACGGTCATTCTCAAAATAATAAAAGGCATCTCTATATCCATGCTCCTTTAACATTTTTGCTAAATACATCCCATCCTCTAAAGCCCATGATGCACCAATTCCCAGCATTGGATTGGTGGCATGAAGGGCATCCCCTACAAAAGTGACTCGACCATGATACCAATGAGGCAGTTCTTCCAACTCAAAGATATTTCTAGAGGTAATGCTTTCTGTATTGTTCAGAAGTTCACTAAATGGATTATCCCACCCACTAATTTTTTCTGATAACCAATCCTTTATAAACTGATTGTCTGCCAACTCTAATTCTGTTGCAGGAATTTTTCTTTCTTCTTTCCCCACAAATTGCCATAATATATCTGCTTCTGAAGTGGGTGAACATTTACTTACAAAAGTACCTAAATAATTATCAAAATCACCATAGACACTTGCATTAGTATCAATTGTTTGCTTTACATTCGAAGAAGATACCAGCCCGTGAATGCCATAGTAACCAGCATAAATAGGTTTAATTTGAGGATATATTATTTCTCTTGTTCTTGAATGAATGCCATCCGCCCCAACTAAGATCTCTCCCTTTTCCTTTGAATTGTCAGAGAAGAGAGCTGTAATACTATCAGAGTTTTGTTCGAAATTAACCAGCTTTTTATTGTAATGTACGGGAATATTATATTCCTCAGCTTTTTCTAAAAGTAGTTTCATTAGGCTATGTCTACTTATGGTAATAAAGGTTTTACTAAAAAATCATTTCCCGCAAAAGTCATGCTGGACAGTTCTTTATAGTTACTGGTGTATGTTGTCTCAGATTCCAAGGGAAAACTATGGTCTGCAATATTATCTATACCCAGTGTTTCCAGAACATTCAGGCCATTTGGTGTGAGTACAAATCCTGCCCCGCTTTCTCTTTCAATCGAAGCACCTTCAAATACGCTACTTTCTATTCCAGCCTTTTTTAAAAATATAGCAGTGGCAAGACCGCCAACACCAGCCCCAATGATGATTACTTTTTCTTTCACATGAAACACTCCTTTTTTATAACCAGGGGTTAAAACAATTAATAAGCTTATGGAAAATATACTATCATTTATTCGGACGATCTGTCAATTAATTTG
>NZ_BAXQ01000018.1:0-70007 GCF_001310615.1 Thalassobacillus sp. C254 | reverse complement strand
TATATAAATTGGGCGGGGTGGAATACCACTTGGTAAGCATCGGGCGACAAGGATCAAAGGGACTAACATAAGGGTAATAGTACTTTACATTGGTGAAATACAATTTTTTACCTCCTAAATGGGCAGCATACAATATCTGTATGAATAAGGTAAAAAATAAATACAATAATCATAAATGTAGTCTGAACAAAAAAAGTCCCCTTAAATAACCAAAAGGAACTTGAAGAGAATCTATACGATACCGAGATTTCGGGGTATTTAAATCAATACTGTTAGTAATTTTACTAGGAGGGATATGCAAAAACGTTCATATCCCTGTGCCATGTGATTTTCCTGAGGTTCCTTCCATTAGTATTTTTCACCCTTTTGATTTGGAGGTGTTGGAGAGGGAGAGGGGGGTTCAGGTTGCTCTCCTTGACCTGGTGAAACGGGGTCAGGAACCTTTGGGATTTGTCGGTTAAAGTCAGAATTCATACGTTGTATTTGCTGGTTCATATCTTGTTGCATTTTTTCCATTTTATTCTGCATCTCTTGTTTTAACCCTTGTAATTCTTGAGCCACGGCTTTTTTAATCATTGCGTCCATTTCTTTTTGCACTTTTACACACTTATTTATTTCAGACTTTAATTTGTATTTTAGTGACACTAGAAAATATTGGGCAAGTACTTCTGTATTATCCCTGATTTTGGTTACACGTTTTAAATTTAACAAAAAATATATTTGGATCAGTGGTTATAGGACTCTCATACAAACAGGCAAGTAATTTACTTTTAAAAAGAACAGTTAACGATTGTAACTTAACTTTTTTGAAGGAACATTAATTTTAATAAGGGGAATTACTTCTTATACAACGAACGTAATGCCCTTTAGAATTCAAGGTTAACGTAATAAGTGATCATACAAATGGTCAATTGGCCTTTGGAAAGTTTACAAGAAAAAAATGTACCGTTATTGGTTTAAGGCGTATACCTCATGCTGGGGAGGGGAGAATCTTACCGGAACACTTTATGGACGGAAAGTTCTATCCTGACTAGACAAGTGATACAAGAGAGCTGATGACATACATGGATTATGGAGTCCGATTTTCCTTTAGTATCGTGATAGTTGTCACCAATAGAAGATAAAATCCAAGCGGGAATGCTAATGTTTTTTTAGGGAAAATAAAGAAAAATTTGAGGTGATGGTTTTAATATGTTGTTTGGTTTTATCCTTCCTGGGTATTCGGAGCATTTCTTTATACAAAAGATAAACAACTAGTGATTAAAACGATTCCTATCGGCACCATCATATCCTTCTTCATGGATATTAAAGGCTGCCGTTATTGGGTCTTAAAGCCACGAATGAAAAGAAAACAATATCGTTCGATTTACCCTTTAAACCTTGGTTACTTTCCTGTTGTAGCTAGCTTGATGATCTTCTGAAATCAACAAAGGCTTTTGTCACGTAGCACTGGGAAACTGGAATATAAAAACGGATGGAACATTTATAAGACCCTTTTGTCTTATTTCATCCCTTATTCTCTCATAGAGCTTTACTACGGGGGAGTGAAAGCTTGAGTATTAGCCATAAAAAAGTTTTGGCATCCCTTCTCGGTTTGCGCCAACTTCCTTAAGACAAAGAAATGGACAGTTCAAAACGCAATAAATCTTCAAACAGGTAATGGAGAGAAATTTGAAAATGCCGCTTCAATTGTCCATTTAGAGAATAAAAAAACACAAAAGGGTTCCAGCTTGAAGAACTGTACAGTAAGCTTTCCCAAGGTGGAAATGTCAGGTACTATACCCCTGTAAGTAAGAAGTTTTGTTTGTTAGATGATATAATTGGAGTCTCATGGCAAAGAAATTTACCAAAAAAATATATAAATTTGGCTTTTTGCTTGGAAGTAGGTGGGGTAAAAATGGATAGTCAATTGAAATTGGAATTTGAAAAATCAAAATCAGGTGATAAAAATGAGCGTTATGAAGCCTACCTGTATATTTTAAAAGTTACTGACCAAAAAGTTGATTGGGCATATGAAGTTTGGGATCAACTATTAGAGGACTTAACTCATAAAGATAGTCATCAACGTTCTAGGGCAGCACAATATTTAGCTAATCTAGCCATAAGCGATCCAGAGATGAGGATTATGAAAGACTTCCCTAAGTTGTGGAAGGTAACATACGATGAAAAGTTTGTGACATCTAGGCACTTCTGACAGACTGGAAGGTATGTACTTCTTAAGCTTGCTAATTTAACCATAAGGATTTTTGGGCTTGTTCCTGCCACTGATGTAACACCTTTCGCCGGTTAAATGTTTTCAGTTGCTTGGAGAGTGTTTTGTGCTGCATCAAACACGACGTCAGACCGTTTTTTACAGTGTTTGCAAAACCTTGTCCTCCATTTTGATGGTTTGGCTGTTGATTTTGTTGGTTCTGTTGATTTTGAAGATTTTGCTGATTTTGCTGATCCTGTTTACTTTGGTTGTTATTGGAATAGTTATGATTTACCATGTTTCTTCACCTCCTAAAAAATAGAGTGTGTAGTTGTTTAAAAAATATCCTATAGCTAAGGATATTTCTTATATATCGTATTATCGTCCCCTAATACCCTTTCTGTTTGAGAAGCTTACTTTTTATATAAAAGACAGTAAATCAACGGAAAATGAGAGGGAAATCATTGCCCGTCTGACTTTGGGCGACCCTAAAAGGGACGAGGAACAAATGGCAACATAGGAAAACGGAGGATAGGCAGCTCCCCCTTTCTCAATCTGCATTAAAGAGTGGTTCACTCAGTCTTTCCCTTCTTAAAATCTTTACTTTCGAAAATATAAGAGATAAGTGTCCCAAACACAAGGCCCCAAAACGGAGCACCAATGTTAAGAAGACTAAATCCGGAAAGTGTGATAATGAAAGAAAATAAAGCACCCATTTGGAAAATTTGAAGAGAAACTGCTCACGATGCAGTTTTTTAAGACAAACAACAAAGCTAATCCAGCTAGTAATTCTATGAACGAGATGGGGATGAGCTGGACAATTTGCGTAACAAATCCTGCACATAGTCCAAATAATACCCAAAGCATCCCCATTACTATGGCCCCTTTATAACGTTCAGATAGCTTTCCTGAAGATTTATCTGCAATGATTCCAGTCATTGGACCTGCTATGCAGGCAGAGTGAGCACCAAAGAAACTATTTACAAAAGACGCTGCTCCAGACCAAACAGTTAACGCTTCTGTGGGTGGAGAGTAACCGGTATTTCTCAGTATCATGATCCCTTGGGCATTTTGTATCCCAATGACAGTGACAAGCAATGGGATAACCAACTCTCCTATGGTATGAAGATTAAAAGTAGGAATGATAAGTTGGGGAGCAGATATATGAAATGAAAGAGTATCAATTCTCATAGGCTGGTGAAAGGATAGAAGCACAAAACCAACAACCAATGCCCCCAAAATAGGAGGGACGATTCTCGACACCGGGGTTAACAGCGTTAAAAGTAAAAAAGTAAAGAAAACTCCGCCGTTTATAAGAGGCAAATCTAACAGGGACAAAAAAATATTCATTCCAAAAGGTAATAATACACCGGATACCATGCCCATCATTATGGGTCCAGGTATCATCCTGAAAAACTTTTCAGTAGATTTTGTAGCAGCAATTACGAACAAGATCAGGCTAGTGATGAGGTAGGCCCCCACAACGTCCGAGAAAGAATGATTTAGTAAGGTTGAACCAACTAAAACTGCTCCCGGGATAGAAAAAGCCATGGCAATAGGCTGTTTATAGCGCACCGAAAGAAAGATGGTTGTAAGACCGCCTATTACATATATGGAAAAGACCCAGGAAGTAATGACGGGTGAACTTAATTCTCCCACTTCAGCTGCGTTTAAGACAATCAATAAAGGACCAGTGACTCCAAAGAGCCAAGCCACGAACCCATTCACGCTTCCCTGGAGTGGCCAAGTAGATAAGCTGCTTTTTATTGATAGATTGCTGTTCATGTTACATTCCCTTTCCTTGCAAGTCATCCATAGCTTTATTCTTTCTTACCTTCAGTTTCTATGTGTCTTAGGAAGCAGGTAACTCTTCCTGCATTGCTTGACATATCCTCTCCCGAAAGAATTGACACCCCCCTCCTCGGTTTAACCCGAGAGCATCAGTGTGGGACTGCCAATTCATAGGAAGAAGGCTGCACACAGATAGACCGACCTTATAGCAAAAACATAATCATTATTAACACAGACTAAAGTACCAGACTCCATCTACCAATTTCTTTTTTATAATTCCTTGGTGCTCTAAATAATCCAACTGACCGATAATCTCCGACATCACTAAGGAAAATTGAGTTTCGTATGTTTTTTTATAATAAGCTTGCGCAATCTCTCTCCCTGTAGCAGCCCCGCTTTCTATAACCTCGAGAATTCTCTTTCCCTTTTGCTCGATCCTTTGTAGCCGTTTTTGAATTAAAGGCTGAGGGTTTGATATTGCTGTTCCATGTCCGGAGAAAACAGTCTTAATTGGCAGGCTGGAAAGTGAACGAAGAGTATCAATATTTTCAAGAAGAGAGGGTTGGCGCTTTCCCATCTCATTAGGCTCTACAAATGCATTGCTAGAAATATGCTCAATTAACACATCTCCTCCTAACAACGTGCCGCTTTCCTGCTCCCACAACCCAATTTGGTCTGATGAATGACCTGGAAGGTGAATGATTTCAAAAGGATCTGTCTGCAAAAGGTTCAGAGGTTTGATGTCTGTTTGGATGGCTAAGTCTTTGTTGTTTTCAATAGATTCAGTTAAATGCTTAATTTGTTTCTCGCCTTCTCTTTGGCAATCAAACTGATCATATAATTCTTTGAAGAAAGATACACGTTTCCAGAGAACTTCCTCATTTCTTTTTAAGCGAGGAATGGCTTTTGGATGAGCATAAACAGGGATGCTGTAGGTTGTTACAAGTCTATTAACCAGACCGCAATGATCAATGTGATGGTGGCTAAGAATTATAGCAGAAATATCTGCAGGAGAGTAACGAAGATTTTTAAGTGTGTGTAGAAGAGCTTCCCAATACTTATCACCCGGAAGACCGGCATCAAAGAGAATAATCTCTTTTTCTTTTTTAGTAAATAAAAATTAATAGTTCTTAACTCACTGGTTGTTGGCACAGATACGGGGTGTACGACAAAACTTGAGGTATTTGTAGCACTCATATAAATGTTCCTCCTTGTAGATCACTTGTGTAAAATTCAGATTTTTTAACAGTATATCGTAAAACTAGAGCGAATTCTATATTTTATATAATGTTTTTGGGACGAAAGTTTAAAAAATGTTGTATTATTGAAAGGAGGAAGTTATGATACAACTATAATTTAAAGAAAAACCGCTTTCTTTCAAAAGTGATAGCTTTGAAACTCATATAAAAGAGAGGGGAAGGAAGGGAAATATGATTATAGTATTCTAATTATTCTGTCACTTAATGGGTTTTTATAGAAAAGGTAGGTGAGGGCGAAAAAGTTAAAAAAATATCATTGTCCTGAGTAATCGTATTCTGGATTTTTCTAGTAATATCACACTTGAATCCGCTTTCATTAAAGGAGGAAAAACCTTGAGTACAATTAATATTAACAAGACTGTAGAAGAATCAAAATTTAACCGTTTTCATGGGTTAGTTGTGTTTTGGTGTGCTCTTATTATTATCTTTGATGGGTATGACCTAGCCATTTATGGGGCGGTCGTGCCTGTATTAATGGAAGAGTGGTCGCTCAGCTCTGTACAAGCTGGAGTATTAGGTAGTTACGCATTAATTGGAATGATGGTAGGAGCTTTGGTCTTTTCACCACTGGCAGATAAGTTTGGTCGAAAGAACATCATTATCTTATGTCTGTTACTATTTAGTGTTTTCACAGGACTAATAGTGTTTGCAAGCAGCCCTCTGGAGTTTGGTATATACCGGTTTATAGCTGGAGTGGGGTTAGGGGGAGCTTTCCCTATTACAGTCGCATTAATGTCAGAATATTCACCCAAAACCTAAAAACAGACTGATTACACTCATGCTGTGTGGGTACTCCATTGGCGGAATCATGGCCGCCATTCTTGGAATCTTCCTTATTCCTAGGTTTGGGTGGCAATCAATGTTTTTAGTCGGCGCTTTACCGTTACTAGCGATCCCCTTGATTTATAAGTACCTTCCAGATTCTCTCGGTTTTTGCTGGCTAAAGGCAAAAAGAAAGAAATTAGTACCATACTTTCAAAGGTTGATCCTTCCTATAAGGTAAAGAAAACTGATAAATACGACATTGTCGTCCCAGAAAGGTCTGGAACCATATCACAATTATTTAAAAAAGGAAAAGTTTTGGGCACCTTCATGTTTTGGGTTTGTTTTTTTGTTTGTCTCCTGCTGACCTATGGGTTGAGCACCTGGCTACCCGATATGATGACGAATGCAGGGTATGCCCTTCAATCCAGCTTGTTGTTTCTCCTAGTTCTTAATGTTGGAGCGATGGCCGGAGCTTTCTTTGGAGGTTGGATGTCAGATATTTGGAGTACAAAAAAAGTAGTGCTTACTTATTTTCTCGTTTGTGCTGTCACTTTAACTGTGATGGGAATGCAGCCTCATGCCTTTTTCATGTATATTCTAGTCGCTGTAGCTGGAGCGACTACCATTGGTACGCAGATTCTCTTGTATTCTTTCGTTTCTGAGTATTATCCTATTCATTTCCGTTCCACAGGTGTTGGCTGGGCCTCTGGCATAGGAAGGCTTGGAGGGATTCTTGGACCAACATTAGGAGGAATTCTCTTTTCTGTAAGCTTAACGTTTCAGCAGAATTTTATAGCCATTGCTATTCCAGCGGTAATAGGAGCCGTAGCTGTTCTCTTTATTCAAGTAAAGAAGAAAGCTATTGCTGATACTTCATCGGTATCCAAAAAAAGATCGGTAGGATAAGAGTAGCTCATGTGCAAAAAAGAAGTTGGTGAGAAGGGAAGACTGTTCCCCTTCTCATTTAAGCATGGGTAAATGACGTCAGTAAAAAAAAATATTGAAAATAAAGCACATATGGAGAAAATATAGTCTTTTAGTGTTAAATGAAGAAAATAGTATAATGTTTTTTGAACGAAAGATAAAAAAGTGTTGTTTTTTGTTTATGAGGAAGCTATTATACTAGTAAGACCCATTGGAAAGGAGGAAAGACTCATGTAAGCGTTTTCGGTAAAGCGAAGAGGGAAGAAAAACAAAGGGGGAAAAATTGAATGAAGAAGATAGCATGGTTAATATTTACTATTAGTTTTCTGATTATTTTGTCTTCTTGTGGGAACAGTGCAATGCAAAGTAGCGGCTCTTCGGACGCAGAGGAATCAAACACTGATAATGAGGGAGAAGATTCGATAAGAATAGGAAGCATTCTGCCTTTTTCTGGCGTGTACTCGGCCCTTGGAAAAGACCTATCAGATGGGATGAAATTGTATTTTGAAAGTGTAGGCTGGGAAGTGGCCGGCAGAGAAATTGAATTAATTGAAGAGGATACAGAAGCAGACCCTCAAGTGGCTCTTAGAAGAACAAGAAAATTAATGGAGCAAGACAATGTAGACATGCTTACGGGGGCAGTAAGTACCGCTGTGGCTTATGCCATTAGAAACGATGTAGACGCAAACCAATTACCTTATTTGGCTTCCCATGCAGGTGGAGACGACTTAACAAGGAGTGAACGTAGCGATTATATTTGGAGGTCTTCCTTCTCTTCTTGGCAAATTGGTAACTCCATGGGTGAGTGGGCTTATGAAAATATTGGTGATCGTATCTACGTAGCCGCAGCTGATTACGCATTCGGCCGTGAAGTATCGGCTGCTTTTGTGGAAGCTTATACGGAGGCTGGTGGTGAGGTTGTAGGAGAAGTATACCCACCTCTTGGTAATAACGACTATGCTTCCTATTTATCAACGATTGGGAGTGCTGATGCTGACGGAGTCTACGCATTTTTTGCTGGAAGTGACGCCGTTCGATTTGTTCAGCAATTTGAGCAGTATGGATTAAAAGATGAATTTGAACTGCTTGGCTCAGGATGGCTTGTCGCTGAAGATTTAAGGGAATCGATTGGAACAGCCGCTGAGGGAATTTATGCATCGACCTTCTGGGATTATAATCTCGATAGCGAAGAAAACAGTAGTTTTGTTGAAGCTTATGAGGAAGCATATGACCGTAGGCCGACCATTGAAGCTTTAGAAGGGTATGATGCCGGCCGTATCATTGTAGAAACAATAGAAGCGTTGGATGGAGATGTTTCAGACCCGGATCAGGTAGTAGACGCCATGTCACAAGTAACCTTTGAAAGTCCAAGAGGGCCATTTTCATTTGATCAGGATACCCATCATGTGATCCAAAATATGTACATTACAGAGACAGTCTTGGAAGAGGATCACACAGAAAATGAAGTGATTCATCAGATTGATGAGGTTGTGGATCCAGGAGAATAAAATTTACGGAGGTGATGGATATGGAAGTCGTTGGTTCCCAACTGATTAATGGTATTTCTTATGGGATGCTACTATTTATTCTAACCTGTGGCCTTTCCCTTGTATTCGGTATTTTGGGAGTGCTCAATTTATCCCATGGCTCTTTTTATATGATTGGCGCTTATGTTGCTTACTCGGTAACCGTTACGTTTACACAAAGTTTCTGGATAGCCTAGTAGTGGCTCCTCTCGTCGTAGCAGTCATTGCGCTTGTTGTAGAAAGGACACTTCTGAGACCTACGTACAAACTTGGGCACTTGTCCCAAGTTCTCTTAACTTTTGGTCTTGCCTATGTGTTTCACGATCTCGCTCACTTTTTTTGGGGAGCAAATGTCCTTTCCATCAGTGTTCCAGCTTTGCTGGGAGGATCTGTCACAATTATTGGACAAACGTTTCCTCTGTACCGTCTCGTTATTATCGGCGTAGGTATAGCTATCGCTTTCATGCTGTGGTGGGTGCAAAATAAAACCAAATGGGGAGCGATTATACGAGCAGGATTAAGCGACAGAGAAATGATCGGAGCGCTTGGTATTAACATAAATTTAGTATTCACTATTGTGTTTGTGAGCGGTGGGATTCTTGCTGGTTTTGGAGGCGTTGTTGCTTCTCCGATTTTAGGGATATATCCTGGCATGGAATTCCAAACATTAATACTAGCCTTGGTGGTCCTGGTTATAGGTGGCCTAGGATCAATTGCTGGAACATTTTCTGCCGCCCTTTTAGTCGGAATATTAGAAACTTTCGGTCGGTTTTTATTCCCTGAACTAAGCATGTTCTTAGTCTTCGCCTTGATGGCTATTGTTCTTGTGTGGAAACCAAACGGCTTATTAGGAAAGCAGGTGGCAGCATGATGAACAATATTTACTTTAAGTTTGGAGCAGTTCTATTATTTTTTGCGGCTGCCCCATTCTTTCTTCAGTTGTTTTACATCAATCTGCTCAGTGAAATTCTTATCTTGGGAATCTTTGCGTTAAGCTTGAACCTTTTAGTAGGATATACTGGCCTCGTCTCCCTTGGGCATGCTGCTTTTTTTGGAATGGGAGCTTACGGAGCCGGTCTGTTTGCTCAGCATTTGTCGGCTAACGTTTTATTTACACTATTGGCAGCAGTCTTATGCTCGATTGTGCTCGCAGGCATCATAGGGCTATTCTGTGTCAAAGTGAATGGGTTTTACTTCCTGATGCTTACACTTGCTTTTTCCCAAATGATTTATTCCTTTGTCTATCAGACCACTGGACTTACTGGGGGTTCTAACGGCTTGTCAGGTATTCCGGCCCCGAACTTGTTTGGGATAGAACTATCAAATGCCGTTTGGTTATTTTACTTTGTGTCCCTGATGTTTATTTTGATTTACGCAGGACTTCGAGTGCTAGTTAAATCCCCATTGGCCAAGTGCTTATTGGAATCAGGGAAAATGAAACCCGTTTGAAATCCATGGGATATAACACAAGTATTTATAAGTACACGGCATTTGTGATTTCCGGAGCTGTTGGAGGATTATCAGGCTCATTATATGTCTACTTTAACGGGTTCATTGCTCCAAGTGATGTGTACTGGACCATGTCTGGTGCAGTATTGATCATGGTATTGGTAGGAGGAGCAGGAACTATGATCGGTCCGGTACTAGGGGCGGCTTTAATTGTTCTTTTAGAAACTATAGTCGCATCGTACACCGATATGTGGATGCTGATTATTGGCTCGGTTTTTATTTTCTTTGTCATCTTTTTCCCATCTGGAATTTATGGAATTTGGCAAAGCATCAGCAGTCGTTTTTCCAAACCTCATCTACAGCCTGAGATGAAAAAAGTGAATCGTAGAAGTGCACAGTAAGGAGGGGATGAAGTGAAGAAACAACCAATACTTCAGGTTGACAACATTAAAAAAAGCTTTGGAGGATTAAATATCCTCAAAGATATATCCTTTGATGTGAACAAAGGAGAAAGAATTGGAATCATCGGTCCAAATGGGGCAGGAAAAACAACATTTTTTAATTTGCTGACAGGGGACTTAACTCCACTGAGGGGGGGTTTTTTATCAAGGAAAAGATATTACTCGAGAGCCGAATTTCAAGCGAGCCCGCAGAGGTATTGTTCGTACCTTTCAGAAAAATAACCTTCTCAATGACCTTTCTATACTAGAAAACTTGCTGCTTGTCCTGCAAAGAAAGCACGGTATGGAAAAGATATGGTATAAAATTAGGAAAAATAGTTCTTACAAGGCATTATATCAAGAAGCAGAAGATCTGTTGAAAACGTGGGGGTTGTACCTCAAAGGAATATCGTGGTAAAGAACCTTTCGTATGGGGAACAGCGTCAAATAGAAATTTTACTTGGTGTAGCTACAGATCCTTCGATGTTGTTATTAGATGAGCCAACTGCCGGCATGTCACAATCAGAAACGGATTATATCGTGAGTTTATTAAAAGAATTACCGCAAGATATCACCCTTATGATTATTGAACATGATTTAGAGGTGGTGTTTGGAATGTCGGATCGGATGCTTGTGTTGTTTGATGGTCATATTCTTATCGACGATACCCCAGAAGTTGTAAGAGAGGATCCACAAGTAAACGAAATTTACATTGGCAGTGAAGAAGGAGTGGTTTAATGCTTAAGGTAGAAGGTCTTCACGCTTTTTATGGGGAAAGTCATATTTTACATGACCTGACGATGGAAGTAAGTGAAGGAAAAGTATGTACTATTTTAGGAAGAAACGGCATGGGGAAAACCACCACGATTCATTCAATTATGGGACTGGTCCCTGCCCGAAAAGGTGTGATCACACTCAACGGCAAAGATATTTCTTCGGCTCAAAGTTTTCAAATATCCAAAGCTGGGGTAGGGTTGGTCCCTCAGGGACGGAGGATTTTTCCAAATCTAACGGTAAAAGAAAACCTTATGACGACCCAAAGAAACTCAGATAAAGGATGGACGTTAGAAAAGATATATGATTTATTTCCAAGGCTTGCAGAAAGACAGTATTCTATGGGTGGGAACTTAAGCGGTGGGGAACAACAAATGCTTTCTATTGGAAGAGCTCTGATGACAAATCCTGATCTGCTGCTCCTTGATGAACCTTCTGAAGGGTTATCACCGTTAATGGTCCGTGAAGTAAG
Source organism: Thalassobacillus sp. C254 (assembly GCF_001310615.1). Lineage (NCBI taxonomy): Bacteria > Bacillati > Bacillota > Bacilli > Caryophanales > Bacillaceae > Thalassobacillus > Thalassobacillus sp. C254. Next base: position 58,416 of record NZ_BAXQ01000018.1, on the reverse strand, counting down.
TTCCATTATTAAACGTTTGAAAAAAGAAGGGCTCACCATGCTTTTAGTAGAACAAAACCTGGCAATGGCCAAGGAGATAGCAGATTACGTGTATATTCTTAATAAAGGGACAGTAGTGTTTGAGGGACCGTCAGAAACGTTTGATGATAAAGTAAAGCAAAAGCATTTAGCCTTAAGTTCTTAATATATCCCATGAGATCTTTTGAAGCTGAACCATAGGTCTGTGCCGACTACAAACCCGGCATAGGCCTTTTTCCGTTGCTTACTCTTTGGGAGAGCATCATCAAAGAGAAAATAAGGCCCCCCACATGTAACCGAAGGTTAACACGTGGAGGGCAGGGCAAGATACAAGTTTGTTTTGTATTTTTATTTTGCATGAGCAGCAGACGCAAAAGGAGTATCCGATACTTTTATTGATTCCGTAGGACAGCCTTCCTCGGCGTCTAATAGGTCGTCTTCTAACTCGTCACTTATTTCAGTGATTCCTTTGTTGGCATCTAAGATTGCCTCAGCCAATCCTTCATCATCATAATCAAATAAGTCGGGAGCACTTGCTCCACATGCCCCACATGCAATACAAGTATCCTTGTCAACTATAGTATATTTACTCATACGATTACCTCCTCATTTTTAATAGGTTTTTACCTTTATGAAAATATACTTGTACTATGAAGCGGTTGAACTTTGGCTTCAGGGTCAATGAATGATTTTGCGTTATTGACGGCTGTAGGAGCTTCACCAAAACCAGTTGCTATTAATTTGACTTTTCCGTCGTAGGTGCAAATGTCCCCTGCTGCATAAACCCCTGGAATGTTTGTTTCCATTTTTGAGTTTACAACAATAGAGTTCTTTTCAATTTCTAACCCCCATTCTTTCATGGGCCGAGAGAAGACAAAAAGCCAAAATTAACAATGACATCATCAACTTCCACATACTCTTTGTTATCTTCCATCTTGCTATGTCGCAATACAGTTTCTTTAATGCAGTCGTTATCACCATGAAAACAGTCAGGAACATATGGCGTCTTTATATCAACATTGCTGTTAAATAATTGCTCTACACTGAATTCGTGTGCTCGGAATTTATCACGCCGATGAACGAGTGTTACTTTTTTTGCCAGTGGTTCCAGCATTAGTGCCCAGTCTACCGCCGAGTCACCTCCACCAAAAACTAACACATTTTTTCCTTTAAATTTGCTTAGATCATCAATGAAGTAGTGCAAATTCTTTCCCTCATATTGCACCGCGTTTTCCAAATCGATTTTTCTCGGGCTGAACGCACCGTTTCCAGCAGTTAAAACCACCGTTTTTGTATAGTGTTCTCCCTGATTGGTTACAAGCTTAATCGTTTTGTCTTCTTGAACGGTTAGTTCTTCTACCATTTCACCTAAACAAACGGTCGGATCAAAATAGTTAGCTTGTTCCGTCAGCTTATCAATGAGATCTTGAGCTTTTACTTTTGGGAAACCAGCAATATCATAGATATACTTTTCTGGGTACAGGGCTGAAAGCTGTCCTCCCAGGTGTGGTAAACTTTCAAGGATTTTGACTGACATTTGGCGCATTCCAGCGTAGAAAGCAGTAAATAACCCGACAGGACCTCCTCCTATAATGGTAATATCATGAATCTCTTCTTTGGCCATAACATGGTCCTCCTTCAACTCCATTACGTTTATTTAACTATCGTATTATATAAATAATATAAGTTCTTCTTAGAAGGATGTCAAGGTAATTATCTGAATATTATAAGGTGATCTTCCCTTATTTCCTTGCATAAATCCGTTTATAAGTAAGTTTTTTTGTTTGTCGTCTGAAAAATGAAAAAATTAATTATAAAGAGGAAACAAGAGAAAAAACCATGAAAACGGAAAATAATCTCTTGTAAACGCTTAATTTGTGTGGTTGTAAAATTGATGCTGACTCTGTTACATTATGTTTAAGCAACGAAGGAAATAAAATAATAATAAAAGTGGAAGGGATGATCAATAATGAGTACTACACAAACAGAAAAACAAAATCTAACGGTTGTAAAAAAAGATAACGGAATTGCTGAGGTTCATATTCATGTCAACAAATCCAACTCGTATGACCTGGAGTATTATAAAGAGCTAAATGCTGCAATTGACGAGATTCGCTTTGACAGTGACATTAAAGTGGCTATTTTAATGAGTGACATGCCTAAGTTCTTCTCCGCTGGTGCGGATGTTAGCTTTTTAAAGTCAGCAGAGCCGCGTTTTAAAACCCAGTTCTGCTTGTTCTGTAATGAAACGCTCGATAAGATTGCCCGTTCTCCTCAAATCTGGATTGCCTGCTTGGAAGGGCATACCGTAGGAGGAGGCCTGGAAATGGCTCTCGCCTGCGACCTTCGCTTTATGGGGGATCAATCAGGAAAGATCGGCCTTCCGGAAATCAGCTTGGGGTTTTGGCAGGAACAGGCGGAACCCAGCGTCTTCTTCGCCAAGTAGGCCATTCCAAAGCTTTGGATTTAAATATCACAGGAGACACATTAACTCCGCAGGAAGCCCTGGACATCAACCTGGTGGACAAAGTGTTCCCTCAAGAGGAAACACGGGCAAAAACGTTGGAGTATGCTGAAAAAGTGGCGGGCAACGCTACCTATGCAGCGTCCAACATCAAGCTTTCCATCATGAATGGAAAAGAAATGCCTCTTAACGTAGCGATTCGCTATGAAGGAGAGCTTCAGAATCTATTGTTCCGTTCAGAAGATGCTCAAGAAGGTCTCAGCTCTTTCTTAGAAAAACGAGAAGCTAACTGGAGCGGGAAATAAAGAAATATAAGATACACATTTGGCGGTATCGGTCTTCCGATATCGCCATTTCAAAATGGCAAAGGAAATGATCTAAATAAGAAAAGGAGGCCAAGAACATTGAAGGAAAAAGTTCAAACATTAAATGAAGCCATCAATCTTCATATAAGTGATGGAGACTCCGTAGTAATGGGGGCATGTTTAGAACCCATGATTCCCTTTGCTGCCGCCCATGAGATAATTCGCCAGGACAAAAGAGAATTAACGCTCATCGCACCGATTTCAGATATTCTGTTTGATATGTTAATCGGAGCAGGGAAAGTAAATAAAATTACTGGCGCCTGGGCAGGGAATGTGAGTGCCGGTCTGGGACATAATTATCGCCGCGCGATTGAAGAGGACACTCCTGTTTCTATTAGGATCGACGATCATAGTAACTTTTCCCTTGGTCTTTCACTTCTTGCAGGTTCAATGGGAGTTCCTTTTCTTCCTACTCGTTCATTGTTAGGGACGGGGCTCTTAGAGAGTAACGATGCTTTAAAAGTGGAGGAATATGAGGGAGAAAAACTAGTATTTGTTCCTTCTTTAACGCCAGATGTGGCTGTTTTAGGAGTACAGCGGGCCGACAAACATGGAAATGCCCATTTATGGGGCAACACAGGTGTTGCCCAGGAAGCTGCGATGGCAAGCAAAAAAGTAATTTTACTAGCGGAAGAAATTGTGGATTCAGCTGAGATAGAAAGTGATCCCAACCGTGTACTCATTCCGGGATTTAAAGTAACTTCTGTAGTTGAATGCAAAGCTTTTTCCCATCCTTCCCCCATGCAGGGATATTATCAGCGCGATCACGAATTTTTTCATGACTACCACAAACAGACAAAAACTCGTGAAGGCTTCTTACAATGGCTAGAACACTATGTAACAGGTGTAAATTCACACCAAGAATACTTACAAAAAGTCGGTTATGAAACATTGAACAGTTAAAAATAAAAAGCAAGAGGTTGGCCGCACCGGTAAACTATGCTTCGGAGTAGGGGGGATGGAAATGAATTATTCGACAGGTGAACTAATGGTGGTTGCAGCAGCACGTGAAATTCAGGATGAAGAGGTTGTTTTTGTTGGTATGAGATTACCTATGCTTGCTTTTGCTGTAGCAAAACGCACCCATGCTCCGAACGCTGTTGGATTTTATGAGTGTGGGATTGTGAGGGATTTTCCTTCTGAAACCCTATTGTACACGATGGGCGATACTCCAAATATAGAAGGGTCCCAGTGGTGCACGTCTACTAATCATCTCATGTATCTGATGCAGCAAGGAAATGTAGACTGTGGATTTATCGGAGGAGCAGAGGTCGATCGGTTTGGGAATATTAACACGTCTTATATCGGAGACTACCAGAGTCCGAAAGTGAAGCTTCCAGGAAGTGGCGGAGCTGCTGACATCGCTGCTTTGTCTCATCGGCTTTTAATAATCATGAATCATGAAAAGCGTAGATTCAAAGAAAAGGTTGATTATATCACCTCTCCTGGAGCAGGTGATGGAGGAGAATGGAGGGAATCCCAAGGCCCTCCCCGTGGTGGTGTTGGGGCACTCATTTCAACCTTAGGCGTATTGAGGCCAGGGGAGAACAACGAGCTGGAACTTTCGACTGTGCATCCAGGTGTTACCGTAGAGAAGGTAATAGAAAACACAGGATGGGATGTAAAGGTCTCTTCTAAGTTAGAAGAAACCCCTCCCCCCTTACAAGAAGAGCTTGAGGTGATTCGTTCGATAGACCCGAAAGGATTTTGGACGGGACAGTGAGGAGGCATACACATTGAGAAGCAATAAAGTAGATTTTCTCATAAACTGGGGAGATACGGATATGGCGGGGATTGTTTATTATCCAAATTACTTTAAATGGTTTGACATTTCCGGTCACCAATTTTTCAGAAGTTGCAGCCTGTCTCCTAGCATATTAGAGGAAGAAAGAGACATTATTCTACCTATGATTGATGCACGATGTACCTTTGAAAAGCCTTTATATTACGATGACGTCATTACAATCATTACCACAGCAGAAGAAATCAATAATAAAACAATTAAATTGTCTCATGAAGTGTATCGAAAGGAAGAGCGTACGGGCTATGGGTATGAACTAAGAGGATGGGTAAAGAAGCAAACGGAAGATGGGATTAAAGCAGTACCAGTTCCCAATGATGTCCGCAAGATATTAGAAGAAGAGGTTTCCACCACTTCGCAAACTTTAAAACCCCATTTTAATGCATAATATAGAATCTCCCTCTATAATTGGAATATATAAAATATGAAATGAAATGGTGGTAACGATGAAACCAAGAGCATTAATGTTTACCTTGTATGGAGAGTATGTTCAATATTATGGGGGGAGATTTGGGTAGGAAGCCTTATACAAATGATGAAACGGTTTGGGGTATCCGAATCTTCTGTTCGCGGAGCATCCTTCGAATGGTGCAAAAGGATTTAATGGAGGTCCGAAAGATTGGTAATAAAAGTTACTATTCTTTTACTCCTCAAGGAAAGCGCCAAATCGATGAAGGGGTCAAAAGAGTGTACGGTATTCGCCGCTCAACCTGGGATGGACAATGGCGAATTTTAACGTATTCTTTTCCAGAAGCAAAGCGGGAAATCAGAAATGAAATACGTAAGGAACTCACATGGACGGGGTTTGGTCCTATTTCCAACAGCACTTGGATTAGTCCTAATCCAATTGAGGCTCAGGTTATTGAATTAATGGAAAGGTTTCAAATTGAGGAGCATATGACTCTGTTTAGTTCTTCTAGTGTGGTCTCTCATGATGATCAAAATATCATAGACAGAGCATGGGATTGGGAGCAACTTTCGAAAGCCTATGAAGCTTTATTGAGCAGTATTCCAAGAAATTTGAGGTTCTGCGTGAAAAAGCCTTAACAAACACTTTAACGGATGAAGAAAGTTTTAAAGAACGAACAACGATTGTCCATGAATATCGAAAGTTTTTATTCCAGGACTAGTTTTCCGACAGATCTTCTACCTAGCACATGGAAAGGGACAGAGGCGAGAGAATTATTTTGGAATATACATCAGCTCATTTCGATTCCTGCGATTCGATATTTTGAATCACTTTTTGAACATGCTCCCGATAGTACAGCAGAACCACAAAGGGATAAAGCCATTAACCCGTTTGACAAGGTCTATGTATAAAAGACCCTAGTCTAATTACAAACCAGGGGGATTTATATGGGTAAAGTAGCGTATCAAAAGGAAGGTCATTTAGGTTTAGTCACATTAAATCGGCCAGAACAGTTAAATTGTTTTGACTATGAAACATTAATAGAGTGTGAAGAAATCGTAGAAGCGATTAGCATGGATAGAGATATAAGAGCCGTTATTTTTACTGGGGCAGGAGAGAAAGCTTTCAGTGCTGGAGCTGATTTAAAGGAAAGACGAACATTAACCGAAAAAGAAGTACGCAGAAATGTGAGAAAAATAAGAGAGGTTTTACGGCGATTGAAGAATTACCCCAGCCAACGATTGCAGCTATCAATGGTTATGCTTTGGGTGGAGGGTTAGAGCTGGCTTTGGCCTGTGATTTTCGGTATGCCTCCCAAACCGCGAAGCTTGGTTTAACGGAAGTCAGCTGGGCGATCATACCAGGTGCTGGAGGAACACAGCGGCTGACTCGTCTGGTTGGTATCTCGAAGGCAAAGGAATTGATTTTAACTGCGAGACGAGTTGAGGCTGAACAAGCGGAGAAAATAGGGCTTGTAAATAAAGTGTCAGAGCCAGATAAGCTTATGGAGGAAGCCATAGAGTTGGCAGATGAAATGATGAAAAATGGTCCCTTGGCTGTGATTCAAGCAAAGCATGCCATTAATCACGGAAGTAATACGGACGTTCATACCGGGCTTGCTATTGAGCAAAAGCCTATGAAGTTATCATTCCAACCGAAGACCGTCTGGAAGCCTTAGACGCCTTTAAGGAAAAAAGAGCGGCCAACTTTAAAGGAAGGTAAAAGGGAGGGCATATGTTCACAAACAACAGAGTCACGCAACTCTTAGGAATTCAATACCCCATTATTGAGGGTGGGATGGCACACATTGGCGACGGACAGCTGGCGGCAGCTGTGACGAATGCAGGTGGATTAGGGCAAGTTGCTGTATCTGGGTTTTCCCCGAGAAAATTTCAAGAAGAAATAAACATAGCAACCAGTCTGACTAAAGGCTCGCTAGGGGTAAATATTCCTATAAGTAATTTTTTTAACACAAAGGATTATTTTTCAGTGATAGAACAGGAGAAAGATAAGATCAAAGCTGTCAGCTTATCTTCAGGAGATCCACGTCCTCACATTCCGGTATTAAAGGAAATGGGGCTTCGTGTATTGGTAGTAGTAGGTTCCGTTCAGCATGCATTAAAGGCAGAGGAAGCAGGAGCGGATATCGTTATTTGTGAAGGGTTTGAAGCAGGAGGAAGAAACAGCCCTCTTGAATTAACACTTTTTTCTTTAATACCAGCCATTGAAGACAAACTTTCGATTCCTGTAGTAGCTGCCGGTGGGCTCTCTTCTGGTAAAGGGATACTAGGGGCCATTGCCCTAGGTGCCGAAGGGGTTCAAATCGGCACGCGGTTTATTGCTACTATCGAGTCACGCGCCCACGACTCCTACAAACAGGAGCTAGTTCTATCAAATGAGGAATCAACAACGGTAGTAGAAAGAAGTATTGGTGGAATTAATAGAGTTATTAAGAGTGAGTTTGTGGAGAAAATCAAGCAGGTAGAAGAAAATCAAAGCTCATTCCAGGAGCTTTATCCGTATATCAACGGGCAGCGCAACCGAATGGCAGCAATCGATGGAATATTGTCAGAGGGGTGGGTGCATGCTGGCCAGGGCACAGCATTAATTTCTAACATAGATACTACCAAAAATGTAATAGATGAAATGGTTCAAAAAACAGTAGAGGCTTTTGAGCAAATGGAAGAAAAAATGAAAGCGGTAACAAACAAATAAGGGGGAAATCTAGGTGGCTTTTCAAACGATTAAAGTAAGCATAGAAGACCACATTGCTTCAATTACATTGGCACGTGATCCTGTAAATATTTTGAATATTCAAATGATGAAAGAGATATCAGAGGCTCTTGAAATCGTAATAAGCCGTAACGACCTGAACGCTTTAGTCATCCGAGCAGAGGGAAAAGCTTTTTCTGCAGGAGTAGCCATAGAGGATCACGTAGGGGAATTGGCAGAGCCGATGATCCACGCATTTCATAAATTGTTTCATCAGCTGTCTAAGGTACCGATTCCAACCATAGGTGTGGTCGAGGGAGCAGCGATTGGAGGAGGCTGTGAAGTGGCTTCTTTTTGTGATATTACTGTAGCTTCAAGGTCATCAAAATTTGGCCAGCCTGAGATTAACTTGGGATTATTCCCACCGGTTTCTGCCGCATACTTTCCGTGGCTTATGGGCTACAATTTGACCATGGAACTCTTGCTTACCGGGCGTACATTAAAAGCGGAAGAAGCCAAAGAGTACGGGTTAATCAACACTGTAGTCAGTGAGGAAGAAGTAGAATCATATGTCCATGAACTCTTAGAATCGATGAAAGCCAAAAGTCGGGAAGCGCTAAAATTAACGAAAAAAGCAGTCCGCACCTCTATGGCTGTTTCTATTACAGGAGCGATCAGTGAGGTAGAGCAAATTTACTTGCAAGAACTCATGAAGACAAACGATGCGAAAGAGGGACTTTCTTCTTTTATGGAAAAAAGGGAGCCTGTCTGGTCGCACGCATAGGAGGATGAAGGATGGAATTTCACAAAATCGAAGGAGGAGGGTATCGGGTAGGAATTCCCGTGCCCTTCCCTATGAAATATGTATATTGTTATCTGTTTCCTAAGGAAGATCATTACATTTTAATAGATGCGGGCTTTAACTATCCAAAGGCAAGAGACACATGGGAAGAGGTATTTCAATATCTTTCCATCGACCCTAAGCTGATACAAGAGATTTATATTACTCATTTCCATCCTGATCATTCAGGGCTTGCAGGGTGGATGCAAGAAAAGACGGGAGCAAGGGTCTACATGCATGACTTAGACTGCCAAATGTTTCAAAGAGTTTGGGGGAAAGGGAGTCAACAGGCTATTTCTGTACAATCCATGATCGAAAGTCATGGTGTCCCACTTATGCTTTCTAAAGAAATTGAGGAGCACATGGAAAAAATGAAAACCAATGTTCTTCCTTTACCTGAGATTGAACCGCTCCCTCAGAATCCTTATTTTGCTGGTCGAGAGTGGGACATCATTCATACGCCAGGCCACAGTGATGGTTTAGTTTGTTTTTATGATTCGGTCGAAGAAATTCTGCTCTCATCAGATTTTATTCTTGACCCCATTACACCAAATATTAGTGTCTGGCCTGGGGCCAGACAGCATCCACTGCACGATTACATTGCATCCTTAAAGAAAATAATGGAGGTACCTGTCAAAGTAGCCTACACTGCGCATGGAGAAGTCCTTTATCATGTTAAGGAGCGGGCGGAGGCACTCATCTACCATCATGAAAAACGCCTGGAAAAAATAAAGGAGCTCGCTGCGAATAAAACGGCGTATGAAATTGCTTCAGATCTCTTTCAGCATAGAGAACTAAACCCCCATCAGTGGCGATTTGCTATGGCAGAAACGATCGCTCACTTAAATCACCTAGAAAAAGAACGGAAGTTAGAAAAACATAATATAGGTAAGCTGATATTCTACAATCAAATACAGCCTTCTTCCAGTATGATATAAAATCACAGAGACTATGCTCTGTGATTTTTTTGTAATAAATAATAATCTTCCCCAAAAGTGCTTGCTACCCAAAGGAGCAAGGCTTTGCAGGATACAATCACCACTCTAACGAAGACTGTGGGGAACATGGTGAGATCATTTTTAATCTATCGTTAAAAAAACGTAATGAAGTTATTGACTTTCCCCCTGGTGTAGTTATATTATTAATTAAATACGGTAATTCAAAAAACATAATAAGATGCGAAGGGGGCTTCTTCATGAGTCAGGCCGAAATGCTAATGGAAAAAGTACAGGATGGTTTTATGGTAGAACGTAGTGAAGATATGAATGAGGAGTATTTGAAAGCGCTTAAACAAACATTGACCATTGTAGGAGATACAGAATTACTGAGTGTGCCTCCGTTATTAACTGTCTATAATGAAGCACCTAATCTTAACTACAAAATTACAGCTTTGGCTGTTATGCAGGATGAAATCGGTCATGCTCATATTGCGTACCGATTGCTTGAAGCTTTAGGAGAAGACACGGAAAGCTTGTTGTATGAGCGACCAGCTAACCGCTGGAAAATCCATATGCCTTTGACTTTAAGCTGAATAATTGGATTGAACTAGGAGTATTTAATGGTCTGTTTGATCGGGCAGGATATACCCTCCTTGGAGATGCCTACCAAAGTACGTCCTATGGACCTTGGAAAAGAGCATTAGTGAAAGTAGATAAAGAGGAATTGTTTCACCTTCGCAATGGCGAAATTATCATGAAAGCCGGTATGAAAAAGCCAGAAACCGCGAAGCAGGTGCAAGAAGCAGTCGATTGGATGTTTCTCATGGCCCTAGAGTTTTTTGGAGTAGCAGACAACTTAAAGAGTCGATCCGCCCAGCTTGATTATAAATTGAAGGGAAGCACAAACGACGAGCTTCGCCAACGGTGGTTATCCACCGCCGTGCCGTTTTGTGAATCGATCGGCGTAAAGGTTCCAGCTCATTATGATGAAGAACAGGAGAAATACGTTCTTGATGTTCCGTTCCCCTGTAAGTTTGATGTAGAGAACAGGAAATGGCTTTATGATCAGCCGGATACATGGGATGGAGTCATCCAGCGTTTCAAAAAGAGAGGACCCCAAAATGAAGAGTTTGTGAATCGCATTCAAAAAGGCGCCAAAGAATTAGAACAAATGCGCCAGGAGGAGGCAATATAGCCATGAGTACAGCTATCAATAACCCATCCACTGAGCAATACTGGCAGGCCCTTCGAGAAGTCATGGATCCAGAATTCCCTATTAGTGTGGTTGACATGGGACTGATCCGAAAAATTGAAACAAAGGGCAGTACAGTAGAGGTAACCATGACGTATACTTCTACCGGATGTGCATGTATGACTTGGATTGAAAGTGATATCACAGAGAGACTTTTACAAGAAAAAAATATTGATGAAGTAAGCATCCACGTGGTTTGGGATCCACCTTGGACCGTCCACGACATGACGGAAGAGGGAAGAAATAAAATGAAACATTGGGGGGTAAGTTCATGAGCTCCACATTACCACACAACGAAGACTATCTATTATTCACCAGAATTAAGCGAGGTGACGACCTGGTGGAAGTAGGGTCCTTGCGTGCAACCAGTGATGAATTAGCAAAGCTTTATGCGAAACAAATATATGACGAGGAAGATTGGGTGGAAATGCAAGTAGTAAAAAAATCCAACCTTCTTCCTGTCATACTTCCGGAGCCATTATTTGAAAAGGAAGGCGTGAAATAAATGACAGAAAATGAAATCAGAAAAATTGTAGAGCTTGCCGAAACCATTGCTGATAATAAATTTATTATGGGCGACAAGCTTGTAGAAATTGGCGTCAGTGGTCCAAATTTAGAAGCTTCTCTTTCCTCCATTTCGATGGCTCAAGGAGAGTTAGGCCATGCTCGTCTGATTTACCGCTGGGCACATGAGGTGCAAGGACAGCGTGGAGGGAAGGACGTGAAAAGTCAAACCGGCAAAGCATTTGAGCAGATTGTCCAGGCATCAAATTGGGTTGAGTTAATTGCCGGCTTCTATGTAAATAATGTAGCCATTGATCTTGTCATGAAAGAGCTTATGAAAGGAAACGGAAACGAACTCAAGGCTCCGTTCAGTAAGATGCTAAACGAACAATATGACCATCTGGTTTACTCAAAAGATTGGTCTCATCAGCTCTTGCAAGATACAGGCTCCATTCCAGGTAGGTTCAAACAAGAGGTAGACAAAGCAATGAAAGAGGCAGTTGCGTGGCTCTCAACTATCGAGAAGGACAGTGATCTCATAAGCAGTGGAGCGATTTCTCCTCAAAGCAATTTATCAAGTGAATGTAAGGAAATCGTTGAAGAGTTGCCGTTAGACAGGAATGTTTCTTATGCTGGCTGATCCAAAGAATAGCGAAGCTGGCGTTACGTGCTCTTTCTGTTCATCAGGAAAGGTGGAAAAGATTGCACCATTGGTACAGCCCAGCTCGTTCGACAATACTACTGTCATCATTGTCAATCGGTTTTTGAATACATTCGCTGGCAAAAGAAATCTAACAATGGATAAAGGGTGTCCTATACTATGGAAAAGATTAACAATGTAGCCGTCATAGGGTCAGGCACCATGGGGGCAGGTATTGCGCAAGTAGCGGTACAGCATGGTTTTACCACTGTTTTATATGATATTGAAGAGGATCAGGTGAAACAGGCTAAACATTCGATCTTCAAACGGTTAGACCGTTTAGTGGAAAAAGGAAAAATCTCAGAAGACCAAAGGGATTCTGCCAAAAACCTATTGTTTCTTACCACAAACATAGAAGAAGTGGGGCAGGTAGATCTAGTGATTGAAGCAGCACCAGAAAAAATAGAAATTAAACATTCAATTTTTGAGAAATTAGAAGCCGTTTGTTCCTCGACTGCTGTGTTGGCGTCTAATACGTCTTCCTTATCCATTACGGAAATTTCAGGAAGAAGAGATCATCCAAACAGGGTAGCAGGCCTTCATTTTTTTAACCCTGCCCCGTTAATGCCTCTCGTTGAAGTGATCAAAGGGATGCATACTTCTGAAGAGGTGATAGAAACCTTACGTGCTTTTGCTGTTCAGTTAAATAAGACACCGGTGTTTTGTAAGGATACACCAGGATTTATTGTTAACAGAGTAGCACGGCCTTTTTATAATGAAGCTTTGCGTATGGCCCAGGACCAAGTGGCATCTGTAGAACAAATTGACAGAATAATGCGAAACATCGGCGGGTTTAAGATGGGTCCATTTGAATTACAAGATTTAATAGGCATTGACATTAACTATGCTACCACTACAACGGTTTATGATAGTTTTTCTGGGGAAAGCCGGTTCCGCCCAAGTTCTCTTCAAAAGCAGATGGTACAGGGTGGACGGCTTGGAAGAAAGACAGAAGGGGGCTTTTATGAGTATAAACCAATGTAACGTCAGTATTATTGGTGAAAACAATATTGCTCGTTCCTTCTTTACTATCATGAACCGTAAGGAAGGGATAGCGGTTTCTAGAAATGATAAAGAACAGTTAGCTTCCGCTCATGTAGTGATTGAAACTCACAACATGGAGCAAGGGGAAAAGAAAAAAGCTATTCGTTATATTGATGAACATGCGCCTGCAGATGCCCCTGTACTTACAACATCGATGCAATGGACGGCAACGGAGATTGCTTCCTGGAGTTCCTATCCTGAAAGGGTCATTGGGTTTGGAGCGTTTGCAGATGCTGACGAGGCACCGGCTATTGAAGCTGCACCCGCCTTACAAACAGACCCGGCTTGTATGACCCGTGTCCAGACCATCCTTCAATCAGTAGGAAAAGAAGTTGAATGGGTGGAAGATGAAGTTGGGCTGGTGTACCCAAGAATCCTAGCCATGATCATTAATGAAGCAGCATTTGCCTTGATGGAAAATACTGCTTCGGCAGAAGATATTGATCTGGCAATGAAAAAGGGAACCAACTACCCTGCGGGACCCCTGGAATGGCTGAAAAGGTAGGAATTGATAATGTGTTTGCCGTGTTAAATGGATTGCACCGTCAATTGGGAGAGGAAAGGTATCGGCCGGCTTCCTTGATAAGAAAACTGGTGTATGCAGGGTGGGTAGGAGAAGAAACGGAAAAGGGATTTTATCACTATGAGAACCGTTTATCGGAGGAGTTAATACGATGAGAGACCCAGTCATAATTGATGCAGTAAGAACTCCAATCGGGAGAGTGAACGGCGCCTTGTCCACTGTTCGTCCAGATGACCTCGCCGGGCATGTGATCAGGGAGCTTATGAAAAGGGTCGATATTGATCCAAATGACATCGATGACGTATTGATGGGTTGTGCCAACCAAGGTGGCGAAGACAACCGGAATGTTGCTCGGATGGGTTTGTTACTTGCAGGGCTTCCAACCACTGTGCCGGGTGTTACAGTTAATCGACTCTGCGGCTCAGGGTTAGAAGCGATAAACCAATCGAGTTCTAGCGTCAAAGCTGACCAAGGGGATGTTTTTATTGCTGGAGGTACCGAAAGCATGTCCCGTGCTCCGTATGTCATGATGAAGCCCCACGTAACAGGAGCCAGAGGCAATCAGACGTTGTATGACACCACCATTGGATGGCGGCTGGTTAACCCTGAACTGGCAAAGGAGTATCCACCTATCAGCTTAGGGGAAACCGCTGAAAATGTGGGTGTAAAATACAACATTTCTCGAGAAGAACAGGATGAAATGGCTCTTCAAAGTCAGAAAAAGGCAGTACGGGCGATGGAAAGCAATCGGTTTGAGGAGGAAATCGTTCCCTATGAAGTCCCTCAGCGCAAAGGCGCTCCGGTTTTATTTGAAAAAGATGAACACCCTCGCCCTGAAGCATCTTTAGAAGGCTTAAAGTCGCTTAAGGGAGCATTTAAAGAAGGAGGAACGGTAACAGCTGGCAATTCTTCAGGCATCAATGATGGGGCGAGTGCTCTCCTGATTATGGAAAAAGAAAGGGCCGAACAACTTGGCTTACAACCCATGGCCCGGATTGTAACCTCAGCGGTTGCAGGAGTAGACCCCTCTTATATGGGAATTGGACCGATTCCAGCTACCCAAAAGGCATTAAAACGAGCTGGTTTGACCACTAAAGACATCGACCTTGCCGAATTGAATGAAGCCTTTGCCGCGCAAGCGTTGGCATGCATCAAAGAATTAGAGCTGGACCCCGACATTGTAAACGTGAATGGAGGAGCCATTGCGCTTGGACACCCACTGGGATGCAGCGGAGCACGAATCATGACGACGCTTGTTCATGAAATGCAGAAGAGAGACTGCAGATATGGTCTGGCAAGTATGTGCATTGGTGTAGGACAAGGCATATCAACCATTGTAGAAAAAATATAAGGAGGAATTTATATGACAGATACGACAACAAAGCCTAAAGTGATCAAAGAAAAATACCAGTTATTGATTAATGGAGAGTATACAGATGGCAGTCAAGGAGCGTTTTTTGACACCTATAACCCGGCGACAGAAGAAACATTATCCAAGGTAGCGAAGGCTTCGAAAGAAGATGTAGATAAGGCCGTTGAGGCTGCAAGAAAAGCGTTTGAATCAGGTAAATGGCCTAGACAGACAACAGCAAAGCGAGCAAGGCTGTTGAACAAGATCGCATCAATTATGCGTAGTCGATTTAACGAATTAGTGGAAGCGGAAGTGTTAAACAGCGGGAAAACAGTGGCTGCTGCACAAGGGCAAATTACCCAAGCTATCGAAGACTTTGAATTCTATGCAGGCACCCTATCAACATTCGGAGGCCGAACCAACCCTATGCCAAACGGCTTTTTCAACTATACCCAAAAAGAACCGGTAGGGGTATGTGCACAAATTCTCCCATGGAACTACCCGCTTATGATGGCGGCATGGAAAATAGCTCCGGCCCTAGCCGCAGGATGTACCATCGTGTTAAAGCCAGCGAGCTATACTCCAATTACTGCTACATGCTCGCTGATATTTGTTATGAAGCTGGACTCCCAGAGGGTGTGTTAAATGTTGTGACGGGAAGCGGGTCTGAAATTGGCCCCTATTTAACAGAGCATCCTGACGTAGACAAAGTAGCCTTTACGGGTGAAACAGATACGGGAAAAGATATCATGTCAAGAGCGTCGGAAACACTCAAGCGTGTGACGTTGGAGTTAGGCGGAAAATCACCAAGCATTGTATGTGATGATTGTGACCTAGAAGGAGCGGTAGATGGTTCCTTGTTCGGGATCTTCTATAATACGGGTCAATCCTGTGAAGCTCGTTCCCGAGTGTTTATTCATGAAGATATTTATGACCAATTTGTAGAGAGATTTATCGAAAAAGCAAAGAAACTTAAAGTAGGTGACCCATTTAATAAAGAAACCCATATGGGAGCCTTAATTTCTAAGGGGCATGAAGAAACCGTTGATAACTATGTGAAGATTGCCAAAGAAGAAGGTGGAGAAGTGCTCTATGGGGGACAGCGTCCCGAAGGAGAGGAATTTGAAAAAGGTCACTGGTATATGCCGACAGTCATTGGCAATGTAACAAATGATATGCGGATTGCCCAAGAAGAAGTGTTTGGTCCTGTGGTTGTGTTTATGAAATTCAAAGATGAAAAAGAAGTGCTGAAACGTGCAAATGATTCTATCTTTGGCCTAGGGTCGGCCGTTTGGACAAAAGACAATGGCAAAGCTCACCGAATTGCCTCTGGTTTACGAGCAGGAATTGTAATGGTGAATAACCCGATCTCTGCTTTCCCAGGAGCACCGTTTGGCGGCTATAAACAATCGGGATTTGGAAGAGAACTCAGTCTCGAGGCATTAGATCTATACTCAGAAACAAAGAGTGTGGTCTCCTACGTAGGGGAAAAACCGTTAAATATTTTCGGAATTTGACGAATAATCGGTATATTATTTTACGACAAAATATTTTATTATATTAAAGGAGGAGTACAAATGAGTACTACACAAACAGAAAAACAAAATCTTACAGTGGTAAAAAAGGATAATGGGATTGCTGAGGTTCATATTCACGTCAACAAATCCAACTCGTATGACCTGGAGTATTATAAAGAGCTAAATGCTGCAATTGACGAGATCCGCTTTGACAGTGACATAAAAGTGGTTATTTTAATGAGTGATATGCCGAAGTTCTTCTCCGCTGGTGCAGATGTTAGCTTCTTAAAGTCCGCAGAGCCGCGTTTTAAAACCCAGTTCTGCTTGTTCTGTAACGAAACGCTTGATAAGATTGCCCGTTCTCCTCAAATCTGGATTGCCTGCTTGGAAGGGCATACCGTAGGAGGAGGCCTGGAAATGGCTCTCGCCTGCGACCTTCGTTTTATGGGAGATCAAGCAGGAAAGATCGGTCTTCCAGAAATCAGCCTTGGCGTTTTGGCAGGAACAGGCGGAACCCAGCGTCTTCTTCGTCAAGTAGGACATTCCAAAGCGTTAGACTTAAATATCACCGGAGATACCTTAACTCCGCAGGAAGCCCTGGATATCAACCTGGTGGACAAAGTGTTCCCTCAAGAGGAAACAAGGGCAAAAACGGTAGAGTATGCAGAGAAAGTAGCAGGAAGTGCGACCTATGCGGCGTCTAACATCAAGCTTTCCATCATGAATGGAAAAGAAATGCCTCTCAACGTAGCGGTTCGTTATGAAGGAGAGCTTCAAAACCTATTGTTCCGTTCAGAAGACGCTCAGGAAGGTCTCAGCTCTTTCTTAGAAAAACGAGAAGCCAACTGGAGCGGGAAATAAACGGTTCACCAATAACTTGGAAAGCTTTGGGGGTTAGGTATCAGTTGCTTAACCCCTTCTTTCTAAGAAAAGTGTATCCGTTTACATAATAAAGAAGGAGGGAGAAAATGATTGAGTCTGTGGAGCACGTAAGAGGAATTAAGGCACCGTACAATGCTTCTGTTAGATTTATCGATGAGAATGTAGCCAAAGGGAATGGCAGCAAAGAAGCTATTATTTGTGGGGAAGAGATCCTGACTTACCAAGAAGTTTCTGATTTGATGAACAAGTTTGGAAACGCTTTAAAAAATATTAACGTGGAAGAAGAAAACAGGATTCTGGTGGCTACCTATGATTCACCTGAGTTTGTCACTGCTTTTTTTGGTTCCCTCAAAATTGGTGCGGTTCCCATTCCAGTGAATACCATGATGCAGCCTCACGATTATGAGTACTTTCTTAATCATAGTCGCGCGAAAGTTTTTGTCGTGCATGAGGAAATATGGGAAAAGGTAAAAGAGTACAAGCATCGCTTCCTTTTTCTAAAGCATGTGATTGTGATTGGAGAAAACGAATCGACCAAAACGGATGTGATTGATTATCATAGTTTTATTGAAAATGCCTCCAAGACCTTGAAAGAAGCTCACACGATTGCTGAAGATACAGCTTTTTGGCTTTACAGCTCTGGAAGTACAGGGAATCCCAAGGGTGTGATTCATCGCCAACAGAGTATGGAGCAGCCTTTGAAAATTACGCTAAAAATATTCTAAATATTCACAAAAATGACCGCACTTTCTCTGCTTCCAAGCTATTCTTTGCTTATGGGCTTGGGAATGGAATGTATTTTCCTTTTGCAGCAGGAGGAACGACTATTTTACTGAAGGAAAGGCCTACCCCAGCTAAGGTATTTGAAGTCATTGAAGAAAAGAAACCGACGATTTTCTTTGGTGTCCCTACGTTATACGGGGCGATGATGCGGTATGCTGAAGAGATTGGAAGACCTCTTGATTTATCTTCTATTCGAGTTTGTGTGTCGGCAGGTGAAGCGTTGCCGGCGTCGTACGCAAAAAAATGGAAAGAAATGTTTGGGTTGGAGATTCTAGATGGTATAGGCTCAACCGAAGCCTTGCACATTTTTCTATCAAACCGAATGAACGAGGTGCAACCTGGAAGCACGGGCAAAGTGGTACCGGGCTATGAAGCCAAGGTCATAAATGAGGAAGGAAAACAGCTTCCTCCGAATGAAATTGGTGATCTTGTCATAAAAGGGGAAAGCATTACCTCAGGATATTGGTGTAATTTATCTGAAAATCATCAAAAATTCCAAGGGGAATGGATGAAGACCGGGGATAAATATTATCAAGATGAAAAGGGGTATTTCTGGTACTGTGGCCGCTCCGATGACATGTTAAAGGTCGGAGGGATATGGGTCTCTCCTATAGAAATTGAAACAAGTTTACTACGGAGGGAAGATATCGAGGAAGTAGCGGTCATTGGAGAAAAGAACAAGGAAAACCTTGTATACCCTAAAGCCTACATCGTTTTGAGGGAAAAAGAAAAAGCAAGCGAGGAGTTAAAAGAGACATTGAAACTTTATGTGAAACAAAACTTAGCTCCGTATAAATATCCAAGAGAAATTGAATTTATAGACGATTTGCCTAAGACAGCAACCGGGAAGATTCAGAGATTTAAACTAAAAACGAATTAGATGACAGTCTGCTACAAAGAGAGTTCATGGGACTCCCTGTTAGCGTAAGCCCGAAAGGATGAAAAACGTTGTGAAGCGCGCAGTCATTAAAGGTGTAGGGGCCTACGTCCCAGAGAAGGTTTTAACCAATAAAGACTTAGAAGAAATGATGGATACCTCCGATGAGTGGATTACGACAAGGACAGGGATCCATGAGAGAAGAATCATCGGAGAAGAGGAAGATACTTCTTTCTTAGGGTATCAAGCGAGTCTCCAAGCTTTAAAAGATGCACATTTGAAGGCCGAGGATATTGACATGCTGATCGTCGCTACAGAAACCCCCGACCATATGTTTCCTCCTGTGGCTGTGCGATTTCAACATTTACTGAAGTGCAGACAAATCGGTGCCTTTGACATTCATAGCACTTGTGTAGGCTTTTTAACGGCTTTGCAGACAGCAGAACAGTATGTAAAGATGGGGAAAGTAAAACATGTGCTAGTGGTTGGAGCAGATGCGCTTTCAAAAATTGTTGATTACTCCGATCGTTCTACAGCTATTTTGTTTGCCGATGGTGCCGGGGCATTCATTGTCTCAGCTGAGGAATCAGATGAAAGTCGTGGAATCATTGATTCTACTATTCATTCCGACGGACAACATTATTATGATCTCTATGTCGAGAGCGGTGGTTCTAAAGAATCTCCTCAAATTGTTATGAACGGGAACAAAATTTTTAAGTTGGCTGTATCGGCCAAATGTCAAAATGATAACCGAGCAAAACAACTTGCTCCTTCATGACGTAGACTGGCTGATCCCTCATCAAGCAAATCAAAGGACCATCGATGCAGTGGGGCGAAATCTAGAATTTCCAGAGAAAAAAGTAATCAGTACCATTAAGCACTTTGGCAACAATTCGGCGGCAACCATCCCCTTGGCTTTTACTACAGCACTCCAAGATGGAAGAATTAACAAAGGAGACACTATAGTTATGACAGCCTTTGGCGGTGGGTTAATTTGGGGTACCGTTTTATTGCAGTATTAAACAATTTTGTCCTAAATAGATAGTAACCCCTGTTAAAAAGCAGACAGGGGTTACTTTTTCATATATCTTAGGGAGTTCTTCATTTTGACTCGGAAAACATGGAGGATATTTCATGACGTTTAATGAGAGAGAAGCCATTCACCTACGGATGGAGCAAATTTACGAAGAGGCAGAAATTACAAGAGGAGTATAAGGAATTATTTACTCGTTTGAGAGAACTTGATAAAGATCTACCAGAGGGAAAACCAGAAGTGTCAGTGGCTCATGCAGAAAAAGAATTAGATAAGGGAACTTTCCTTACTGCCACAGATAATATGGCCAAGGAAGTCAATGAAGACCCAACGACTTCTGAACAGTATGACAAGAGGTTAAGCGAATTGGAGGCATTTCTGGAACAAGAAAAAGGATAAGCGGTCACCCATTTATGCTTTTTTTCGACGGTAAGTTCTGGTGCCTCTTTGTTTAACCCACACAGACATGCAATTAAAAGGACGTCTCTATGGATATACTTGTCCTACCATAAAAGACTTGCCAACACGTGGCAAGCCTTTTTGTAGGTGAACAGAAAAGACCTTTGTAAGATGGAGGGTGTATATATTCAAAACCATTGTATCATAATTTTTAGAAAATTTTAAATTTATTTTTCGCTTATGGTAAGGTTCTTCTGATCGCTCCTTCCTTAGTTGTAACAGAAAACTAGTTATGAAACTGTTGATGTTCTCTTCGGTTTCTTGCTACTAGTAGTAGGCCAGTTAGACTGAAACCCGTGAGAAGTAGACTGATAACACGTACATAGCATAGTTTGTGGCGGTCTCTGGTAATTCTCCTCCTGTAGTAGTTTCTTCTTCTTCAACTGTAAGTTGTGGGGCCTCTCGATACTCGGTTGATTGTTCATAATCATAGGCCATACCAATCAGCTCCGCTTCACTCCAAGGCTCTCCAAAAAAGGCGAGTGAAAAAGGAGAACCGCTCTCATAATACCCAGCTGGAACATTCACTAAAGGAACGCCGCTAATATTTATTTCTGGTACGGTAGTAGCATTAATGTTTTCTTCTATTGAAGATGAAAGGTAATAAAAGGAGTAAAAACCAAAGCAAATAACGATAAGTAAGTCAGAAGATCCAAGATATGAAGGAGAAAAACGATGGACATTAATCACTGCATTATCCAAGGCCGATTAACCATGGATCCTCAGCTTCATTATACCACCAGTGGACGAGCGGTCACCCGTTTCCCCATTGCCTGTGAACGTCCCTATACGGATAAAAAAGACAAAAGATCGTTGATTTTATTCCGATAATAGTATGGAGGGAATACGCAGAGCGAGTGGCCAACAACCTCCAAAAAGGACAGGAATGTGCTGTCATTGGAAGACTGCAATCAAGGATAAGAGACGACTTACATATTAACACTTTTGAAGTAGAAACTCAGGAAGTGATATTTGGTCAGACAACAAGAGGGCTTGCTCATGATGTTAACCACATCACTGTCACAGGTCGCTTAACGACTGACCCAGAACTCCACTATGTAGGTAATAGCCATGTGGCAGTTACCCGCTTCACGATTGCTTCAGAAAGAAGCTATACCGATAAAGAAGGAAACACCAAAGTTGATTATCTGAATGCCATTGGCTGGCGAAGCTACGGGGAAAGACTAGCAAATGATTTAGTCAAAGGGATGCCTGTCACAGTGACTGGCAGAATCCAAAGCCGGAAGCATAGGAAACAGGAAGCTACCATCCATGAAATCCATGTAGGGCAAGTAAAATATGACTTCGGTGAATCCAAAAGATAATTTAAGTAGATTAGAATTGTCCCTGTTGTTAAGGAAAGGAAACACGATATGAACATTGTACC
Source organism: Thalassobacillus sp. C254 (assembly GCF_001310615.1). Taxonomy (NCBI): domain Bacteria; kingdom Bacillati; phylum Bacillota; class Bacilli; order Caryophanales; family Bacillaceae; genus Thalassobacillus; species Thalassobacillus sp. C254. The sequence goes on along the minus strand of NZ_BAXQ01000018.1, from coordinate 36,556 downwards.
AGGTAAGATCTTTTCTTTTATGGTTTTACTATTATTTCTAAGTGGTTGTGCAAACCAGGGAATGAATGCAGAAGAAGCAAGAACTGAGTTAGGTTCCAGATCATATAGTTTTACTGAAAACTTCTTTATGGAAGCGATCAACCGCCATGATACGGAAGCCGTGGAACTATTTTTACTGGCAGGCATGCACCCTAATGTACTCAATGAAGAGGGAGGATCGCCGTTAATGTTGGCTGCCTACTTAGGATACAACGAAATTGCAACACTCCTTCTTGATTATGAGGCGGAGCCTAATATTCAACAGGGTGCTCCCTTATTTTATGCGGTCGAAAACGGGCATAGTCAGGTCGTAGAAACGTTATTATCTAACGGAGCAGACGTGGAACTTAGCCAAAATGGGTATGCAGAAACTACTACCTTATTGTTTGTTGCTTCCAGAAATGATCACCCTTCTGAGTCTTATTAGAAAATTACGATCATACTCACGAGCAATTGCATGATGCTTTATTTACAGCAGCCAGAACTGGTAATCCAGATGTAGTAACTCAGTTAGTACAAACAGAGGTGAATATTGGAAGTGATGAAAAGAGAGTGGAAATCGTTAGGATTCTACTGGAAGCGGGAGCAGATCCGGATGCCAGGCATTCCAGCGGACGTACAGCCTACGAAATGAGGGGGAAAGTTTTTCAAGAGATTCTCTTAGAATATGGAGCCGATCCTAATCCACCCGAATTATCAGAAGAAGAGCTAACTTCATTGTTAGATGAAAGCAAACAATCCCGATCTCAAAAACTAGAATTAACAGATAGTGACTGGGAACCAATTGACAATATAGATAAGGAAAATATGATTGAAGAGGAGGCAGAGAAAGTACCTGAGACTTCGCCTGAACAGACAGAAATAAGTAAAGAAGATATAGTAGCGGACTTATTCGAACGAAGCAGTTTTATCACAGACCAAATTCACGAAGGAATGACAGAAAAAGAGGTCGCCTCGGTCTTAGGGGATGATTACACTCCTTTCATCTCTCCATATGATGGATCACAGGGAGTGAACTACCATTTCGGAATCAATCCAACTCCACCACCAAGTGAAGACTTGGATAAAATTGAGCAAGAAGAAATTGAATGGGCAGCCGTTATTTATTTTCTCGAAGAAGAGGTTGAGATGTACTTTGTCACGGGCAAAGGATTAGATGGAAATGTTTATGACCTTAAATCTGGAGAAGATGAATGGATGAAGGTAAACCATTAGGTGGTAAAATGATTTTCTCCCTTACTTGAAGAAACAGAAGAAGGTGACTTCACAATCCAATCAAGTTCCAAAAATGATGATAGGTATGACACCAGTTTAAGTGTAAGAGCTTACTCCACAATTTATGTTGACACTTCTACTGATTCAAATGGCGTACCGCATGCTGTATTAACCTCAGCTAATGGCGGATGGGAGATCCAACAATCAGAAGTGACATTATCAAACCGGACTGTAAACTATGGTACCAAGTGAATTGGATCCAGACCCATTTACTTCTCTCTATTCAAGGAGAACAGATCGTATAGATTATGAACCATCTGAAGATGATACCTTAACAGGAATTTGGACTCAATTCAAAGAAGAAATCAAGCATAGAAACAGGTTTTTTATTAGTAGATTGCCCAGGACAAGAAAGACAATGCGGTGTTTAAGTGGAAAAACAACCAGGGAACAGTGGTGGGTGCTGATCGTCAAGGCACACAACCCATGAAAGACAAAGGCGGTCATTTTAAGGGCATGGTGGCCAGATCTCAAGAAGATGGCGGCTTTACGATTGATGTAGGGAAGAACCCTACCAAGGTGGCCGTGTTTGAATCTCCGATTGATCTTTCCCATATAAATCACTAATTCCAAACAACGAATCATAAAATAACCTCGATTGTGCGGAAGTTGCTGATAATTCATTTCCGTCTTCATTAAAGTGTAAATGAAGTGTCGGCCACTCTACAGAGATATCAGCGTATGAGCTAAGAATTTCTTGTTCAGAAAGATCTCCATCGTTAAGTGACATCTCTATACTATCTTCATGTGACAGTTGTTTAGCCGCATCACGTTTAATTGAAAACGCTGTATAAAATTGAACGATGTCGTCAACTTCTGCTTCAATATATTGTGATCCAATTAAGTAAGTAGGAGTCTCTTGCGTTCCAGCATAAGCATCAGAATCATTCTCGTCAGCTTCCTCTATAAAATCTTCTTCTTTATTCTCTTTATTGTCATTCTCATCAGCTTCAGTTAAAGACTCTTCTCCCGTATTCTCATTGCTGCTATTCTCATCACCATTGTCTTCTGTTTCTAATTCTTCATTTTCATCTAGAGCATGATCATCTGCAGGGCTTTCTTCCACTGACGAAAGCTGCAAAAATAATTCCAGTTATTTCAGTCATTTTCTTCATCCGTAACGCCTCCTTTTCTATTTATTTGTATACCCTTCCTGACTGAAATCAACAGATTTAATTATAAAGATTAATGTATTTTTGGGTGTTTGGCCTTAAAACTTACCATTTGGCGATAATTAGTTTTCTATCCATTTGTTAAACGCAAAGGCGAGCGTCAAAGACAGAAGTAAAGATATCCTTAAAATGAGAGAAATAAGGATAAACATCTATTCAATTACGTGTTTTGAGAATATAATAACGTACATCCTGGAACTTCACCTCTTTTCCTGCATAAGTGACCGGATGAAAAGAGCCCTTTTCCCATGGAAAGGGGCTCTTACTTTTTTGTTGTCTAGAAAAAATTTTAAAATTTTAGACGATATCCAATATAAATAATTGAACTTAACTAGAGCATGAATGAGATTGTTAAGCTTAAGTGCATAAGAGGGGAAAAGAGGAAAGGTATATTGCAAGGAAACAACGTTTGAAGAAACGTTGTTTCCTTTTTCATATTAATGAAAAGCCTATTCTTTTTACAAAGTTATATGGCATTAACAAGAGGCGCCCCCTTGAAACAGAATGTAAAACCTACCTATAAGCGCTTTAATAAGATAACACCATAGCAAATCGGTGACTCTGTATAGTAAAAAGAATCCTACTTTCCCGAGTAAATTAGCCATTCACAATAATTAGCTTACATACTTGGGGTGAAAAGCTATCTGTAAAAATATATCATTTGACTATTTTTTAAAAACAAAAAATGTGGTAACCTCTCTTTTCATTTTTTCCTACTTGTATGGGTGGTAAGGAGAAGTGCTAACCAAATTCCTAACCCGCCTATGAAAAACACCATAGAGGAGCTAATGGCTATAAATACTTCCCCAGTAGCAAGCCCGGAAGTGAAGCCGACAAATAGACTAAACAATAGTAACCCGACAGCTAATGTGTAAAGTAATGCTCTCCCTTAGTCATGGCATAATAGGTAGAGGTTTCACGTGTAAGTACGCTATACGTGACAAGAGTACCGCCGATCACAATAAAAATTGCCGGACCGGTCGCAGCAACCCCAGGAAGTCCCATAAAGTAAAGCATGGTTGTAATGAATGCCCCGAAAACCATGAGTAAAATACCGACAAGTAACCCTACAGTTGAAACCCTAGACGCCATGGATGTATATACTGCTTTTCTCGCTTGATCTTCCCCAACTCTCCGCATGTCTTCTTTTAGCCCACTTAGATCTCCCATTGAATGAATAGCTTCTTTAAATGCTTCATCTTCTGTTTTTCCTGCTTTTTCGTAATCCTTCGTTTTTTCTTTAAGATTCACAGTCAGTTCCTCTTTCAATTCATAAAGATGCTGACTCTCACCTACCCCGCAAACTCTCGGTCAATATAGGTTTTAATCCTTTTATCAAGGTGACTCTGATGTTTCATTTGGGTCGTGACCCCCTTCAATTAATTTGATCAAGATTTCTTTAGCAAATTCCCAATCACGTTTGTTTTGTTCGAACCGTTTCTTTCCTTCCTCTGTGATCTGGTAATACTTCCTACGACCTCCTTGGGTTTCGTCTCCCCAATAGGAAACAACGTAACCCTCTTTTTCAAGTCGACGAAACACGGTGTAGAGTGTCGCCTCTTTCAATTCGTATTGCCCGTTACTTAATTGGAGTATTTTTTATAGATTTCATACCCATAGCTATTATGTTGGCGCAGGATATTAAGGACAATTGTATCTGTATGACCACGGATTAAATCATTAGAGATTTTTTTGACAAACAACCTCACCTCCTCAATAATAATTTATAACATATTACTATGTGTGTCAAAGTAATATGTGTAAAAAAATAATTTTTATAAAACAAGGTGCTACTTTTTTTCTTGGAACATTGTAAGAATGCTTCAATCGAGTCCTTTAAACTGTTCTCTCAGCGATACAACGGATGGAAGAGGGTTCTGAAGAAGATGAGTCTCAAAAGCGTAACGGGGGATGTGGATGGTTAAGCCCGGTGAGGTTCGTGAGGGAGTATTAGCTGATTTACAAACCTGTCACTTTATTTACAAAAGATTTACTTTGATAGACTTCCAGTACATATCTGGCTTTCAATTTATAGGAGAAAGGGATGAAAGAATCGTAGTTATATACTCTGCTACTAAATTAACATTCGATTTGATTTTCTATCCCTCTAGAATATTTTAGTTTGTAATTTAGCAAATAGTGAGGTTGATCCTAGTTAGAAATCATCAGGCTTGATATTTTACATTTTTTCTATTTAGGCTTAACTATCTCTTAATATCAAGTCATTACACTAATAGATAGAAACATACTTCAAGACGAGTTTGCACCAAAAAAAGCAAGGAGGTGCATCTTACATAAGTTCCGCCACGTGTAAAAATTAAGGGAGGTAGGCAAAGTGTTGAAACGTGTGTTGACGATTCCATTAAGTGCTGTATTACTATTAAGTATGGGAGAAGTATCTGCTGGTCCTCCAGATCATGCTGGGAAACCCGGTCATGCCGGTCCACCCAATCATGCAGGACCAAAACAAGAAGACGTTGAAAATGTGATCTATTTCATTCCTGATGGGTTTTCCACCGGGTATAATGCAACTTATCGGTATTATAAAGAAGACGGTAGTCCGGTGTGGGACTCCTTTTTAACGGGTATGATGACGACCCATTCAAACGATCATAGAATCACAGATTCAGCTGCAGCTGGTACAGCTATGGCAACGGGTGTCAAAACAAATAACGGAGTGGTAGGTCAGTCACCAGAGGGTGAAGACCTAAAGAGTATCCTAGAAGCTGCAGATGAAGACGGAAAATCGACAGGACTTGTGGCAAATTCAACCATCACTCATGCCACTCCAGCTGTATTTGCCTCAAACGTGGATTCCCGTTCAAACCAGGAAGAAATTGCCCGACAATACATTGATGATGGAGTAGTGGATGTCATCCTTGGGGGAGGGAAAGATTATTTTCTGCCTGAGGAAGAAGGTGGAAACCAACCGGAACGTCATTTGATCGATGAAGCCAAAGAGAAAGAGTATCAATTTGTAGAAAATCGTGATCAGTTGTTGGAGATTGAAGAAGGAAGCATCCTCGGTTTATTTGCAGATGATGCGATGGAGCCGGAACTCCATCGTGAAGGAACCAATGAACCGAGTCTTGCCGAAATGACGAGCAGTGCCATAGACGTTTTAAGTCAAAATGAGGATGGATTTTTCCTTATGGTAGAGGGCAGTCAGATTGATTGGGCAGGCCACGCAAACGACGCGGCGTGGGCGATGAGTGATACGGAGGCTTTTGAAGAGGCTGTCATAGAAGCCATCGATTTTGCTGATCAAGATGGAGAAACACTGGTTGTCGTGGTAGGAGATCACGATACAGGTGGCATGTCTCTAGGTGGAGAGAATACAAAAAGTACCAATGTAGAAATACTTCGTGACGTGACCGCAACTGGTGATGCTTTGGCAAATCAATTAAACGAAGATCGGAGTAATGTCCAAGAAGTTATTCAAGAATACGCAAATATAGAAATTACAGGAGAAGAAGCTGAAAACATCCAGGAGTCCAATGACCCCGTGTTAGCTATTAACCACGTAATCAGCAATTATGCGGGGGTAGGCTGGAGCAGCACAGATCATACGGGAGAAGAAGTCCCTCTTTATGCGTACGGGCCAAGATCAGAGTTGTTAACAGGGTTAGTAGACAACACAGATGTACCGAAAGCAATGGGTGAAGCAATGAGGGTAGACTTGACACAGGAATAAAAAGAAAGGACTTTGGTTATCAGTCTAATGCCAAACCCCTCAGTCACTAAGAGAAGTGGCATGAGGGGTTTGATTTCTTTTATTTATTATTTTTGTTCTGGTTTTACTCGTTGGTTTTGTCCTCGATAACCGTTTCTGCAATGTTTACGGCGTGGTCTCCAATCCGTTCTAAATTGCTCACCATATCCACAAAAACAATCCCTGCGGAACCGGAACAACGTCCTTCATTTACACGCAAGATATGTTTTTTACGAAGTTTTCTTTCCATACTATCTATTTCTTCTTCATCCATGATGCACTGTTGGGCTAGGTCTATATCGTTTTTATCTAAGGCTTGTATGGCCTTATTTAGGGTTTTACTTGTTAGCAAAAACATTTCTTCGAGATCCTTTTGGGCATCTTCAGAAATCTCTACTTTGTTTGTTAGTTGATATTCAACGAGCTCCATAAGGTTTTCCATGTGATCTCCCACTCGTTCAAGATCACGGACGGTATCCATTAAGACAGAGTGTAATTTGGAATTCTCATCGGAAAGAGAGCGTTCTGATATTAATACAAGATAATCTGTAATCTTATGATCTAAGTTATTAATCGCTTCCTCAAATTGAACGGTAAGTTCTGCATGTCTTCTTTGATTTGTTTTAATATATTGCCATACCTCACTTAATCCTTTTTCCGCAAGTTCAGCCATGCGTAATGTTTCTAGCTTTGCTTGTCCTAAGGCAATCGCTGGGGAGCGATAGACAAAGCTGGTGTCAAGGTGCTTGGCTTTGTATTCAATTTCTGTTTCCTTTCCAGGAATTAATTTGACTACGATATAGGCGAGAAGGCCGACAAACGGAATTTGAATCAATGTATTCGACACATTAAAGATTCCATGAGCAAACGCAATGGTCATAGCAGGGTTCAGATTGAGAGCACCCTGTAGGTAACTGACTAAATTTGTATAAGGCACGAGTAAAACTAAAACAAGGGTAGCGCCAATTAAGTTAAAGATGACATGGGTCAGAGCTGCACGCTTAGCCGCAAGTGAAGCGCCAATGGCTGCAAAAACTGCTGTGATCGTCGTACCAATGTTATCACCGAACAATACAGGCAAAGCTGCCGGTAAAGTCATTGCTCCTTGTTCATACAGTTGTTGCAAAAGACCGATAGAAGCAGAGGAACTTTGTACGGCTACCGTGAAAATAACCCCAATTAATACCCCGAGAATGGGATTTTCACTCATGCTGACCGTTAATTGTTCAAAAGCTTGTACATTTCGTAAAGGGCTGACACCTTCCCCCATAAGTTCTAGTCCGTAAAACAAAGCACCAAACCCCATGATGACTTGACCATAATGGTTGACTTTTTTGTTTTTGAAAAAGAACAATAAAAAAGTACCTACAAACATAATAGGAAGGGCGTAAGCAGAAACTTTAATTCCAATAATAAAAGCTGTGACGGTGGTTCCAATATTGGCGCCCATGATCACGCCAATAGCCTGTTGTAACGACATAAAACCAGCATTTACAAGCCCAATCGTTAAAACGGTACTTCCTGAACTTGATTGAATTAATACAGTAACAATAATTCCAGCAATCACTCCTAAGAAAGGATTGCTTGTAAACTTATCCAAAATGTCTCGCAATCGATCGCCAGCCACTTTTTGTAAGCCTTCACTCATAAATTTAAGCCCAAACAAAAAGATGCCTAGACCACCCAAGAACGTAAAAACTATTGTTTGGATATCCAATGCAGCTTCCCCCTCAATCGCAACTATTTGTTATAGAAAAGATTAGTATATATGCAAACATACAAAATTTTAGAGGGGCAATATTAATTGTCTATTAACTCAATGTAAAGGTTTTATTAAGTTTTTAACTAGGAACAGAAAAATAATCGTTTATAAAAAAATGGGCGGACTATAGTATATAGGTACTTAACACCAAATATAGTGGGAATAAGAAATATTTAATAAACGGGAAAGGCAAAACAACACCCCTCCAATCATCTTTCCTGTTCAACTACAAAAAAGTTCGTTGTCCTTTTTACCGATAGTGTTTATATTCCATGTGTAACTGATTCCTATATAGAAAATTGAAAGATCAGATCATAGTAAAGTTGGGACAAAAGCCAAGATGTGTAAGACAACGAAAGGAAGAAACGTGATAAAAGCAAAGAAAAAGTCGAAATAAGAAAACCGGATATTGTTTTTAATTCCTTCTGACATGAAGGGGTATAATACTTTAAAAGAGAGTCTTACCAAGGAAAAGGGGGGAGATAATATAATGACAAATAGGCTATTATTTGTCTATTTCCATCCTTGTTGTATTTCACCCTTTTTTGATCATTCCTCCTCAAGCTTTTTCTAGTGATTCTTCATATCATCTGTATTCTTTAAGCGTAAACGAAAAAGGCTTGCTACTGCCCATCCAATAGAGTATGTCAACAAAAAAGATGAGGGACTATTTTTATCAGCTCTTACTGAAGGTCCATTTTATCTTTTTGACTATACTTCTCAAGCTTTCACAAGCCTTTTACTTAAGTGCGTTTTACTAATGCCGATTAAATTCCAGTCCACCTTTCTCTGTGTATAGTATGATCTCACGCTTACCATAGAGAAGGAGGATAATCCAGTAACAGATAATGAGCTAGTGATAGAGGCCAGAGATGGGCTAACGGTTGGCATAATCATGATGGTAATTGCTTTTAGTATTGCTCATTATGTCTTGGGACTGCCTTTCTTCCCTAATTGATGATTTGATCAAATTGGTTAACCCGAATGAAGGAGATTTGATGTCCTTATTCGGGTTATTGAGTGTTTTTACTTCGATACAGGGGGATATTTTCTTGAATGATTTCTATTCCTACTTTGAGAATCTTATAGTTGGCAAGGTTTATTCATCCAGAGACATGGAAAACTATTATAACTGAGGGAGGTCTATGACATTTATATTAATAATGGCGGGTATTGTTCTTAATAATAGGAACAAACTTCTCCGTGAGAGGTTCTTCCAACATAGCAAGGATACTTCGAGTTTCTCCGTTGTTAATTGGTCTTACCATTGTGGCATTTGGTACAAGTTTTCACCAGAAGGAAGAAGGTCAGCATCCTTGCGGCTACGGAAGAAAACGCGGGCGTGGTAACGTAGTGGGAAGCAATATATTGAACAGTACCTTGATTGTTGGAGTGACCGCTATATTAATGCTTTGTAGAGAGTGAAACCTTAGAAATTCCATTCACGTTATTTCCCCCAGCTAAAAGAGGAAAAACAACAAAGTTTAAAAATAAAGCCATACGTAGAGGAAGTCTTTCGTGCAGACTGTTCTCATTTTAGAGATTGGGATTTTTAGAAACCAAAAGCACAAAACGATCATCAAAAAGATAGTATCAATATCTGAGATATTGGAAAAAAAGGGAGAAATGATAGGACCGCCCCAAGAAGAATCATAAGTAGTGTAACCGCTGGTTGTCGTTTATCAAGTAAAGTCATAGCGCCCATCTTTTAATTTATATGCATCGAAAGCTATTACACTAGAAAGTCAGCTTCTCCCGATAATAAAGAAGCTGACTTTTCTTTAGGTTATTCACTTTCTACAATCTCTGCAGGTCTAGGACTGTTTTCACTATTGCCACCATAAAAGTCGGGAATCTCCCCCTGAACAAAGATATCACTTAACATAATATTGTTTTCAACAGTTGCTGTGTCAGTTGCAAAAGGAATGACCACCCTAACATTGGCGACAATATAGATATAAACTTCAATCATTGTATTGTTAATCCCCGTATGCGTAACATCCGTTCGAATTTCTGACCTTACGTCTCCTATCGTAGTAAACTTTACTGGTACCTTCGGTCCAAAGTTTGCTAACAGGGCATTATCAGCGGCCATACCCAGAGGAATATAATGGATAATCCCCTCGTCTTCATTCTCCATATCATCAAAAATTCAGCAATACTTTCCTCATTAATACTTTCCAAACTTCGCTGAACCCGCGTTGTGGCTTCAGCGGTGACTCGGTTGTAGATTTGTGGATCAAAGCGAATGGAAGTTAAGTTCCCTTTTCCGTTTTTGTCCAAAAGCACTAATTCCTCAATATCAAGTTCATTTACAATTCGTTTAGAAACCGCATCATTAATCGACTGCGCAGCGATACGTTGTGTTTCCGTTTTGGCAATGGTCATCAGCGTAGGACGAATCCCGTATTCAACAAATATTAACCCTAGAACAGTTAAAACTAAAAAGATGGTAAAACTGATAATAAAAACAGTGCTAAAGGGCAATGGATTTCTTCGGTGATCTCGTCTTAACCTCTTCATCGGCCTCTCCTAACAAACGTAATCAACGCATATTACTTTATGTTACATACATATATGTTAGAATAGTATAAAGTTACATTTTGAGGTGATCGCCTTGGAGCTTGTCGCGCCTATTTATTCGGATAATTTGTATGGATGCCACCTTCAAAGAGAGTGATCACAAGGGCCACAATCCCTATCATTTGAACATCTCTACTTCTGGCAAAGATATAGAGATATGTACCAAAAAGTTTCGTACTTAATCAATAAATCGTTGTCACTTCAGGATAATATAGAACTGATCTAACACATTTATTCTTATGACTATATAGTATGAATTTTCTATCACTTATTAAAGTGAACTGGCAATAAAGTGAAATTTTTCATGCTCCGAAGAACACCTATGACATTGCATGACGATAAAGTTATATTTATATTTGTCAACCAATTCTATAGGTATAAACCGAACAACCCTTTCCATGATTCCCTTCCTTTCCCCGATCACTTCATCCCTAGTGAACCATTTTCGAATTTCATTTATCCTAGTTTTTGTTTGAGCTTATGGATTTCATAAATTAAACGGGGAAGCATTTAAGTACTACTTTCCACTTAAATTAAAATATAGGTTGTTGCAAAATAATTTTCTTTGTTAACAACGAGCAAGCTAAAGACTAAAATGCTGGTAGATGAGCCGCTGATCTTAGCCTTTTAATCCAGGGAGGCTCGATACTATTCAGCTTTTTTGTCATTATTAATAAGTTTTGGGACAGATTAAAAATATCAATTATAAAATAGGAGAGATTTGTCTTGTCTGAAGTACCTTTGAACTTAGTACTCGTACTTATTATCTTATTGATCTTATCAGCATTTTTCTCTTCAGCTGAAACTGCCTATTCAAGTGCAAATAAATTAAGACTAAAAGCTACGCAGATGAAAATAGACCCGGTGGTGTGAAGGCTCTCTTTATTTCTCAACATTTTGATCAGGCCCTTTCAACGATCTTGATTGGGAATAACTTAGTGAACATTGCAGCCGCTACGATATCTGCACAGGTTGCTACTGTTTTATTTGGTGGCAATACCGGGCTACTTGTTAGCACAATTGTCATGACCATCCTTATCCTTATCTTTGGAGAAGTGCTTCCCAAATCATTTGCTAAGGAGAACGCTGAGCCACTGGCGTTAAAAATCTCAGCTTTATTGCTTTTACTTATGAAACTGTTCTCTCCATTTACTTTGTTGCTTGTTAAGCTAAAACAAGTTATGACAAAATTCGTATCTAAATCGGAAGTTATTCCATCTGTTACAGAGGAAGAATTAAAAGAAATGTTTACAATCGGTCAAGAAGAAGGTGTTATTGAACCAAGTGAAAGGGAACTTCTTCATAACACTTTGGATTTTAATGATACAAAAGTAGTTGAGGTTTTAACTCCACGTACAGACCTTGTTGCGATTGATATCGATATGTCGATTGAAGAGATAACTACAATATTAATAAGAGAAAGGTTTTCTAGAGTGCCTGTATATGAAAGTTCAATTGACAATATTATAGGAGTTCTTTCAGAAAGAGATTTCCTTTCCCAGCTTGTTACAAACAAAGATATGAATGTAAGAAAGTTAATTCGAAAACCTTTATTTGTTGTGGAAACATTAGGCATTGCTACTCTTTTACCAATGCTTCAAAAAAATCGGGTGCATATGGCGATTGTCATTGATGAATTTGGCGGCACATCAGGCATTGTTACTCTGGAAGATATTCTCGAGGAATTAGTCGGTGAGATATGGGATGAACATGATGAGAAGACTATGGGAGTTACAGAACTTGGCACAAATGAATTTGAAGTACATGGAGATTTCCCTTTAGATGATTTCGCAAGATTGGTTCAAGTTGAATTGCCTGACAGTCGAAATTATACCCTTGGTGGCTGGTTGTCAGAGGAGTTTGATTATGTTCCTACTGTGGGTGAAGAGTTCATTTATGACAGTATAAAATTAATTGTCACGGAGGCAGAAGATAGAAGGATACTGAAAATAAGGGTGGAAAGTCCAGACAAAGTGTGTCCATTTACGTAATTGATATGAAAATAAGTGAAACAAGCAAACTTGTTGTTTTAAGAATCAAAATAAATTAAGCGAATGCTACCTGTTTAGAAGGGAGTAGCTGTACAATAAAGTCGTCGCTCCAGAATCACATCCCGGCTTTATTGGCAAAACACGACCATGTTGTTAGCCAGACCTTTACCGTTTGTAGAGGTCTTTTTGTTGGTACTATATATAAAGAGACCACTAGCAGCGCTGTTGAAATACATTATTTATAAACAATCCTTTACCTCCTATTCATTATGTATTGCTTGTAATTGGTGTAGACCTAGTTGCTCCAACGATCCTGGTTAATAATAATAAAATGACTACAATTAGGAGTAATTAAAGACTAAGCGATTCTGTATTCCTTTTCGTAGCTGGGATGGCTAGTAACTTCAACGGTGATCCAATCCTGGCTGGAATAAGTGGATCGTTTATCTTTTTACTTTTAGGCGTCTATCCAAAGGTAATAATTGCTCTGTCCTCAATGAAATATCTGTAACAGTTGGGTTGGTATTTATATTCGGGTTAGTTCTTACGAAACAGCGGATTTATTACGTTTTTAGAACGGCTTTGTTATTATCCCGAAATCATTAGCAAAAGAATATGCAGAAGGCTATGCACTAAAAACCTCAGGAACTCTATTTTTATTGATACAAGTGTTCTATCCGATAACTTGGGTGTTCCTAAAGATAAAAAAACTTGTTTCCTTTTTTGTGAAGAACAAAGAAAACGCACCATCTGTAACTGAAGAAGAAATTAAAATGCTTATACAAATTAGTGAAGATGAGGGTGTTATAGGTAAGAATGAAAAAGAGATGGTGCAGCGTTCCTTAGAATTTGATGATATCATTGTTCATGAAATCCTAAAACCACGTCCGGATATGATTGCTGTTGAGATTAACCAATCTGTTACCGAAATCAGGGATGTTTTCTTAAAAGAACATTACTCTAGAATACCAGTATATGATGGTTCTATTGATAACATCATTGGAATCTTATCTGAGCGGGATTTTTTAACAGCCTATATTAAAGATGGCGAGAAGCTAGATGTAAGCTCGTTAATTAGACATCCGTTATTTGTAGTTGAATCTAAGAAAATCTCTTCCTTGCTTCCAGAATTACAAAAGCAAAAGGTTCATATGGCCGTTGTGATTGATGAATTTGGAGGGACATCAGGATTAGTTACTTTAGAGGATTTATTAGAGGAGATCGTCGGAGAGATTTGGGATGAGCATGATGTGAGTGTTAATCAGGTACGCCAAGTGGGACCATCTAGTTATCTGATTGATCCAGATTACTCGATTGATGATTTTGTCCAATTTGCGGACATTAATGCTCCAACAACCTCTAACCATACACTGGGTGGATGGTTAATTGAGGAATTTCAACGTATTCCAAAAGTTGGAGAAGAGTTTCTTTATGAGAATGTGATCTTGAAGATTGAAAAGGCTGAAGAAAAAAGAGTCCGTCAAATTCATTTGAAGATAAAGAAAAATAGTGATGAAGTGAAACAAAAAGCAGCCATTTAGTAAAAATTCTCCGCCCCCTGTGAACTTATGATTAATTCATAGTTCCGGTTTTCAAAAGGATTTTCGCCACCAAACTCTATCGCTAAGGCTAAATAAAGTTCTAACATGACCCCAAGAAACCATAATGACCAGGCCTGTTTCTGTATCGAAATTCCTTCTTGTGACTGAATGTCAGGAGGTACGGAAAAGGAGTCAGAACAGGCCATAACCAAGCACGAACACATCAATAGCAACCAAAACTTTTTTCAATTGTTTGGGCTGTATGAATATCCCCCGACATCAATATGGCCTCCACCAGGAATTTTTCAATGATGAAAATTTATATGCTCGTTGTAGGAATCATTTCGTGCTTTGCACTTCTGATTAGCTAAAATACTTATGGATAAGGATTCCCTGCATTTAATAGCTTTATCTGTCCGCAGTATGTGGCTCAAAACTATTCATATTGGCTCATTCTCTTCACAATACTACAAAGTTAGCTATTGATGAAAAAAGACAAGTGCCTGGCACTTGTCTTTTTTTCTATCATATTCTGTGACAAAACGAAAAGTTTTCAAATAATCATTGACGAGAATGATTATCAATTGTAACATTAGCGGAAATTCAGAAGGAACAAATCAGAATAATGCGTCTGATCATGAGGAGACGCGCACGGTTGAACATGCGATGGGGGTAACTGAAATAGAAGGTACGCCGGAAACGGTTGTGACACTTTATCAGGGGGCGAACGACACGGCAGCAGCACTTGGTGTTCAGCCTGATGGGATTGTGGAATCATGGACACAGCAGCTCAAACATCGCCCCGACTGTTGTGGGAGAAGAAGTGTACTTATGGAAAGATACGTTAAACGTTATGGGAGAGGCGCTTAATAAAGAGGACGAAGCAGATCAACTCCTTGCTGATTATGAAGCGCGCACAGATCATTTCAAAGAGCAGATGAGTGATGAACTGCCTATAGAAGCGGCCATCACAAACTTCCGTGCCGATCAGCTACATGGGATTTGCCGGACAGATCCTGCAGGACACTGGCTTTGACCGTCCGGAAGGGCACGATGATCCGGATGAATGGGGCATTAAATTGTCTTCTAAGGAAAGTATTCCGGAAGCCGATGCTGATATCATTTTTAACTTCAACTCTGGGACTGAAACGGAACAAATCGAGGCCACTTATGAAGAGTGGACGAATCATCCGCTTTGGCAAGAGCTTGAAGCTGTGAAGTCGGACAATGTATATATGGTTGAAGAAGAAACATGGAATGCAGGTAGTGGTGTGCTGGCAGCAAACCTTATGCTCGATGACCTTTATGAGATTTTTGATGTAGAAAAGGAATAACACCGGAAAGGGAGATTGGATGAAGGGAGCAAATGTATTTCAACAGAAGAAAGTAACAACTTTTATCCTTCTCTCTTTATTACTTGTTATCGCCTTTGTATCGAGTATTATTTTCGGACAGACGCCAGTATCACTGAAAGAGGCGGTTCGATCGTTTACATCGTTTGATGAGAATGCCACGTCGCATATTGTGGTGCAGTTTGACCGTCTGCCACGAGCCGTGATCGCCACTGTTGTTGGAGCAGGGCTTGCGGTTTCAGGCACATTGATGCAGGCAATGACAAGAAACCCGATGGCTTCCCCGAGCATTTTTGGCATTAACAATGGTGCCATCTTCTTTATTGTCATTGGCATGGTCTTCTTCTCTGTGTCCTCACTGGTTTCTTTAATGTGGCTGGCCTTTGCAGGGGCAACTGTGGCCGCTTTGATCGTTTACATCCTCGGCTCATTGGGCAGAGACGGAATGACTCCGATTAAAATTGTCCTCGCCGGAGCCGCTATTAGCGCTCTGTTTCAATCTTACACTCAAGGCATTCTTGTGTTTGATGAGGCCGGCTTGCAGGACGTATTGTTCTGGCTGGCAGGTTCCGTTAGTGGCCGAACGCTCGATATGCTTATGCCGGTTCTTCCGTTTATTGCGACGGCTATGATCGCTGCACTTTTAATGGGGAAAGCCATCAATCTGCTTGTGACTGGTGATGACATTGCAAAAGGAATGGGGCAGAATATTCTGCTCGTCAAAGCGTTTATGGGTGTGATTGTCGTTGTCCTTGCAGGAAGCTCTGTGGCAATCGTTGGAGCTGTCGGTTTTATTGGTCTCGTCATCCCTCATATTGCACGCTATTTTGCCGGAACTGATTACCGTTGGATTTTGCCAACTCTGCCATGCTTGGCGCCTGTCTTCTGGTTGGTGCAGATGTGGCAGCAAGACTCGTCATTATGCCTCAGGAAGTCCCAATAGGTGTGATGACAGCGTTGATCGGTGGCCCTTTCTTCATATACATTGCAAGAAGGGGGCTGAAATCTTTATGAAACCAGGCATCACTTTCCGTAACAAATACGTCTCCTTTGTTTTGGAAAAAAGACAGTTATTCATTAATCTCATCTTGTTTCTTATGATTGCACTTGCCTGTATCGTTGGACCCGTGCTTGGGAATACGCTCCTGTCTCCGTTTGAGGTCGTATCCACAATCATGGGGAATGGAATGGGTGCCAATGACTTCATTGTCATGCAGTCCAGCTCCTTTCCTTATTGGCCGGGGCAGTCCTTGGTGTATCAGGTATGATCTTACAAGGAATTGTACGAAACCCCCTGGCGGCTCCTGATATTATTGGTGTCACGGGTGGAGGGGCTGTAGCGGCAGTTATGTTTCTCACATACGGTGCCGGTTTGAGTCTCCAATTTCTTCCGTTAGCCGCGATTACAGGCTCAATGGCAGTTGCTCTATTAACCTATTTTCTCGCATGGCAACGGGGTATTACACCCATTCGCCTTGTGTTGATTGGTATTGGTATTTCTGCCATCATGAGCGCTGGAACGACGTTTATGATCGTGGTAAGTTCAGCAGTAACTGCAACTCAGGCATATTTATGGCTGACCGGAAGTATATATGGTGCTTCATGGAATGATGTATCTCTTTTAATACCGGTCGTTTTTGTTGGAATTTTGGTCACACTGATTTTTTCGCGGAGCCTAGATACCCAGCAGATGGGAAACGACACATCCCTCGGGCTTGGTGTCCGCCTGCAGCTCGACCGTATGATTCTGTTGCTGTTTAGTGTCATTCTGGCTGGGTCTGCTGTTGCCGTTGTCGGGGCTGTGGGCTTTGTTGGACTCATTGCCCCCCACATTGCACGAACATTGATCGGGAGAACGCATGGTGCGTTGACCTTGGCCTCAGCCAGTACCGGTGCTCTTCTGATGTTTGGTGCAGATTTGGCAGCTCGTACGTTATTTTATCCAGTGGATATTCCAGCCGGCGTCTTTACTGCCGGAGTAGGTGCGCCGTTCTTTCTTTATTTGTTGTTTAGAAACCGACATCATATGTAAAAAGAGAGGAAAGTGATTTTTTATGACAAGTCTTGAAGCGAATCACATTCATTTTTCGTATGATGATAAGCTGATACTGGACGATTTAACAGTAACGATTCCTAAAGGAAAAATCACGGTTTTTATCGGTGGGAACGGGTGTGGGAAATCCACGCTTCTCCGCACAATGGCAAGGTTACTAAAGCCTGAGAAGGGTTCGATTCTGCTGGACGGGGAAGATATTTCGACCAGGAAATCAAAAGACATTGCTAAGAAAATGTCCATTCTACCGCAGGGGCCAACTACACCTGAAGGGTTAACCGTTGAGCAGCTTGTCAAACAAGGACGTTATCCGCATCAAAGCATTATGAAGCAGTGGTCGCTTGAGGATGAAAAAATGGTGGTAAAAGCGCTTCGAGATACGGGTATGACAGAATATGCTTCAGCTGCTGTGGACGAACTGTCCGGTGGTCAACGGCAGCGGGCCTGGATTGCCATGACGCTAGCACAAGGGTCAGACACGTTGTTACTTGACGAACCGACGACTTATTTAGATATGAGTCATCAAATTGACGTTCTTGATTTGTTATACGATTTAAATGAGAAGGAACAGCGAACGGTCGTCATGGTTCTCCATGATATGAACTTAGCCTGCCGCTATGCCCATCACCTTGTGGCCATGCAAAATAAAACCATTTATGATGCAGGAACGCCTGCGGATATTATGACTAAAAAGATGGTTCTCGATGTTTTTAGTATGGAATGTATGGTCACGAATGATCCGATTTTTGATTTGCCGATGGTTATTCCGTACGGAAAGGGGCGCATGTCACATGAGTCTTCCTTTATTTCAGAAGCAAAGTGAACAGGTAGTAACCAGGGATTTAGTCCGACCAGAGACGTGTCAGGCGTATCTTCGTGAATTCGGGAAAGCCATCGATTCCCCTTCTCTCTTGGTAACGGCGTCCCAGTTCTCAAAATGGTATGCCCGTGCTCTCGCCTGCAGTGCGCTGGAACTGCAAACGACCAATGGTAGAGGCTTGGACGTGTCTTTAGAAAAAACGGTTATTCACGTTGACTTGGAAGGGGGGAAGTGGAAGCAGAATATAGAGATGTCATGTTGTAAGCCTGTGAAATCATCATGGGAAGACACGGTTTATCATGTCTTTCACGACCATCTTACACCAATTTGGCGAACGATTAACAAGGTCACGAAAATACCGATGCCCATATTATGGGAAAACACAGCGGTTCGTGTGTTCGGTCTCTATGAGAAAAAGCTTGCAAAGAACGCAGATGCTATATTACAGGGGCAGTTGAAAAAAGACCTTCACTACCTTGTTCATGAAGCACCAGGAGACCTTTTTGGAGAGCCATGCAATCCTCTTTACCCCTTTTATACAGGGGATGCAGGTGCCCGTCGCCGGAAGACGTGCTGTTTTTACTATAAAACAGGCAGTGGTACCTATTGTTCTTCGTGTCCTAAAGGATGCCTGAAGAGCTGACGTTTATGTGTCAGCTTTTTTGTATGTGAAGAAAAGATAAAATGAGGCTAGGAGCTGGGCAATTTAAAAAAAACAGAGTTAGGTCATTTAAAAATCTAAGGCTCTATGATCATCGTATTAACCTTTAACAGAGCCAAAAGGAAAAATACACAAATAGGAGTATTACATTAAGAATGACACAGCTGTGCATTGTTAATCTAGCATAAGGGCTTTTCTCATAAATTTGTTACTACTAAGAGTATACTTCTTCTAAAAAGTTATAGTTCCAGTCCTGGAAACCTTTAAAACACACCATCTACTGCTGGTGATTTTTTGTATTTAAAGCAACCCTTTATCTATTACCGTTTATTATACATCTGACTGAAGACGGAGTGGAGACGAAACAGATTAGGTTGAGTCTTGTTAAAGAATAAGGACCACTGCATGGTCATTCCCGAGGTCTTTCGCAGAAGAATAACTCGGAGTTAACCAACGAGGGGATCAGGCAACTAACACTCCAGATGTGGTTAACAGTGACCATATCTGATACAATCTTCGGATTACTAGTTGCCACCGCTACAGAAGGCCTGAACTTGACGGATAGGCGAAAGCAGGAGAGTGGAAAGACATACTCGTTTGCATAGGAAAAACAGGTGAAGAAAGATTTCTTACAGCTTAGAGAAGCAGAGGAAGGTTTAGGTCAATAGAAATGGTTCTGTGAAAAGGAGGAGGGTATCCTCACTTTTTCTTTCTACAGATATAGCCCTCTTTTTTTAGCTATTATAGATATTAATTCTAATTCGCTTTCCATGTTATTCGATAAAAGTCCTCGCTTTATGTTTCTTTGTATTTCATGATACAAACCAGAAAGCAAAACATTTGATGCTTTTTCATAAGCAATCAATAGAATTCTCCTTTCCTTTATAAATACTTTATTAAATATAGTATATAAAAAAATTAAAACAGTTTCACTCTTATTGAACAATATTTCATTCAATTATTTAGACTGTTCTTTCTATGGGGTACAGGTCAATGAGTGTGTAAAATATGGGTAGTGGGCGAAGCTTTAGAGAAAATCTTTAAAATGGAAGGAAGAAAACAATATTTCTTGATAGGAACGAGGGAACGTTTCTTCGAATATTGTTTTCCTCTTTTAGTGTTTCTGATAAGAGAAGGGAGTTCGAATAATAATAACCTTTTTTTAGTATGGGGCCTTCATAGTTTCGTACCCTTATGGTTTTAAAATTCCATTATTTGGTAAATATCTTGTCCATGGTATCTTACAGATATGTTCTGACTTTGTTGAGAATACTGATACTCGTTAAGGAGAACATCTAATTCTTGGCTAACTACAAGAGTCCTTGCATCACAAATACCAAATTGATTGGCATTAGTATACATTTCATTTCTTTTATTTTGTATTTTGAGTACTAAACTTTTATTGTAGAATCCCTCCATTATAAGGTATCCTCCCTTTTATAAATATTCTTTTATTCCAAAAGAAGTCAAATTCACGCCCCTTATCTTACCAGAAAGTGGCAGATAAAATATGTTGAATTTTGTTTTAATGCCCAAGTTTTAATGCAATTTTTTTATTGTTCACAAATGCAACTTAATGAAAAAGCTTTATTTTTGATATAGGTTAGGAAGTTTTATTGGTGAGCAAGAAAAGAGGGGGATTTCCGGTTTTGTTACTGTGGTTCCTATTAGTACAATGGGGTCCATACTTCTTCTTTTTCAAGAGATAGGCTCCTTGGTCTTTTTTGCATTACGTGGTAAAATTTGGTACTTGGTTAACGCAGGAAAATCCTACTCCTGATCTTGAATGAGTATGTGATCAGCTTTAATGAGGAAAAGCCGTCTTACCAACTATCACTCGTTATTTTGATAGTGGCAGCTTTTTTCTCCACCTGTTTACTTGGATAAACTCAATTGTAAACCACAGTAGTAGAAGGAGATGGGGAATCATGAAAAAGAGAATCTATCATTCCATTCTTGCTGCTATAATTGCTTCTTTGATTGTTGGAAGTATAGGTTATGTCATAAATGCTCTAAGCTGGGGTTTCGTGATCGGTATCTTTTTTGGAACCATTACAGCATGGTATTACTATGATTCTAAATATTTATAGATAATAAGGAGATGAATGACTAAATGGGGAACTTATAAGTGGCGTAAAAATACAGCTCAAGAGCAAAGGGGAAATAAGGCTTTACTTAATATTCTCCTTAAAAAAGCCTCCTTCTTTGGTTCAAATAAGGGCAGTGGGGAGAGAATAATGATTGTAATATATATAATTCCCACTCTACGTGCTTTACTCCACAGTATAGGAGGTTCTGTGTTATCGTAGGGGAAGCAAAGGGATAAAGGAGGTAGTCAACCATGGGGTGCTTGCAAATGGATCAACCGTTTGAACAAGAAAGCAATGAAGAAGATGTACAGGAGGCATCCGCCCGTAATGAAAAAACAGAATATTCACACGAGGGCATGGAAACGAATAATCAGGAATATCTTGAACTCGCAAACGACATTAGAAAAAAAGCTATGGACAGACAAGACGTTGAGTTGGTGAAACAAATAGATAACGATATAAAATTTCTACTCTCTTTGAGGAAAGAAGACAACGAAAAATAAAAAACAAGGCAGTGATCATTCCTTGATTTTTAATCTTTTATAACCATGCATAGTGTTTGCAAGTTGATAATGAGCCTTCCTATAGAGTTCGCGTGCAGCTGTGTTGAGGTCAGAGGATGAGGTGAAAGCTTTATTCTAAGATTTTAATTATGGCATTTGATATTTTTTCTAGTTCTTCGTTATAAGCTTCCACCCGCTTTCTCCTTTTTTCACTACTTCTTCAATCACAATCTCTTTTGTGTAGACTTGTATATAAAGTTCCGAAGGTTACCTCATCTTTGTATCATGGACAGGAAAATTCTTTAAGCAAGGAAAAAGACACCACTGATATGGTGTCCCTGTTTTATCTTACATAGACAGAGCACGCCGTGCGTTGCGAACGTCGTTTGCGAGTAATCTCTCTAAATCATAAGAAGGATAATAACTCCGTTGGTACATAAAGGTGTAAACTTTTGCGTGCAAGTCAATGGCGCTGTTTAATTGTTTTTTTAGTACACTTCCTAAGCTCCGGGGTGGCCGTTTCAGTAATGGCAATCGCATAATTTCGCACTGAAGTCTTTGCAAAGCCCAATAAGTTGCCAGCGTAAAAAGCCGTCATTGGATCTCTTTCATCCTCTTTTCCATCTTCCCGGGGAGCTTCAGGGAAAAATGCAAGCAGTTCTCTTACATTTATTTCCACTGAATGAATGGCTTCCCCATATAATGATCGCAGCTCTCGATTTGTGATTTGCGGACGCATTTCTTTTAGTTTCATTAACCCAATGCTTTGAAATGCAACTAATTCATGGAGCTCTAACGTTTCGTGCCACGCTAAGTGTCCCTCATTCACTGTCATACCCTCCTTTACCATGCAAGCTGCACGCAATGATAAGCAAAAATAGCCACGGATATATATATTTGACGTGAAAGTTACTTATGACCTGTTTTTTTCAATAACTTTTTGATCTTTCTTCACAAATTAAAGAAAACACATATACGCCTTCCTTATTTGCACATTCAAACCCACATGTAGCTGAGTACTCTAAAAGTATATCTTGCTAAAGGCAGGAAGGGGGATTTGGATGTCCTTTGGATACGATAGTGGTTTTGCTTTAATCGTGGTGCTCTTCATCCTTTTAGTCATTATTGGAGCCGCGGCTGTCAGACGCTATTAAAAAAGATTGGTTATGTAATATTCGTCCGTGGACAGTTTATCCAGACATTTCCTCCTTTATAAGTAAGGCTTAGGTCTATACCTTTGCCTTTTTATTGTGACTAAACACGGGAT
The DNA here is from genome assembly GCF_001310615.1 of Thalassobacillus sp. C254. Classification (NCBI taxonomy): domain Bacteria; kingdom Bacillati; phylum Bacillota; class Bacilli; order Caryophanales; family Bacillaceae; genus Thalassobacillus; species Thalassobacillus sp. C254. Next base: position 13,735 of record NZ_BAXQ01000018.1, on the reverse strand, counting down.
TTGAGAAATCAAGATAGCCGAATAACCAATTTCGCCTTCTCCTAGGGGAAGAGAGGGGCGGACACTTTTACCAGGTTGTCTCACAATTTACGCACTAGGAAGGAACTTACCACAATTAAGTTCAAGTAAACTGTTTTTGCTTCCCTTTACAAGACAATTTTAGTATATACATACTAATTGAGGGTTGTTATCTGAATAGTGGAAAAGGTGTCACCAATAGAAGGATATAACTCCAAGCGGGAATGTTAATGTTTTTTAGGGGGAAAATAAAGAAAAATTAGAGGTGATGGGATGGGCGTTAACGTGTTGTTTGGTTTTCTCCTTCCTTGGGTATTTGGAGCATTCCTTTATACAAAAGATAAACAACTAGTGATTAAAACGATTCCTATCGGTATCATCATATCCTTCTTCATGAATATTAAAGGTTGCCGCTACTGGGTATTAAAGCCGCGAATGAAAAGAAAACAATATCGTTCGATTTACCCTTTAAACCTTGGTTACTTTCCGGTTGTAGCTAGTTTGATGATTTACTGGAATCAACAAAGTTTTTTGTCCCGTAGCACAGGTATCATATTGTTTACTGTCCTTTCATCGATCGCGGAGCTTCTTGCTGTTGCAGTAGGGAAACTAGAATATAAAAACAGATGGAACATTTATAAGACCCTTTTGACTTATTTCATTCCTTATTCTCTCATAGAGCTTTACTACGGGCGAGTGAAAGCTTGAGTATTAGACATTAATAAAGGACTTCCTACAAAGTAAGCTTCTCACACAGAAAGGTTATTGTAGGGAACGGTAATACGTCTGTCATGTATAAGAAATATCCTTTGCTATAGGATATTTTTTAAACAACTACACACTCTATTTTTTAGGAGGTGAAGAAACATGGTAAATCATAACTATTCCAATAACAACCAAAGTAAACTGGGTCAGCAAAATCAACAAGGTCTTCAAAATCAACAGAACCAACAACAGAACCAACAAAATCAACAGTACCAACAGCAAAATCAGCAAAATGGAGGACAAGGTTTTGCAAACACCGTAAAAAACGGTACTGACGTCGTGTTTGACGCAGCACAAAACACTCTCCAAGCAACTGAAAATATTGCAATGAATGTGGTCGACCAGACGGCTCAGGCAGTTACCAAAACAGCAAATTCTGTTAGAAATGGTGAGGCTGGCCAACCAAATCGCCAACAACAAAACCAACAAAATAATAATCAATAACCAAAAAACAATAAACCAAGAAGCCAATGTTTGGCTTCTTTTTATTACTTACTCTAGGAGTGAAAGTACTCTGTTTTAGTATCTACAAAATGTTTTTGGTTTTTGGTCAATTGGTAGATAAGGTATGGGTAACACCGTCATTGGTTACAGCTAAAAGCTAAGAAGGAAGCATGACGCTTAGTGGCGCCTCATCACTTATGATTATAAGTGATGAGGCGCCCATATGACCACATACTCGTTTATGAAAAACCAACATACTGTACGCTTTACGGCAACTTAAGGAGTAAACAATTGATCATCAGGAAAATATAGCGTAGGACGACATAAATTAAACCACATCCTTAAGAGCTTGGAGCAAGCGAAAGATAATGGAAGATGGGATCTCATCTTTTTCCTTCCGCTCTTTTGTTAAATAAAGGGATGAAGAAAACGAGAGTAGGTTAAGATTTCAGAAGAGGGAAGCAAAAGTATTCTTCTAGGAGGTTCTAATGAAAGAGGTAGTCGCCGCAGTGATTGAAAACGAAGGGCTAGTATTATGTGCACGACGTTCCAATAATACGACGCTGAGTGGGTATTTGGAGTTTCCCGGAGGAAAAGTAGAAGAAAACGAATCGATGGAAGAGGTATTGATACGTGAAATCAAAGAAGAACTTCAGTGTGACATTAAGGTTGGAAAAAAGATCCATAGTTCCACTCATCAAGGTGAGGAGTTTGACTTTCTCTTTCACAGCTTTTCTTGTTGGATTCGTGGGGGAGAGCCAACGGCCCCAGGAGCATGAGGAAATACGTTGGGGGCCCTCTCACGCTTTGTTACCTTAACCTGGACACCCGCTGATCTACCGACCATTGATGTGTTACTGGCTGAATTGTAATTCTTTTTCTTTGATATTGTTCTCGAGATTGTGGTTAAACTCTTCTGCATCATGGCTGTAATGGGCTCGTCTGTGGCAATTAGGACAAATAGCGGCCACAAATTCAGGATCGGGTCCTCCATCGGATAACCTTTTGATGTGATGCACCTCAAGGAAAGGGGTCCCCCTCTTTGTTCACAAAGGGAGCCTCTTTACCACATGCCTCGCAAAAGCCCGCTGCAAGGCGTACAGTTTAATCGCTGCCGCTCTTTTCCGTACCACAACTTTTCTATCCCTTTCATCACTCTCTATGCTGGCATGATGTGTTGCTATCTTCCGTAGCGTCTCTAAAGAAGCGGCATTGGTTGGAAACTCCTCGACGCTTTCTTCATTCTCTCTGATGCTGTGAACCCTTTCTAAATGGAAGACGATCGCTTGCCTGTCTTTCTGATCGAAATCCTTCCCAGTGACAATTTCATGGCCTATGTATATCATTTCATCCACAAATTCTACGATGCCTTGCTTTACATATTTGAATAAGTAGAGGGTTTTGTTTTGGAGAACGTGGTCACGGATCGCTTTATTACCTTTGGTAAAAGCCATATCTCCTCTTTGTCCCTCACCCGTGTAGTAATAAACCATTTGATCCTGGCCCCACCCATCCTTGTAACCATAATCTTTTCCGCTGTCTCCAGTAAAAATAAAAATAAACGGATATTTGCTAGGGGTAGAAATTCCTCCTTGTTCTTGTCCTTTATACAGTTGATGAATATCTCTTCTTTTATACCGTTTCCCCTTTATGAATTCTTCATTCTTCCGTAGCATTTTTCTCCTCCTTCTTATGTAGATAAACAAGTTAATAAAGTCTCAAATCAATCTAGTATTCTCCTATATTATACAGAAACGTAGTTATTTTCTACCAATCTGTTTCCTATATAATGAATGGATAAATGTTTTGGTCGTTTTTAGGTGAGAAAACCAGAAAAAATAAGCAAGAGGAGGAAGAAATATGGCTTCCCTATTGTCAGAAAGAGTTAATGTCATCAGTTCCTTAGGCCTTACCTACAAAGAGGATATTGTGTCAAATTTACTGGTGGCTTTACTCAATCACTCTGTTTCTTTGATTGAAAACAAACTGAGAGCTGAAGAAGGAACGGAACAAACCCTTCGGTATGCGAGTCGACAGTGTGTGGATGAAGTAAAGAGGGATCCAAGAATAGGAATCCTCCAAAAAGAGGTCAAAGAGCATTTTGCTTTTCTCACCCTCGTGCCAGAATCAAGTGTATCGAGTGACCAGTTCCGCCAAGTTACATACCAAGAAATACTTCAAGACGTGGACATCGAAGATATTGGGTTAAGAATTCTTTACGAGGATTTTGTTGGGAATGTACGTCAATTTTATCTCGACGCAAAGATTCAAGACAATGACTTCCTTATCAAAGCTTTTTCAGAGGAAACGGAAGGTGAGGTTTTGGAAACACGCTTCCGGCAACTGATGGACAGTTATTGATACCTTTCCTCCAGGGCTGTTTTGCCGTAGTGTTTCTAAGATCAATGGCAGAGGTCATGCCGGGTATATTATGCAGTTTTCTAAAAAGTATTGGGTAGGAGGCATGGCACCAAAGGAAAACGGAACCTTTCAATTACGTGAGGATACGTTTGATATTCACATTGAAGGTTCTTTGGATGTTCAAAAGGGAGCTTTACTGCTTCCAGTCCACTATGAAACGCGTCCGTACCTTCCCAAAAGGAAGATGGAAAAACAAGCGGTAGGGCAAGAGCAATATTTTGCTAAAAGAGAAAGGTTTAAAAAAGAAATCCATCAACGAATTCGCTCTTTAGAAAGGGAAGACATGACTCCTTACCATGGCAGCAATCAAATGGTTCGTGTGAAAGTACCGATTCACAACCATATGACAGTAAAAGAATGGAAGGAAGAGCTCGTAGATTACTTATCGATCCTTTCAAATCAAGTAGACGAAGCCCTTGTGGCCATGAAAACAAGAGAGAGCTAAATGTATAGAAGGTAGGAGGAAATAATCATGAATAAGAAGCATCTACTTCCGGTAGTGAGTGCATTTTCACTACTTTTTGCAACAGGCTAACCAAGCAGCTGAAGAAACGTCGAGTAAGGAAGCAGCCGAACAGGTGACAGAAGAGGAGAATGAAGGAAACGAATCCGGTGCCACTGAAGAAGAAGTTGAAGTAGAAGCAAAGGAAGAGGCAACGGAACAAACAGAATTTGACGAGGGTGTAAATGAAGAAAGAGACAGAACATGAGGAAGAAGGGGAGGAAACGACCGAAGATTCTTCTATTGAAGTAGAAGAGCTGGAAGACTGACAGTCCACTTTATGGATGTAGGACAAGCTGATGCCACACTGTTTGAATATGGCTATGACGGAGAAGACTACACGATCTTGTTTGATGCCGGAAATTGGAATCAAAACAACGTCGTCGACTACTTGCATTCTCAAGACATTGAATCCCTTGATGTTATGATGCTTAGCCATCCTCATGCGGATCATATTGGCCAAGCTGATACAATCTTAGATCAATTTACGGTAGAGGAAGTATGGATGTCGGGGGATACCCATACGTCTCAAACTTTTGAACGAGTCATGGATGCGATTGATGAAAGCGATGTAGCGTATGAAGAACCGCGAGCGGGAGAGGTGTATGATGTCGGACCGCTGGCGATTGAGACGGTGAACCCTGACAGTAGTTTGCAAAGCAAGTTTCACACTTGCTTTAGGTTCTTTAAAGAACAATTTATAGTGTTTTTATCTTTTAGTGTAAGTGTGTTGTATCGTTTGTTTATTGTCGGGCAATCTAAATCCTGAAAAGGCGTGTGAGGGAGTAATACCTTTTAAGAAGGAAACTTAAACGGGGGGATACGGATGAAATTACAGGAAGCTGGTCAAATACTAATAGCCCTGCTCGTAATTGCCTTTGGTGGTTTTGCGGCTTATGAAGACCTTACAGGGAAAGATGAGGAGCAACTTGAAGAGCAAGAGCAAGAAGGACAGGAATTTGAAGAACGAGGTTATAGATAGGTCTACAAAAAATTCCCTTCCAGGACCTTGGTCTAATGACCTTCTAAAAGGAGAACCTCAATCGTGGTAATAAGGAATAAGAACCAATTATTCGTCTTTCTTGCTTGCCCCCCAATGTGGTCGAGAATGAGGGATAAAGCAACACACTGTATGTTCGCGACGATTTTTCACGAGGGACGAGTTATCTACAACCCTACATATAAGAGACTCTCACCGGAAAGCTGGCAATGACCAGCTTTCTTTTTTGTGATTTTTTCTTTTGGCTCCGGCAGTCTAGCGTTCCCTGTTTCAGATAAGCCCCTAAACGTAGCAAAGTTTGCGCTTCGCTCTTTCCTACGTTTTTTGGCAACTAAAACAACCATAACGCAAGGGAGCTTCAAAACTTTTTTGACAAAGACGCTGCGCAAACAAAAAACTTTTGAAGCATGACGAATTGGTTGGTTCCCTTGTCGTTTTGGTTAAAGGTCACGCTAACTGCTACGCAACAAAAGAAAAAAAGCTCCCTTTTGGGAAGTAGACTTCCTGCCGAGCCAAACAAAGAAAAAAGAAAGGATGAAACACAAATGAAAAAGACAAAAGAGGAAGTGATGAAAGGCATTGAAAAGAAGCTAGAAAAAGGCATTCAGGAGATCTTTGCATCTGAACAAATGAAAGAGTATCTAGCGTTTCTCTCAAACTTTAGACAGTATTCGTTTAACAATACTGTGCTCATTTTTAGTCAAATGCCCACAGCAACGCTTGTGAAAGGGTATCATGAGTGGAAGAAACTCGGACGATATCCGAAAAAAGGTTCCAAGGCCATTAAAATCTTAGCTCCCTTAATCACTAAGAAAAAAGATAAAGAAACAGACGAAGAAAAATCAATCATTTATGGTTTTCGCTACGTCAATGTTTTTGATGTCCAGCAAACAGAAGGAGAGCCTTTGCCAGAGCCTCCGGTCAAAACTCTGGAAGGAGAAAAGAACGTGACAAAGGAATTATACAATGATCTGGAAACCCTCATCGACATTCCTATTTATCATGAGGATACAAAACCCGCCAATGGATACTATCACATCATTGACAAGTTTATTGCTTTAGATCACGATAAGCCCCAATCAGGAAGTGAAAACCTTAGTCCATGAATATGCTCACCATCTTTTACATGGACAAGGGGCCATATTTGAACAAGAAGAACACCGGATTAAAGAATCCCAAGCTGAAGCCGTGCCTATGTAGTCTTACACCATTACGGCATAGATACTGGGGAATATAGTTTTGGGTATATTGCCAGTTGGAGCAAAGACCCTGATATTATAAAGCAAATTGGAACAGACATTATCAACACAAGCCAAACCATTTTAAACCAGTTGGAAGAAATGAAGGACAAGCGAAGGGAATCGGTGGGAGCTTAAAAGCCCCACCTTTTCCTTGCAAGGAGGATGATTAGCCTGGTAACGTATGAAGAAAACTACATGGAAGTTGCGTTGCTTTATAAGCCTGCAGGCAGTGAAAGGTGGGAGCTAGAACCGAGTTGTTTTTCAGAGCCTTTTTATGTTCGTTCTCAAACCGAAGTGTATACCATGATTGAATACATCATCAATCCGAAGGTGTACGAAAATAGAAAAGGTGGAAGATGAATAGTCATCTTCTTTTCCCCGCCCCCCTCATTCAATCTGGCAAGCTGAAAAGCTAAGAATCTTTTCACTTGCCCCTTTTTTGCCAAACAGAAAGGAGATCATGATCATGACAATCCTTCATTTTATAGATGGTCATCCGGTTTGCCCGGAGTGTTTCGCTCGATTACACGATGAGGATAAACAGAGAATACGGATCAATGAAGTGACTTCTCCGCCAAAAATTTATTGTACGTCTTGTGCGTTACGATTGCATCCACCGCACACCGTGCGGAAGAGAAAAACAATATAAAAGGAGTTCTGAACATGAAAGATACGTGTCCGTATTGTGGCAGCCGTTTAGATCAAACCTTTTATTGCGATTTTTGTGTCATGACGATACCAAAGGAAAAAGTGCAAACGGATCATCTTCGAGAGAACGTTTTGGTTCGCGATTTTGTCTTTAGGGAAGATGCAGAAAAAACCACTCCTGAATTACAGAGTATGACTTCGTTTGAGCTAATGATGCTGTTAAAACTGATCCGTAAAGAAAGAGCTACTGCTTACAAATTAATGACTCATTTTTACCGGGCGAGAAAAACGGGAAACCTTGAGTACCAGAATCAAGAAGAAGACCAAGGGGAGGATTATCAATACTGGACCAAGAAAATGTTCGTTGTTGAAAACCTTCTCAGAGAGAGAATGGTTTATATTCCGCAACGCTTAACGGATACCTATTTAGAAAATATGAGAGATCATATAAAAAAGCTGGAACGAAAGCCCATGCATGTAAAAACAACGAGAGCACAAAACAATGATCAAAACAAAAAAAGAGAATATAATTAAAGAAAGAAATAACAAGACCATTATTTATTATTCCTTCTGATACAAAGGGTTATAATACTCTAAAAGAGATGCTTTTTTAACGAGGGCAACTAAGCTCAAAAGCAATAAAGTAAAAGGGAGGGATACAAATGAGAAATAAGCTATTATTTATTTTATTATCTATCTCCATACTTGTTGTATTCCATCCTTTTATTGAGCATTCATCCCCTAGCTTTTCTAGTGATTCTTCATATCATCCGTACTCTTTAACTGTAAGTGAAAAAGACTTGCTGCTCCCTCATCCAATAGAGTATAGCTACAAAAGAGTCGAAGAATTCTCTTTAGTGGTTCTTACTGAAGGTCTATTTTATCTTTTTCACTATACTTCTCAAGCTTTCATTAGCCTTTTACTTAAGAGCACGTTATTAATGCCGATTAAATTCCAGTCCACCTTTCTCTATGTATGGTATGATCTCACGCTTGCCATAGAGAAAAGGAGGATATCCCAGTGAATAACAAACAAACAGATAATGAGCTAGTGAAAGAGGCCATAACTGGGCTAACGATAGGAATAATCATGATGATTGTTGCTTTTAGTATTGCTCATTATGTTTTTGGAATGCCTTTCTTCCCTAATTGATGCTTTAATTAAATTGATTAACCGAATGAAGGAGATTTTATGTCCTTATTCGGGTTATTTAGTGTTTTTACTTTATCACTCAGGGGGATATTTTCCCTGAATGATTTCTATTTATAGTTTGAAATGGCCTTATAGTGAACAAGGTTTGTTCGTCTAGAGCCATAGAAACCTATTATAAATGAGGGATGTCCATGACATATATATTATTAATGGTCGGTTTTGTTTTCTTAATAATAGGAGCAAATTTCTTTGTGAAAGGTTCTTCTAACATAGCAAGGATTCTTCGAGTGTAGAGAGTGAAACCATTAGAAAAGAAATTCCGTTTACGTTATTATCGGGAATCACTTTACTTATTTTAATGAGTGACATGTTTCTTCAGGAATTGAGTAAAAACATGATTACAAGAAGTGATGGCTTGATTCTCCTGTTGTTTTTTGCGGTCTTTATATACTATCTCTTTGAAGTGGCGAGACGCAGCAGAGAAAAAAGCAAAACAGGTTTGTCAGACCAAGCTAACCTCTTCCTGGGGGAAAAACACTGTTTTTACGGTTGGTGGTCTGACGGCTATTATTATTGGTGGAGATGTAGTGGTCTCTAGTTCTACCGAGATTGCATTGTCACTGGGGATGAGCGAAACATTAGTTGGTTTGACTATTGTGGCCGTTGGTACTTCTCTACCTGAATTAACCACGTCAGTGACAGCAGCCATCAAAAAGGAAAGTGACATTGCACTAGGAAATATCGTTGGAAGTAATATTTTTAATATCTTCTTTGTGCTAGGAGCAGCTTCTGTCATAACACCTCTTACTATAGATACGAAAATCTTTTTTGATACTTTTTTCATGATTACCTTAACCATCGTATTACTCATATTTGCTAGAACTAATTTTAGAATTGGAATACGTGAAGGGATCATTTTGACTTTTGTGTACCTGGCATATATGGTTTTTATTATCCTAAGAAATTAGTAAGATTAGATAGCTTTTTTATAAGGAAAAAGGGAAAATAGAGACAAACTAAAGATATAGGGAGGGGATTTGATGAAAGAAAAAGATAACTTAAAAGTAGTTGTCACAATTATTAATGAAAAAAAGTTGGTTCTGTGTTAGATGCTTTTGAAGAAATAGGTGTGCCCGGCTGGACCATAACCAGAGGAAGAGGAGCAAGCACAGAGAATAAACAGAAGGTCCTAGGTTTCCGTCTGGAGCCTACAAAAGAGATTATCCTTACGGTCATAAAAAGCAGTCAGGTTGATGAAGTATTAGATACAGCTGAAAAATCGGGTGAGTTACTAAAAACAGGAAATGGCATTAGTTGCGTCCTGGATGTAGAAAAAGCCGCTGGACTCATCAACTTGTAGTCGTTCCCTATAGGAAATTGACTATAGGGAAAAGAAGCCGATCATGCATTAGTTCGGCTTCTTTTCATGAGCATCTTTTAGATAACAGTAAAATCAGGATGAGGAGTACTGTAAAAAAAACTCCGATGCCCCATAGGCCTCCAAAGTACACAAATAAAATATAAATTTGTATCCCAGTAATCCCGCCGCCCCATCCGATCAGTGTACGTGTTTTCACGAAGAAATCTCCTTATCTTTGGTTTTTAATGCAGTTTGCCAAGAGGTACAGGATAGGAAACTGCAAGACATAACCTAGAGACACAGCAATTCCAACTAATGGGGGAAACGATGTCATGGCAACAAACAAGGCAATTGGTGAGTTTCTTCTAATCGCTGAAATGAGTAAGCTTGCTTTATCCTCATAATAGTATTGGGAAGCGTTCGAAATATAAGTGGCAATTAAGAAATTTAAAAACACAAAAAGCAGTGTGCAGAGCAATACGATTATTATGTCTGTTAGATGAACCAAGGTTAGAGAACCATGATTGACAAAGAAAAGAAAAACACCACTATTTAAAAAGAATTTTCTTATGATGGGCACTTTTTGACTCATTCTGTTTCTTAGCTCGTTTTCTTCACCAAGGTTGAAAGCAACTCGTTTAGTAACCAAAGCAGCTGTCAGAGAAATACTTATAATCCCTAAGATCCCCAACACTAATAGGTTATCATCGAACGTAATATGTTCTCCTGTTAACAAAATTAAATAAAAAGGAAGCAAAAAAGCTGTAACACTAAGTGAATCGGTAATAGTGCCAAGGAAAAGTTCACATTTCCGTTTATATATTTTGTTAAGGGCATGTCTCCATCAGTGGAAGGAAGTACTGCGAGAATAATGAAAGCAATCCATATCTCAGGATATGCAGGCAGAAACACATAACCCATTCCTCCAGCCAGAAGAGGAAAAACAATAAAGTTTAGAAATAAAGCCATGCGTAGAGGGAATCTTTCATGCAGACTGTTTCTCATTTTAGATATTGGGATTTTTAAAAACCAAAAGTACAAAACGATAACGAATATGATAGTGATCAATATATCTGGAATATTGGGCAAGAACGGTATATATGATAGAGCTGTCCCAAGAAGAATCATAAATAGTGTAACCATAGGTTGTCGTTTATCAAGTAAAGTCATAGCGCCCACCTTTTAAATATATGCATAGAACCCTATTATACTAGAAAGTCAGCTTCCCCAATATAAAGAAGCTGACTTTTCTTAAAGGTTATTCACTTTCTACAACCTTTGCTGGTCTAGGACCGTTTTCACTACTGCCGCCATAAAAGTCGGGAATTTCACCCTGAACAAAAATATCACTTAACATAATATTGTTTTCAACAGTTGCTGTGTCAGTCGCAAAAGGAATGACTACCCTTACGTTGGCGACAATATAGATATACACTTCTATCAGTGTATTGTTAATCCCCGTATGCGTAACATCTGTTCGAATTTCAGACCTTACGTCCCCTATCGTAGTAAACTTTACAGGTACCTTCGGTCCAAAGTTTGCTAACAGGCATTATCAGCGGCCATACCCAGAGGGATATAATGAATAATCCCTCATCTTCATTTTCCATGTCATCAAAAATTCGGCGATACTTCCTTCATTAATACTTTCCAAACTTCTCTGCACCCGCGTTGTGGCTTCAGCGGTCACTCGGTTGTAGATTTGTGGATCAAAGCGAATGGAAGTTAAGTTCCCTTTTCCGTTTTTGTCCAAAAGCACTAATTCATCGATATCAAGTTCATTTACAATTCGTTTAGAAACCGCATCATTAATCGACTGCGCAGCGATACGTTGGGTTTCAGTTTTGGCAATGGTCATCAGCGTAGGCCTAATTCCGTATTCAACAAATATTAATCCTAAAACAGTTAAAACTAAAAAGATGGTAAAACTGATAATAAAAACGGTGCTAAAAGGCAATGGGTTTCTTCGACGATCTTTTCTTAACCTCTTCATTGGCCTCTCCTTATCAAACATAATCAATGCATATTACTTTATGTTACATACATATATGTTAGAATATTATTAAGTTACATTATCGAGGTGAGCACAGTGGAGTTTGTCACGCCCATAAAGGATATTCGGAAAATTCGCTTAATGAAAAAGGTGATTAAAAAAAAGTCCTCTAGAGATTATTTATTATTTGTGATGGGAATTAATACTGGTTTTCGAATAGGAGAATTACTCGAATTAAAGGTTGCAGATGTGAGGGATGAACAAGGTAACTTCCGTTTATTTTTAGAGTATGAAAACAAGGAGCCTGTTTATCTTAATGAGCAGGTAAGACGAGCTCTTAAGCATCACTTTCTACAAAAAGCACCTGTATCAACTGATTATTTATTTCAATCCTCAAGAGGCCATGCTCCCATTACCAGACAGCAGGCCTACCGAATAATCAACGAAGCTGCAAAGCTTGTGGGTGTTACAGAAAAAGTTGGAACTCATACGCTTCGAAAAACGTTTGGTTACCACGCTTATGTAAAGGGGATTGCTGTTTCTTTGATTCAAAAAAGATTTAACCAGGCAACACGCTCTGATACCTTAAAATACATTGGCATTGACAAGACTGAACCGCAAAAAATAGATGTGAATTTATAATGGAGGCTAAACATGTTTTTGGACGCATTTGGAAATGATGCATTTGTTCTGATAGGAGCTTTGTTATTAATTAGTGGCGTGCTAGTGGCAAAGTTCTCAACCCGCCTTGGACTTCCAGCACTTGTTCTCTTTATCCTTGTTGGCATGCTCATTGGAAGCGATGGGTTAGGTCTGATCCATTTTGATAATGCAGAAACCGCCCAATTAATTGGGATATTAGCTCTGGTTATCATCCTGTTTGAAGGGGGGCTTCAAACAAAGTGGTCTACCGTTAAATCGGTGGCTGCCCCGTCACTGTCCCTGGCCACACTAGGCGTAGTCTTAACCTCCGCCATTGTTGGTGTAGCAGCGATGTTAATTTTTGATATCACTTGGTTTGAAGCCTTCCTGTTTGGGGCCATAGTTGGTTCCACTGATGCAGCTGCTGTATTTGCCGCGTTAAAGGAGCGAAACATTAAGGCGAAAATGGGAGCAACACTCGAAGCTGAATCCGGGACGAACGATCCCATGGCCGTCTTTCTCACGCTTGGATTTATCGAATTAATTCTTGCTGATGATATGAGTATCTTTATGCTTATCCCGAACTTCTTCTGGCAAATGGGAGTGGGCCTTGGGTTAGGTTTTGCAATAGGGAAAATTGCTTCTTTCGCGATTAACCGAATCAATTTAGAATCCAGTGGACTTTATCCGATTTTTTCAGTAGCTTTTGCCTTGCTAACCTACAGTGTTACGGCCTTTATCGATGGCAGTGGATTTTTGGCAGTTTATGTGGCGGCGCTTGTGATTGGGAACTCGGAACTTACTTACCGCTATTCCATTTTTCAGTTTAACGAAGGGTTTGCCTGGATGGCTCAAATTCTCATGTTTATTATCCTAGGATTGTTAGCTTTCCCAGGTCAGCTATTTACCTTGGATGTTATGGCTGCAGGATTGTTCCTTTCCTTTATTTTGATGTTCGTCGCTCGTCCAGTTGCAGTATTTCTTTCAACCCTGGGAATGAAATATACGCTAAAAGAAAAAACCTTTATCTCTTGGGCAGGATTAAGAGGAGCCGTCCCAATTGTACTTGCCACCTTCCTGTTGTGGCTGGCCTTGAAAACAGTCAATTGTTTTTCAATGTAGTGTTTTTCATTGTCTTGACATCAGCTCTCGTACAAGGTTCGACGATCTCACCTGTAGCTAAAAAGCTTAAGCTCACGGGTCCTAAAAAAGACACGCCTCATCACTCAATTGAATTAATTTCGATTGGGAAAGCCAACGCTGAATGGTGCAATTTAAAACAAATGAAGACACAGCAATTGTCGGTCGAAAATTACACGAGATCCCATTTCCTCGCAAAGCAACAATCAGTGCGATAGTGCGGGATGAAACGCTGATTACTCCTTACGGGGAAACAGAAATTCAAGCAGGTGATTTTCTATACATTTTAGTATCCCGAAAAGAAAAGGATGCGTTAAGAAAACTCATTGAAAAGAAAAAAGTGGAACACCGAGAAGTCTAAAGAAAAAGCTAAATAAATGAAAAAGCATTAGACATGATAATGGAGGG
>NZ_BAXQ01000017.1:0-74373 GCF_001310615.1 Thalassobacillus sp. C254 | reverse complement strand
TGACTGGCACCAAAAAGAGAACTTGGCAGGGGGATCTCTCTGCGCAAGTTCTCTTGACTATCTATTTTTTGCTATCGAAAAACACACCATCAACGGTTGTGCCTCGTATGGATTCTCGTACCTCTGGCCTGTCTTTCTTTTCTTTTTTAACGCTCTGATGTCGGCGCTGATGGCCGATTGGATCTTTTCCATTTGCTCTTCAATTTTTTTATTCATCCCCAGGACTTCCATGCCTAATTTACGTTCTGTTTCAGAAAATGAAGGCTTTTCTCGCAAAATCTCCTTAAGAAGCCGGTCCCTCGATTGTAAATAATCCTCAACCGCTATAATGTACTCATCTCTTTCGTCCAATCCTTTTGGAAGTTCCCTGCTCAGATGATCAGCTAATGTTTTAGTTGCCAAAAATAAGGATTTAATTTTTGACATTAGATTTGCCCGCCTTCATTATGACGATGCTGACGGTCAAGCTTAATGACTTCTTTCCATGTGTCGCGAAAATCAGCAACAAACTGTTCTGCTTCATCAAGTGCCTTCGCATCATTATTAATATTCGCTTCTACCAGCCTGTGGTGAATGAAGTCATACATTTGAAGCATGCTTTGGCCGACCTCACTGTCCGTCTTTAAGGTAACCATCAGCTCACGAATGATGTCCTGTGCCCGGCTGACAAACTTATTTCTGGCTTCTGCATCTCCTTCTTCAATAGCATGCTTTCCTTTTTTGATAAATGTAAGGCAGGCGTTATACAAAAGCATTGTCAACTCACCAGGCGAGGCGGTTTGCAGAGCATTTTGCTTATATTGGTTCGTGGCGCTGGCGCTCGCCGTTTGATTCCCCGCTCTTACCTGGCTGCCTTTCCGCCGGGAAGCTCCCTCACCCCCGGCTGTTGCCACTGTACCAGGGCTTTCGATCACTTTCGTAGCCACCGGAATCCTTCCTATGGCTGCTCCACCCTTGCCGGCTTCGGGCTGACTTTGCCCCTGCCTGCCTGCATTTTTGTACGCTTCGGCCTCCTGCATATTTTTCTTATAAACTGCCTGTGCATTTTGAAAACTCATGTGCCTGTCACCTTCCTTGCAAGCTTCTTTAAAACTTCACACCAACCGGACTGCTTTTGCCCAAGCCCGCTTTTTTATGTAAAATGCTTCCAACCTTTTTTCACGTTCCATCCGTGTGGTCATTGTTCGATTGTCACCAGGCTTTTCCCGTCCACTTTTTCCCTGCATACTCTTTTATGCTTCTTCCATCTTACGACATTTGTCATGATTTCTCTCTATAATTCTTTAAAAGTTTTGTCATTTCCTCTTAATACATGCCAAACATTTGAGAATAAATCATATTAGCCTGATTATTTGCTTGTGCCATTGCCTTTTCCATAGCGGTAAATTGTCTCCAGAAACGTTCTTCTGTCTGCTGCAGACGTCTTTCAAAGTCAGAAATACGCTGATCGATGGACCGGATATTTCTGCCTAACGTAAATTGATGGTTTTGCACTTTTCCGCGCAAACCGCCAGCTCGATCAGCTATTCGATCAATCGATTGCCCTAAAGAGTCACGGAGCCGGCGGCCAATTCCTTGTTCAGCTGCTGTCGGACCGTCTGCTGTAAACAAAGCAAACACCCCGTCTGGATCAGCTTCTATTGCCGCTCTCAGCTTCGTTTCATCAATTTCAAGCTTTCCTCGTTCTGTATAATCCCTGGAAGTGGTAATCCCGATAGTGGCAAGCTGGCGGAATTCCGTATTAAGACTAGAAGTCACACTTCCGTAAATATCTGTTCGGAATCTATCCAAGGCTCCTGAAATCACACGATCATTGCGAATCATTCCACTTTGGGCCCGCTCCTCCCACTTTTCAATTTCACGATCACTCATCGCTTCTTTCTGTTCATCTGTTAAAGGGGGATAGTCCCGATATCTGGTTTCGGTCAGCATCCCGTTTACTTTTTCTAACATCTCATTGTATTCATCAACAAACCCTTTAATGGTCTGAAACACTTTGTCGGTATCAATGGAAGCTGCAAGAGTTACAGGCGGGTCGTCCACTCCGAAAGTATCCCTTAGCGTGAGGGTCATTCCATTGATTGTAAACGTATTATTCGGACGCTCTGTTTCTAGACCGTTTAAGGTAAATACGGCATTCTGCCTCCTTGGGAGCCCGGCTCGCCATCATTTGACAGCTTTAGAGCACGGGTGAAAAAATCTCCTTCAAAAAGAATTTCATTTCCCCCTGGGTTAAAACTTCCGGTTTGCGTCCTGGTTACGGATACTTTATCTGAAAAAGAATCATAAAACACATTGACACCTGCGTTAGACCGGCTGATCTCCTGAAGCACCTGATTCATTGTCTGTCCGTCTCTGACAATAAATGAATTCTTCACTTCTTCTCCATTAGTAGTAAAAGTAGTGATGCTTCCGGTCGTATATCGGCCTTCTCCTTCAGTGATATATTGAACATTCACCTGCGCTCCTCTGCTGACTGTGTCAGCAAAATCAAGCCGCAGCCTTCCGTCTTCCTCTTTCGTTACTAATACTTGCCCACTGGAAAGACTGCCTGCGTCTCCTTCAGTGAAGACCTCATAAGAGCGGCCTCCTATTTTTACTATCGTATCCTCCAGGCATCGGCCTTAATGGCTTCCTTTTCAAAATAAAAGGTTGTCCCTGCTTGATCCACACGCTTTGTTTCTTGATTAAATACTCCCTGCTTCCATTCCATGTCCTCTGACAAAGCTTGAGTGTGTAACGCCTTAGAAGCATCAAGAGTCCCGCCTGAGATAGTATCAGAGCTGTTTTGAGAAGCCGCTGAAGCCAACTGGCTTACTTCTGTGATCCGAAAGGAAGAATTCCCTGCCGTTGAAGCCGCCGTTGCCGTCACACGGCTGTCATCGGAAGAGCTGACTGTCCGAGCAAGCATATTGGCGCTTCTCATCACTGTGTCAAATATATTAGTACGAAAGGTATCAAACATTCGGTTGACTTCACGGTAAGATTCCATCTGCCACTCAATGATCTGCTTTTGCTGAAACATTTTATCCATTGGCATACGTTCTACCCGCATTAAATCCCGAATCATTTGATCAGTGTCCATTCCGGACGCAAAACCTGAAAGTCTCATGGCTCTCCGCTTCTTTCTTTATTTAGTTGTCTGGTTACCGATATGTATTTGTCTGATTTTTATTATTTAATGAAGAACATGCCACCTTCCCATGATGGATCATGCCTTATTTCTTTTATCGTCAATGACACAGCTTTCTTACAGCCTTACCTGAAAAGTTCCATAAAAAGCAGGTCCATAGCACTAATGGAATCTTTTCCATAAATCTTTTCCATAAATCTTTTCCATAAATCTTTTCCATAAATCTTTTCCATAAATCTTTTCCATAAATCTTTTCCATAAATCTTTTCCATAAATCTTTTCCATAAATCTTTTCCATAAATCTTTTCCATAAATCCTTTCCCACCTCTTTCAAGGTGGAGTCGGCGAGTTCTTCAAAGCCAGTCCTCACAACTGCCAACTAATTCCGTGCCGATAATATGAAAAAACCCGCCTGAACATCAGACGGGTTTTGGTGTCGAACAAACAATTTTCTCTAAAAAGATAACAGGATACCATTTTGGCGGCAATTCTCTATATATCTTTTGGGTTTCCTTACATATAGTGTAAACGATAATTCGATCTTTTTTACAAAAAATGTGAAAATTTTATGTCTCCTTCATGTATTTTTTCAGCTTTAGAAGAGTCCCACCTCTCATTCTTGTCCTAACAAAAGAACCGGAACCTCTTCACAGGTGTTTGCTGAAATTTTTTCTAAAGTCTCTTCCAATTTCGTGTTACTGCTGAATTTCCTTTACCTGCTCCTGGACAGCAGCACTTGTTTCATTCAGACGTTCAGAGGCTTCACTCAGCACAGTGAGTCCCCTTACAAGCTCTTCGGTGGATGCAGATATTTCTTCGGCTGCTGCGGCGGTATCCTCACTGACGAGGGATATATTTGAAACCTTTTCAATCGATGCACTCCTTGCCTCATTCATTGCCTTGAGCTGTTCTGCTAACGTCTGAATCAAATTCCCCATTTGATCTATATAACCTGCAATATTCGTAAAGGATTGATCAGTGTCATTCACAGCGGCCACTTGTTCAGATGAAAGCTCCATCGTTTTCTTCATTTCATCCTTCACCTGGAGGCCGCCATCTTGAATGCGCCCTACTGTTTTTTGAATTGTTCCAGTCGCCTCTGTTGATTGCTCGGCAAGTTTTCTCACTTCTTCAGCTACAACAGCAAAGCCTTTTCCATATTCTCCTGCCCTTGCCGCTTCAATGCTCGCATTTAATGCAAGTAGATTTGTCTGCTCAGAAAATCCCTGAATCATATGAACGACATTGACCACTTCCTCCGTCTGCTTCGTAAATGTTTCAACGATGTCATTCATCGTTTGTATGATTTTATCGTTTTCAGAAGACTTCTCTCGAAGCACACCGACCTGAGAGAGACCATCCTTACTCATCACAGCTACCGAGTCCATGAGTTCATTCATATGGTCAGCCAGTTCATTGGATTTTGTAATCTGCACAGAAAGATTCTCAATTTCAGCTTGTACACTGCTTACATCATCTGATTGCTGGACAGCTCTTTTTGCAACTTCAGTAGAAGCTGCCGCTATTTCCTCACTAGAAGCGGTGGATTGCTGAACAGTCGCACTCAGCTCCGCAGCCTCCTGGCTCGATTGCCTGGAGGATAACTCCAGAGAACCTATCAGTTCCTGAAGCATCCGAATCATTTGGTTAAACCCTTGAGTAAGCTGGGCCACCTCATCCTTTCCTCTTACCTTTGCCTGTGCAGAGAAGTCACCATCCATGACCCGCTCCACATCACGTCGCAGGGAAAGAATCGGGGTTGTGATCTGGCGCCCGACAAGATAAGCGATCACAATAGAAATACCAATCGCTGCAACTGAAATAACAACAAATAAATTACGGAGCTCATTTGCCGGTGCTGCTACTTCTGCATCTGAATAAACTGCTGCAACCGTCCAATCAATTCCTTCCACTTCTTCAAAAAAGACCGTGCTTGCTGTCCCTTGGAAATGGGTGGAAACCCGTCCACTTGTATCGTCAGAAGCAGCCAGTTGCTGGACAAAGCTTTCCTCGCCTAAATGAGTGCCCTGAATCGTATCATCTGGATGGGTAACAGCCATCCCATCATTATGTAGTAAAGTAATATAACCGTTATAGCTTATGTCAATGTCTGCCATCATAGCAGACAATTCATCTAAGTAAATATCAACCCGACTACTCCTATGACTCCATCACTGCCTTCTACCGCCTTGGCCGCTGTGATAACCATATCTCCTGAACCAGCATCCTCGTAAGGCTCGGTCCATATGACATCATTAGTCTGTTTGCTGGCGGCGAGATACCATGGCCGGACAGTCGGATCAAAATCATCTGGAAGGTCTATCACAGGCGCGGTGAACATCTCTCCATTTTCCGCTCCGATATATAGAGTGTCAGCCCGTTCATCCAGTTCTACAAAATAAGCAAAATCCTCAGCAATGTCCTCCCACTCTTCACTTTCCTCAGGATCATTTTCCAAAAAAGAAACAATACTCCCATCATTGGCATAGCGGTGAAGCGATAAAGAAAATTGCTCTAAATAGGCTCCCAGAAACCTTTCCACTTCTGTTGTAACCGTTGCGGCTTCCCTCTCTGTAGCAGAGGAAATCTCTTCACTTGTATGAAAGTACATAAAAACAGAAACAGAAATAATAGCAATCGAAACCAGCCCGCTGATCAAGAGGATCAGCTTTGTTTTTAAAGAACGCACGTAATGTTTTCTCCTTTCCTGTTTGAAAAAAATTCCCCCTTATATAAGCCATTCGGATTTCATTGCCCCCTCGCGATTCATTTGAATGACTAATCGTAACCGTTTATATAAAATCCTTGCTCCTTTCTTCCCCTCTGTTCCCGTTAGCTGCGTATACTTCAGCTTTGGACATATTGGTTATATCGACTTTCTTTCTCCATATTTAAACATTTCTTTATCCTAATAAATCCCAGAAGATAAAAAAGCCCTCGCTGCTTTCCAGCAAGAGCTTCTTTTACTTAAAAGGTCCATTTCCATTTTTGAGGCCGTTGCTTCCTCTATTCTGACCAGGATGGGCTTTAGGTTCCTCTTCTGCCTGATTCTCCTCAGAAGTCTTGAGTTCCTGATCATTTTCTTCTGCCGGCGTAAATGAAAAATCAGAAATTACCATTTCTACTGGCTGGTTGTTACTGGGTCCTTTACCTTGAAAGAGCCATAAATTTATATGAACTTTTTCATTTTGGCTGTCAGGGATATCTTCCCCAGAATATGTCCACGTTTGCAGCAGCCTGCCTCCTGTAGCGGCAGACCGGAAAACAATTTCCTCAGGAGTCCAGGTAAAGGAGTGAACCGTCGGCTCAGCAGCTTCCTCCCTAATTGTAAACACGCATTGATTCTCTTCTTTTATATAAGGCTGGACGGTATAGTAGCTATTATGGTTATTTTCCAGTCCCCACTTCGTGAATTCCATATCAATTTCACGGTGCTCTGCTTGAACAGCGTCCTCTGATTGCATATCATATGTAAACAAACCAAGGACAGCATGTTTGTCTATATCAATACTCGAATCGACTTGAAAAGAATATGTGCCGTAGCCCAGTGTCTCGGTTGTTGATACTTCAGAACTGTACCACTGATTGTCCTGGCGGTCGATTTTCATATGCAGCTTGCCTTCGTCATCTACTTTCACGTGATCTCTGGACCAATGGTTAGGACCCGGCCCCCATGTAGATTCACTTCCCGTATGCTTGACATCCCAGGTATAACCGCTGAAATTTACCTTCTCCAAGCTGGCAGCCTCCATTCCTTTTCCTTCACTACATAATAAAGCAGCAGCCAGCACAGCAACACAGCACGATGTAAACTTGTTCAAGTGATTTCCCGCCCCTTTTTTGGATCGTATATAAGTTATTATCGGACCTTTACGCCGGAATATAAAGCTATATTGTAAATAACAGGAAAACATATTTTTCATAGACACACAAAAAAAGAGACTACTACACATAGCCTCCCACCTTGTTTTCAGATTATGAACCTGTTTTCATAGAATCCTTTGTGACAAACCGTTCCTTGTACATTCGCTTTACTTCATCCTCAGACATATGCTGGACGACTTCACCGGGGATGCCTGTCAGACAGATCAGCATCTCTTTCATTTCCCCTGGACATTGCATAGGGGCCACCTCCCATTTGCTTAGCTTTTTCATAAATTCATTATGACCAAGGTTCCACTGTTTTAATCAAATTAAGTCCAAGAGAGTAGTATTCTCTGTTATTTCTAGTTCTCTCAGTAAAATTCCTTTTCATTTTTAAAAAAGAAAGACATTATTACAAAATTCTCGTTAGGCGAAGTCCGAGTCTTTTAAAATACAAGCCGGCCTATCTGAAATAATTATCAGGACGGCAGAATACACATACGTGTAAAACACCTTGCAAAGGAGGGCTTTTCTTGAAAAGAAAACTCCCTTTTTCCCCGCACCTTGTACCGATTGCAGCCGGCTTAGTCATCCTTGTACTGCTTGCAGCTGCCCTGTTGCCTTCTGATGCCAGAAAGGCCGCCAAGACAGTAGAAGAATTTTATGAACTGGAGCAGGAAGCAAAGTTTGCTTCTTCCTGGGAGCTGTTTCATTCCTCCATGCAGGAACATTTCCCAAGAGACAGCTATATATCAGACCGGCCCCATGTTTTTCAAAATCACTTTGATGTAGAAGATTATGAGTTTACAATGAGCAGCCTGAAAAAATAAAAGAATGGCGCATGTTTGCAGATAGTGAGCCTTTGGAAGAGGTATACGAGATTGTGGTCACCAAAAGCTATGTCGGTAAATACGGCCACTTTGACTTTGTCCAGTTTGTCTATGTGACCGAGGAAGAGAGGGAGTGGCGGATACTCTGGGACTATAAAGAATGATAATTCGCGGCCGAGCAAAGTGACGCTGGCTGGAATTCAGTAGGTGGTGGGTGAGTGGGCAGACGTTGCACCCGATTCGGGCAGTCGCGGACTTGATTGGGGCGATGTGAAACCTCATTTCGGGCAGTCGCGGACTTAATTGGGTCGATGCGGAACCTCATTCGGGCAGTCGCAGACTTGATTGGGCCGATGCGGAACCTCATTCGGGCAGTCGCGGACTTAATTGGGCCGATGCGGAACCTGATTCGGGCAGTCGCAGACTTGATTGGGCCGACGAGGAACCTCATTCGGGCAGTCGCAGACTTGATTGGGCCGATTTTCGAATGAATTGGGTCAAAACTCCCGATAATTGGGTCAAACTTCACCATAATTGGGTCAAAATCGCCGGTAATTGGGTCAAACTGCACTATAATTGGGTCAAACTTCACCACATTTGGGTCAAACACGTATTTCCCCGCCGAAACTGGAAACTACTGGATTACAAAGCCAGCCATTAGCCGTGCGGTGGCCAAAGGGGAAATGCCCGTTCAATAGCACAACACCTTCCCCTTCACAAAAAACCTGTGGCCAGCTTTTCACGCCACAGGTTTTTACTATATATACTCCTTACATCCCCATGCCGCCCATTTGCGACATTAACTGTTCCATCTGGGCATTCGCCTGCGCCATGGCCTGTTCCATCCTGGTAAACTGAGCCAGTACCGCTGTTCAGTCTGCTGCATCCGTCGCTCAAAGTTTGTCATCCGGTCATTCATTTGATCAATTTCACGACCGATTGTAAACTGCTGGTTTGATGCGGCAGAGGCTCCACCGGCACGCTGCGACACCTGTTCAATGGTGCCTTGAAGAGTCTCTCTCAAGCGCCGGGCCGCCCCTTTTTCCTCATATGTATCACCGTTCGCTGCAAAGATTTGAAACACACCTTCTGCATCTTGAGCAATCGCTTCCCGAAGCTTTTCTTCATCCACTTCAAGCCTGCCCCTGTCCTGATAATTTGAGGTCGTCGTAATGCCAAGCTCCGTCAAATGAGAAAAGGTCCCCTGATCTGTCTCCATAGATCCGTACATATCCTGACGCATCCGGTCCAGGGCGCCCGAGAGCATGCGGTCATTTCGCAGCATCCCGCTTTCCGCCCGCTCATCCCACATTTCTTGTTCTCTCTCAGACATTTCCCTGCGCTGCTCGTCAGTTAATGGCGGATAGTCCCGGTACCTTTCCTCCGAGACCTTTCCATCCACAAGTTCGATCAGTGCATTGTACTCGTCCACAAACTCTATCACCTGGTCGAAAACCTGCTCTGTATCAGTCGAGACACCCAGCATGACAGATCCTTCCGTAAACGTATCATGGAGTGTAATATTTACCCCGTCAATGGTAAAGGAATTGGAAGTCCGTTCCGTTTCCAGACCATTTATCGTAAATTGAGCATTGTCCCCGCCACTTTCGTTACTCTCATCCAAATGGAGCACATCACGTAGAAAGCCGTCAGAGAATTTGATTTCTGCGTGTTCAGCGGTTCTTGCTTCCTCACCTTCCCGGGCTTCGTTATACTGCCCCGTATCACTGCGGGTCAACGCCACCCGGCCAGAAAATTCATCATAAAAGGCGTTAACGCCCAGGCTGGAACGATTAATGTCACCAAGCACCTGGTGTAAGCTGTCTGTGCCCGCAAATTCAAAGGTCTCTGTTACCTCCTCTCCTTCACTGTCATACGTCGTCGCATCAAAGGAAAAGACATGGGATTGATACGTTACCTCAAGACTCTCTCCCCCTTCAAATGATTCATGAAATTGAAGAGTGCCCGTCTCAGCATCAACCAAAACACTGCCTTCGCTTAACTCTTCTTCCGAAGTGACTACACTGAATCCTGGTACCTCTACACTGTCCGGGTCAATTGCACCACTTTCCAGTACGGCTATACCGCTGTCCTCGTTCACCTGTATCGTTTCCTGATGCCCCTTCGTCTCCCAGTTCATTCCTTCATGGGTGCTGAGCTGGCTCCATAAGGAAGCATCCCCGTCCAGTCTGCCTTCTGCTCCGAGAATCTCATCACTGCTGACATTGCTTGCCGCTGAAGCAAGGCGGTCAACTCTTGAAAGTGTATAGGAGCCTTCACCAGATGATGCTGATCCTGAAGCCGTTACCTTGCTTTCGTCTGTACTGCTTACCGTTGTTGCTGCCATATTTGACCTTCGCATGATTCCATCAAAGGTCGTTGTCCGAAAATCAGCAAACTGCCGGTTCACTTCCCGGTAGGCATCCTGCTGCCACAGAAGCAGCTGGCGGTCTTGTTCCATCCGGTTTAATGGCTCCCGCTCGGCTCTCATTAAGTCTGAAACCATTTGATTTATGTCCATGCCCGAGGCAAAGCCAGTCATTCTCATATCACTCATGTTTGATCCCCCATGTTTTTTAAAAGTGAATTCTTATGGTGGTAAAAAGAAAAAGGACAGAGAATGTTCTCTTGTCCTTTTTCTGTTGTTACATCTATAAACAGGTCTACACTTTCTTATCGACAATAAGTCCTACATGCTCAAGCATGGCTGCAACGATATCCAGAAACTTTTCCGGAGGGATTTCCCGTACCACTTCCTCCGTGTTTCGATCCACCACCTGGACATATGTCCTTTCCAGCTTGTCATGAACATTGAACTTCAAAGCCGTTGCATTCACATCGAGCATCTGATTTAACCCGTTCACTTCCTGCAACAGCTTCTCACGATCCAAAGAAGTGGTCTTGCGCTGGTCTTCTGTACCATGCTTTTCCTCTGTAGCGGCCTTCTCGTGCTGACTGGTTGATTGTGTGTAGTGGCGAGAGGAATGAGTTACTTCTTGAACTCCTGGTATGCCTGTCCCTTTTATTTCCATAAGAATTCACCCTCCGATTTTTTCACCTGATTCTTTTATCGGTCAAAAGAGGGGATTGTTAAAGGGTTCTGCCATTTTTTCTACCTGCACCCAGAACGGCTCTTCTATAACTTAAATGTTTTCACGGAGTCCTGAAGCTCCTCAGCCATTTCTGCAAGTGTTGTGGCAGCAGTGGTAATTTCCTGCATGGATGCATTCTGCTCTTCCGCTGAGGCTGCCACCTCCTGCGTATAACCAGATGAATCCTCAGCCACCTTGGCCGTTTCCTGTACCGATGAGGACATGGTTTCTGTGCTCGCGGATATTTGCTGAACAGCTGCCGATACTTCCTCCATTTGTGTACTGACAAATTGGATCGCTTCTGAAATGTCTTTAAAAGAACTGCCTGCCCGGTTCACATGATCAGAGCCTTCATTAACGGCCTGTTTGCCTTCGGACATAGACTCTACAGACTTTTGTATATCCTTTTGGATCTCCTGAATCATTTCACTAATTTGTTTTGACGATTCACCTGACTGTTCTGCAAGCTTCCTCACCTCTTCAGCTACTACTGCAAACCCCTTTCCATGCTCTCCAGCTCTTGCTGCTTCAATCGCTGCGTTAAGAGCTAAAAGGTTTGTCTGGTCAGAGATAGCAGTAATAAGAGAAACGATATCGCCGATTTTCTTAGATTTTTCACCTAACTGATCAATCATTGAGGAGGTATCATTTGTCTTTTCAAAATGAATTTCATTTGGCTTACAGATTGTTCTATGACTTCTCTTCCGTGCTCTGCTTTCGAAGAAGCCTGCTGGGAGGAGTCATTGATCTCCTGGATATTGCCTGCAATTTGCTTCATGCCTGTTGAAATTTCCATCACGACATCATTTGTTGAATTCGCACTGGCCAGCTGTTCTTCTGCCCCCGCTGCCATTTCTTGAATGGAACTTGAGATTTCTTCCGTGGCAGCATTGGTTTCCTGGGCGCTGGCACTTAATTGCTCAGAAGAAGCTGCCACCTGCTGTGAACTTTCTGTAACCTGAGAGACGAGTTGACGAAGACTTTCTTTCATAGTGTTGTAGCTTCGGGCTAACGAACCAATTTCATCTTTCGAAGTGTCCGACAACGCAGTCGTGAAATCGCCCTCTCCGGCAGAGGCAAGAGCTTCGGAAACCCCTGATAACCGTTTCGTAATACGTCTCGAAAATAAAAGCACAGCCCCTGCTGAAACAAGAGTTCCTGCTACTAAGACAAGTAAAAATACAATGGTAGATTGGCCGATAATTTCATCTAATATTTCCTGTGATGCTCCGACATACCACATTCCGATGGTTTCCCCTTCTGCATCGTATAGTGCTGATAGGCCGTTTGATAGGTAACTCCCGCAACATCAGCTGGACCTGTATATACGCTTCCTTCTTCCAGTACTGTGTGTGCAACTTCCTGGGAAGCCTGGGTCCCCACCGCTCTTTCACCGTTATTTATTACATTCGTCGTTACACGTGTGTCTTCCAGGAAAATTGTCACCGTACCATCTGTCATTTCCCCAACTTCGTCAACCAGGTCGAAATTATTGGAAATTTCAACGTCACCTTTAAAGAGGACGCCATCCTCAACCTGCCACGGACCCGGTACTGGGCGTCAATATAGCTGTATCCCAAAGCAAGATCTGACTGGGCCTTTTCCACAGCTGTTCTTTCAATTCCGTTTGTAATTTGACCTTGCACAACAAATCCGATCACCGTAGAAAAACAAAGCAAAATCGCAACAATTAATACATTAAGTTTCGTTCCAAGCTTTAGTTTATCAATAAAACTTTTCACCACTGTTCACCCTTCTTTACTCATATTTATGGAAGTAGGCACAACGAACCAAATCCTGCCAATATAAATAATATCGTTTCGTTTTGATTATTGTTAATAGAGTACACGAATATTTATAGCTACAGAATTCTTTTATAGGTACATAGGTGTAATTATTTGCATCCACCTTTCTTTTTTGTATAATTTACCTAGTACATAAGTCATAAAAGGAGGGGTCAGATGAAAAGGTATTGGATGATGTATGTATATTTACTATTTGCTTTGTCTGCGTGTGGTACGCAACCTTCAGCTTCTGAATCTGGGGCAACGGCAGAAGATACAACGGCGCAAGAGGAAAACACGGGCAGCCATGAGGAGACAGAAACCGAGCAAAATGAAGAGATAGAAAGCAATACAGAAAGTGAAGAAGCATCGCAAGCCGGCAATTCACCAGAGTCACAGGAGAATAATCAACAACTAACAGAGGATGAAGATAAGAGACAACAGGTCTTCCAGGACGGTACATATGAAAGAATCAGCCATACAAGTGGTGGTCTTTTAGATATTCAGGATAGCGGTGACCACGCTTTTTCTTTTGAGATTAACGTCTCAGAGGGAGCAAATGTAGGCCACCTTTCCGGAAATGCAAAGATGAATGAAGACTTTCAGGCTACATATCAAGGACCTGACAGCTGTTCCTTAACCTTTGAGTGGAAAGATTCCAACATTCTCGTCTCATCGAGTGATGATTGCAAATACTACTCCGGAAACGGGGTGACATTCGACGGAGTGTTTTACGGGGAAGGTCATGCAGCAGAAATCGAGCCTGATACGCTCTCCTCCCTTGGGCTGCTCACAGACGAACAGGAAGACCTTTTTAAAGCCATGGTCGGTGACGATTATGAATTATTTTTATCTACCTTTCACCTGATCCAAGAAGAGGAGATCATTGATTCATTCGAGGGAGAGGCTTACTCTGCGAAGGTTCAAGGCCTGCCTGGCATGATGGAAGGGATCCTGATGCATGGCCACGGAGATGCCTTGTGGGCAGCGATTATTGATGAGGAAAAAGTGAAATATTACTCCAATAATGAAATTATGGTACCAGAAACAATTGAAGAATGGGCCAAAGAATTCACTGAATTCAGCCACGTTCTCATGCCTGAAGAACTCCCATTTGAACAAAGGGGCACCCTTCCAACTTCAGAAGAAGAACAAGCAGCAGAGGTACCAACAGAGGAAGCCTCTGAAGAAGAAGTCCCAGCAGAACAAGAGCCTGCTGCTTCCTGGGAAGGAGAATGGCTTGTTGATGGAAGCTCTGACATCGGCGGATCTCTTACTATTTACAATGAGGACGACACAGGCTTTTCCTTTGACCTCCATGTGTCTAACACCCATGCAGGCTCAGTGGAAGGCTATGCGGTAAAAGACGGCAGCGCAGCACTTCAAAGCGCGGATGAGATTGGATGCCAAATGTCGTTTGTAAAAGAAGGCAACTCCATTACCACTACGGAAGGGTCGGAATGCTGGCAATGGAGCGGCGCCGGCATCCATTTGAACCATACCTTTGTAAAATAAAAATAAGAAAAGACCTGACTTTTTAGAAGCCAGGTCTGCTTTCGATTCATCATTTACGCTGCCTTATGATCTTGTTCTACCTCGTCCACATCAATTCGGCCGGCATTCAGTTCTCTCTTTGCCCGGCGAGTAAACAAGGCAATCACAACCGCCGTTCCTATGGCTGCTCCGATATAAGCGGAATTCATCGGAAGACCAAAGCCAATTTCAGCATTCAGGATATACGTGAAGGTTACCATTGTCATAAAGACTGCCGGAATACTTGCTATCCAGTGGTTTTTCCGCTGTAAGAGCAGGTACATAGCCCCTACCCAAAGAGCGATCATCGCCGTGGACTGGTTTGCCCAGGAGAAGTAACGCCACAGCAATTGGAAATCAATAAAGGTTAACGCCACAGAAATGACAAACAACGGCAAGGCAATCATGAGACGCTTGATGATTTTCTTTTGTCCAACCTTGATATAGTCAGCAATAATCATACGAGCACTACGGAACGCTGTATCACCAGATGTAATCGGAAGAACAATAACACCAAGAACAGCCAACGTACCGCCGATTGCACCAAGCATTGTAATGGCCACTTCACTTACCACAAGAGCCGGACCGCCTGCTGCAAGAAGTTCATTCAGATCTTGTCCGTAGAACAGGCTCATCGCTGCTGCTGCCCAGATCATCGCAATAATCGCTTCAGTAATCATCATTCCATAAAAGATCTTTCGTCCCTGTTTTTCCTTTTGCGTCGTCCGGGAAATGATCGGTGACTGTGTTGCATGAAACCCGGATAATGCTCCACAGGAAATCGTTAAGAACAACAGTGGAAAGATTGGTAGATTGTCAGGATGCATATTGGTAAAACTTAATTCAGGAATCGGGGCACCTGTTATCACTAGCCCTGCACCAATTCCAACGGCACTGATGACAAGGAGCGCGCCAAAGTACGGGTACACTCGTCCAATGATTTTATCAATTGGAAGCATCGTTGCAAAAATATAATAAATAAAGATCAAAGCTATAAATAAACCAGTTGTTGCCCACATTGGCGTCAGGCCGCTAAGAAGATCAGCCGGTGCGGAAACAAACACGGTTCCCACAAGAACGAGAAGAAGGATGGCGAAAACGTTTACAACATGCTTCATAATCGTACCAAGAAACTTACCTGCCAGCTCAGGCAAATGAGCTCCTCTGTTACGAATGGAAATCATCCCTGTCAGGTAATCATGAACAGCACCGGCAAAGATGGCACCTAGTACAATCCAGAGAAAAGCAACCGGGCCGTACAGTGCACCCATAATCGGGCCAAAAATCGGACCCACCCCAGCGATATTTAAGAGCTGGATCATAGAGTTTTTCTTTGTGGACATTGGCACATAGTCCACTCCGTCATTCACTGAATACGCCGGAGTCATCCGTTTATCTTTAACACCAAAGACCTTTTCTACAAATTTACCATACGTGAAATAACCGATAATTAAAATAACAATAGAGATCAAAAAAGTAATCACTGGTCTCACCTCATCTATGATGTATACTTGTTTGTATGCGCTTTCATAGTTTCATTATAGATGAATTTGTTACTTTTTTGTGAAAAATCGGCTATCATGTCGAAAACTGATGGTAACATGTCATCCATCGTCACCTACATGCAAGGATTACAGCTCAAGCTCCTCCCGTAATGCTTTTACAAAATTCCTGCTTACCGGAAGCTCTTCCTGGTATCCTTTTATTTTAAGCTGATAGGCGCCATTTACCCACGGGATCAATTCCTCTACAGCTTGCAGGTTCACGATATAGCTTTTATGTATACGAAAAAAAGGCCAGCCCTGCAGCTTCTCACTTACCTCTTTTAATGTAGCTTTCGTTGAATACTTCTGCCCCTGGCTGTGAATAAGGGTTTCTCTTCCTTCCCGGTACAAATAGTCAATGGTGTCAGGGGCTAAGTAAACGATTCGATTTTGCCCTTCCACGGCAAGCTTCCCTTTTTTCCTTGCGTTTTCTGGCATCGTGTCAGAAAGAAGGATCTTTTCGATTCTTTTGATTGTTTCTTCCAGCTGTTCTTCATCAAAGGGTTTAAGTAAATAGTCCGTTGCCTCCATTCTAAATGCTTTGGCAGCATAATCAGGATAAGCTGTCGCAAAAATAAGGAGAGGCCTCTTCTTTACTTTCTTCAAATGCTCCGCTACCTCCATGCCATTCATCTGACTCATTTCTATATCCAAAAAGATCACATCCGGCTCTTTTTGAAGGACAAGCTCCAGCCCCTTCTGTCCAGAATCGGCTTCTCCTGCCACCTCAATCTGGCTGTGTTCTTCCAGTAAATAGATCAGCTCACTTCTGCTGTGTGGTTCGTCTCTACGACAATGACACGAATACGTCCTGTTTTCATAAATGGCCTCTCCTTTCCATGATCGTTTCTCCTTACGCACGTATATAAAAGAACACACGGTCCCTTCTCCTATAGTGCTCTCGATGTGAAGAGCCGACTCTTCTCCAAAGGTCATTTCCAGCCTCCGGTTGACATTATATACACCAATACCTGCTCCCTCTTTTGACTCCACCGATTGCTCTTTTAATTGAGAAAGACGTTCTTTTGTCATGCCCGCTCCGTTATCAGTAACGGCGACCCTTGCCCTGCCGTCTTCCTTTTGAATGGAAACCCTCAGCCTCCGGTCTTTGTATTTATCCCTAAGCCCATGTTTAAGGGCATTTTCAATAAGAGGCTGGAGCGTCATTGGGGGCACTTCCTTATAAAGAAGAGTGTCATCCACCTCATAAATCACTTCGAGCTTATCAAAAAAACGAGCCTCTTCAATCGCTAAATAAGACTTCACCTGATTGAGCTCTTCCTCTAACGTCGTGAGGCTTTTCTCAGAAGCTGACAAATTTTTCTGAAAAAATTGGATAAAGCCAGCAGCAGCTTCCTTGCTTTTGCAGGATCGGTCCGAATGAGAGAGACAATCGTATTAAGGGCGTTAAACAAAAAATGAGGATTCACCTGCGCCTGCAGCGCTTTAATTTCAGCCTCCCTGGCCAATTTCTGCTGATGTTCCACTTCAGCAAGCTCAAGCTGGCTGCTGAGAAGAAGAGAAAGGCCGCTCATGAGTTCCACGTTTAACGGTGTCACTTCTTTTTCGGATTCAAAATAAAACTTTAACGTCCCGATCGTTTCTCCTTTTTGCTTAAGAGGTGCAATAATGGCCGCTTTGATAGGACAGTCCTTAACGCGGCATTCAATTTCTCCATCCTTTGCTATCTTCATTTTTCCTGACTGAATCACCTCTTGGGTTGCCTTTGTTTTAATAGGGCTGCTCCCTGCGTGGTGGTCAGCCCCCAAGCCGCTATGTGCCAAAATGCTTTCTTTATTGGTGATGGCAACCCCGCTCACTTCTACTTCTTTTAATAAAATATCGCAGGCAGACTTGGCTGAATCTGGTGTTAACCCTGGCGGAGATCATTAATCGTCCGGTCAGCAATTCTTAGCGCCTTCTGCGATTGAAGAGCCCCCATTCTCTCTTCTTCATTAATGACGTTTTGAATGATCAAAATAAAAATAGCCGTTCCGGCCCCATTGGCCACAATCATCGGCACACCAATATCCTGCACTAACGCTAACGCCAGATCAAAGGGCCGTGCCACCCCTAAGATCACAGCCATCTGAATGGCCTCAGCCGCCGCCCCGGCAAAAAGAGCAACCGGCACAGAAATAATTCGCTGCTTTTTGAGCTTAGAATGAATCAGTCCGGCGAGAAGACCGGCAATGACCGAGGAAAGCCCGCAGGCAAAATCCGTAAAGCCGCCTAACGAGTAGCGGTGAAGCCCCGCGATCAAACCAGCGCCAAGCCCTACTTTTACCCCGCCAAGAAGACCGGCCGCTACAACGCCAATCACTCTTGAGTTGCAATCGCCTCATCCTCGCCCACAGAAACAGCCCAGCTCGAAAACACTCCCTCTTCCGGAGAGAAAGTCAAGCCTGTGTAGGTTCCCACGATGCCAAACAAGCCAAAGATCACCGTGATACTAAACGCCTGAACGGTTGTCAACTGCCGCTGATCCAGCAGCTGCCGAAAGAAAGGAAGCCTCGTCATAATGAAAGCAAGAGTTACAATAATCCCGAGCCGCTCTAACATTAACAACAGTAACTCCCACATCCGATGACCTCCTCCTTCTGCTATGTAGTGTGTCCATAAAAATAAGCTAACCCCTCCTAGTGTAGTGGTTAGCTTAGTGGATAGCAATTTTATGTGGTATGAGCTGAAAATGCGGCTAAGTAAAGGTTATTCAGCATGGTGAAACGGAGAGCCTTCACTGTCTGGTCCCCACAGGCTCGATCCTCCTGAGTGACCGGTGGTATCGTGGATTTCACGGTCCATCATTTCCATTCTTCCAGGCTGTTCATGGTGATGCCACACATATCCTTCAGGCGTCTCCCCCTGGCCCAGACGATCTACCTCCTCCGCTGTCAAACCAATATCCTCTGCGAGCTGAGGATTCGCCATAATATCGTTGTAAAGCTGTTCATTAGAAATTGAAATATGTACCCATTACTTTCTGTATACTGATCTACTGGAATCGTAGCTGCATAGTCATAGTCAAACACTGGATACACTCCGGTGCCCGTTTCTCCATTCCCAAGATCAATGACACTGCGCTCAAAGGGAACACCCGTCACTTCATGAACCTTGCCCTCCAAGTGAGAGTTCTGGGTGTCAATCTCAACCATTGCAGCTGCATCTGCCTCACCAATATCCAGCACATCAATCACGCCAAAAGCCATCGTTGAAACAGCCGCGACCGTACCAACCTGTTTCAGCCCTTCCAGAGCCTGCTCTTTGTCACCATCACGGTATCCAGTATAGGCGCCTTTTGCCCCATCTGCTGTATATTTAACCGTCTTTCCGATTCCTTTTACTGTACGCCCGGTGGAATCTTTCACATCGGACCATGCTTCCTCTTTGTGATACGCATCCCCTTTCACAATCCCGTATCCGCCCCGGGCAACCCCGTCTACAAATTGTCCGGTATTGTCCATGATCGTTTTGGATGCTGTATAGACGCCATTTCCAACCTCACCCATCCATTCCCCGGTCTTTGGGAATTTCGTTCCAACACCCTTCCCGGCAATTTTGACCGCTCCGCCAATCACTCCACCGCCAACCATGCCGATTCCTTTTCCAACAGACCTGAACACACCCATTTATTCCTCCCCCTTCAAAAAAAGCAACAACTGTTATTTATAATAATACAGTATGTAGTTATATTTTACTAGTTATATAGACTTATCCGGTTGGAGTCACCGATCTCACTGATTGGATCTACTCTTTTGGAAACATGAATGATATCACCACCTTTAAAGCAGTGGGTACCGATTGGAATAAATGGCAGAAAAAAGACCCCAGCTTGAAAACTGGAGTCGCTTTTACAGAGGATATTATCCTAGTAATTGGAGTACCGATTGTGGCTGCTGATTCGCTTGAGCAAGCATAGATTGAGATGCTTGAGAAAGGATGTTTGCACGCGTCATTTCCATCATTTCACGAGCCATGTCTACATCACGGATACGGGATTCTGCAGCTGATAGGTTTTCCTCACTGTTTGAAAGATTATAATGGATATGTTGTAGGGCATTTTGGTAAGCTCCATATTTCCCTCGTTCAGAAGAAACTTTTTTTAGCCCCTCATCTAACTTTTCAATTGCTTCCATTGCTCTTTCAAAAGGATCAACTTCAATCTCATCAATTCCTAATGAACCAGTTCTTGCATCCGTTAATTCTACCTTAAAATGATTTTGCGAGTTGGGACCTACTTGTAAAATAACATTATGCCCTTCGACAATTTCTTCAATCTCACTTGTTACCGTTTCTGTTATTTCTCGTGTATATTCTTCAGTGATCCCACGATCATGTAGGGCTGCAAATTGTCCTTGTTCACTAAGAAAGGTCGTAAAAGAAAAACTGTTGCCTGACCTTGTTTCATAGATTACCTCAGTATCTATGTTTGCTCCTCTAACTGCTTCAGTAATCACGTCATTAATATCTGTTATGCTAGAAGGCTCATTATTAGCTCCCCACGTTATGGTTACTCTATTTGTCGATGTGTTAATCTCTGCGGCTAATGGGCTGTTCAAATCCTGACTTTGCTCATAATCAAAGTTATAACCATATAAATCATTACCAGGGCTTTTTACTATATAACTATTGCTATAACAACTAACAAAGTCAATTACACTAGTTTCTGTCCTCGTAACTTCCTCTTCGACTGTTCTTGTGACGGTTTGACCGTCACTTGTTCTATTTAATAAGTTAATTTCGTTAAAATGAGTATTGTTTGCAATATCGTTAATCCCATGCTTAAGCTCATCTATTTCTTCTTGGATTTTTTCACGATCTTCTGCTGTCAACGTATCATTCGCAGCTTGCACCGTTAACTCACGTTGTCGATGCACCATACTTTGAATTTCTTCAAGACCACTGTCTGCTGTTTGAGTTAAAGAAATACCGTCCTGGACATTTCTTTGAGCTTGCGTTAACCCTCGTATTTGACCACGCATTTTCTCTGATATTGCTAATCCTGCAGCATCGTCTGCTGCTCGGTTTATTTTTAATCCAGACGAAAGACGCTCATGAGCTTTCGCTACACTTCCTTGGTTATCTTGATATCTATTTAAAGAATTCAATGCAGCAATATTACTAGCAATGACCGACATGATAAACTCCTTTTTTCTTATTCAAAATAATATTTAACTGGAAGAAGGTAACCCCTCTATATTTTTAGGTTCTTCCTATGTATCGGCATTTTATCAGGTATTTTTAACTAATATAGTTTAAGCATATAATTTAAGGAAATTTACTAATTTCGATTAGAACGCTTTAGGTTAAAAAGCTAAGCGCTAGCGGCCTGCCTTTTAAAATATATTGTAAATTCGTTCCAGGGTAAAATTTAATAAATTCATATAAGAACATAAAAGAGACTCCAACTTAAGCTAGAGCCTCCTTCTCTTGATAATAAAATTATCCTAGTAATTGTAGTACTGATTGTGGTTGTTGGTTAGCTTGAGCTAACATTGACTGAGAAGCTTGAGAAAGGATGTTTGCACGGGTCATTTCCATCATCTCTGCCGCCATATCAACGTCACGAATACGAGATTCTGCAGCTGATAGGTTCTCAGAAGCGTTGTCTAAGTTAGAGATAGTGTGTTCTAAACGGTTTTGTACAGCACCAAGGTTAGATCGTTCAGCAGACACATCTTCAATTGCCTGATTAATTGTATCGATTGCAGTATTAGCTGCACCTTGTGTTGTTGAGATATCAATTCCTAATGCATCTTCACCAGTGACGGCGGCATCTCTTGTAACACCTAAAGCATCAGCACTCATATCTTCAATTTCTAAAGTAATACTTTGATCTTCGTTAGCTCCTATATGGAAAACCAATCCAGCATTTCCATCACCATCAACATCACCGTTGATAAGTTTCTTAGTATTAAATTCTGTATTCTCAGAAATACGGTTAATTTCTTTTGCTAATTGGTCAACTTCTTTTTTGAAGTTCCTCGCGATCTTCTTGTGTATTGGTGTCATTTGCTGACTGAACTGCTAATTCACGCATACGTTGAAGGATGTCATGTGTTTCATTTAGTGCGCCTTCAGCTGTTTGAATTAAAGAAATACCATCTTGTGCATTTCGGCTAGCTTGATCTAAACCGTTGATTTGTGCACGCATTTTTTCAGATATGGCAAGACCTGCTGCATCGTCACCTGCACGATTAATACGAAGGCCGGAAGATAGTTTCTCCATAGAATTTTGCATAGCATTTTGGTTGACGCCATCTGACGGTGTGTATTTAATGCTGGAATATTATTATTAATTATCATAATTTATTTCCTCCTTGAGATTTCCGTTATTCACTTCCATGTGAATATAATAGTAAAAGTCTAAAATTAAATTATCCTAAAAGTTGTAATACAGATTGTGGCTGTTGATTTGCTTGAGCTAACATAGATTGAGAAGCTTGAGAAAGGATATTTGCACGAGTCATTTCCATCATTTCAGCAGCCATATCAACATCACGGATACGAGATTCTGCAGCTGATAAATTTTCTGAAGCATTATCTAGATTAGATATCGTATGTTCTAGACGGTTCTGAACAGCACCTAAATTGGATCTTTCTGCTGACACTAGTTCAATAGCGCTATTAATTGTAGTTATAGCAGCGTCAGCTCCAGCTTGTGTTAGGATTCCATCATCTTCATCTAAGTCGTCTAAATCAATGGTGTCAAAGTCAACTGCTAATTCAGATACCAATGCCTCATCGTCACCTTCAATATCATGTCCTAGACTCGCTGCATTCATAGAGTTAATAGATAAAGTTATATCTTGTCCAGTATTTGCACCTATATGAAAAGTGAATTCTTGAGGATCGCCAGTAAAATCTGTACCATCAGCCGTACGTTCGCCTAGTAAATTCTTTGTATTAAATTCTGTATTTTCAGATATTCTGTCTATTTCATCAATTAATTGATTCATTTCTTTTTGAAGTTCAGCACGATCTTCGTTTGTGTTTGTATCGTTCGATGATTGTACAGCCAATTCTCGCATACGTTGAAGAATGCTGTGAGTTTCATCAAGTGCACCTTCTGCAGTTTGAATCATGGAAATACCATCTTGTGCGTTACGGCTAGCTTGGTCTAAACCGTTGATTTGTGCGCGCATTTTTTCAGAGATTGCTAGACCTGCTGCATCGTCACCTGCACGGTTGATACGAAGACCAGAAGATAGCTTCTCCATTGAGTTTTGCATTGCATTTTGGTTAACACCCATTTGACGGTGTGTGTTCAACGCTGGAATATTATTGTTGATAATCATCTAAAAATCCTCCTTGATTGTTGTCCGTCCACGTCCTTGTGGCTGGATTCTGTTTATTTAGTGATCAGCAGCACCCTGTCGGCCGCCAGGGCTCGCTGCTATCACCTACATAAGTAATATCGGAGGATGGAGCAAACTGTTTACTATTTTTCTAATTTTCTTTTCTGTCGCACCTATAATTAGGTATATGTAACCAAAACTAAAATACTATGTCAGATTCCCTGACAAATAGTAGATATTTGGAATTTCATGAGTATAATAAAAATATAAAGTTAATATTCACATAATTATAAATTAGAGGAGGACGAGAAATGGAACAAGATGTTGTGGAGAATTATATTGTAAACAAGGACACTCTGGCTTTGGTACCCTATTTTAAAGGAGAAGCGAAGACGTTAATTTATGAGAAAGGAAAGAAACCAATTCTTGCGAAGAAAACTCCTCTTAAGATCCTAGACGACGCCTGCATTGCTGGCGGGGCTTCTCTTGAAGGAAGAAATAAGGCAGTGAGAGAACGAACGAATATCCAGAAGAAACGGCCTGTTCCTGTAAATTTGGATCACATGATTTATGCCTTTCCCGTAATGTCTTATTTGGCGACTGATAATGAATGGGTGTTCATTCATCACTTAATCGGATTTGAGCATGCAACTCCTTCAAAAGGCAAAGGAAAGACTGTTCTCACTTTTTCCGATCAACAGAAGCTTACGGTAAGGGCGAGTAAGTATTCTATTAAACAGCAGATGCAGAGGACTCACTCGTGTATTGTAGAATTCAATCCAAAGAATGATGCCAGTTAATTTTGTTTTTTGTTCCTGCACTTCCTTAGAGACTACATAAGTACATGGGCCAGCATTCAATGGACGGAATTTTTGTTCACTAAAGAGAACTTTTTCATAAAAATAATTTTATATAGTACAAAACAGAGAGCGAAACCCCTACCGTTCTCTGTTTTTTGCTCTATAAAGAACTTTCTGGTATTAAATTACCAAAAAGTTCTTGATTACGAACGTCATTCGTTATAAAATATTAATAAGTTCTTAATCAAAGATTAAACTCTTTCTATTCCCTTATTTTCATTGTTTGAAACATGACTTTTTTTTATTATTTAACCTATTAAAATAGTAAAGGAGGACAATCACTTGCCTTATTTTAACATGAGAAAAGTTTGGACCCCTTTGCAGTTTCTCGGGGTAAAGCTATACAAAACAGACGACGGCATTTACTTTATTAAATTTTTTAATGGCTCTCACAAAATGGTTAACCGGTGGAAATACGACAAGATGGAGGCCTATAAAGCGAATCGCTAACCCAAAACTTTTATTCTCAAACTATTATTCTATCTCTTTGTAATACTTATTTATTTAGGATGTTTTTACCCAGCCGCTTTCAATTGCCCGTTTTATCGTATGAGTGCGGTCATTCGCAGCCATCTTCTTCGTTAAATGGCTGACGTGGTTATTTACCGTTGCAACCGCCAAGTAGCATTCCTCTGCGATTTTGCGGTTGCTTTTGCCTTCTAAGATTTTCTCTAAGATCCGGCATTCGGCTTCTGATAAATTCTCCATTGCTTTTTCATAGATCAGCTCAAGCCGCTTGTTTTCTGATTCCGTTTCTATCCTATATAGTGAACGATAGGCATTAACAAAGCGCGGCTGGAAAACTGGATCAATATAGACCATAAATTCCATTGCTCGTAGGTAATGTACAACCCATTCTTTGGGTTCTCTATCTCCGCACAATAGTAGTGAAACCTGATGTTTCAATAAATGGTTTGTTTTCCCCTCATGTTCTTCACCTAAATTAACACCAAGCCTGCAAAGAATCTCCTGATCTGTTATTTCTTTAATTTTTTCTATGATCTCTTCAGGATCGACTTCAATATAATACAGGCAGTTTTTGTTCAAACCCGATTGCAAGTATGTAGAAAGCTCTTCCCCCTGGCACTTGTAAATGGTGCCCTCTATCTGCTCTTCAATAGTTTCTATTTCAAACGCTTTGCAGGAATTAAATAAAACTGTGGGTGCCTTCCCCCCATGTATTGCAGAACCGTGCATTCCTCTCACTTCTGTATCCCCCTCTTGACGTTCTATCCTCATCGTTGTTTCTTTTCCCTTGGCAACAGACTCACGTGTATCCCGCAATTTTCTACAATATCCCCTGAATTTTGTCTACGTATTGTGAAAGCAACACTCTTCTTATTCATCTTTATGAATGTAAATATTACCTTTCTTGCGCGATTTATACAAGGTGCGTCTGTCCCATAAATGTTAACAAAATGAAATAGTATTGTATTATTTTTTCATTTTTTTTCAAAAAAAAGTCGAATTTACAAAAATATCGCTAGTCTTTACCTAGAACTTAAGAACGAAAAAAGTAGAAATCTAGCAAATTCTAGATTCCTACTTTTTCAATTGTTGTGATAGTTTTTCTAACAATGAAAGATCCGAGGAGGCAGCTTCGTTGTTTTCTTCTTCAATCGCCAAAAAGATTTCTTTCCGGTGAATATCAATATGCTTCGGCGCGTCAATTCCTAGTTTGACCTGGTCTCCATCAACGGCTACTACTTTGATCTCAATGTCTTCTCCAATTTGAATCGACTGGTTGGGTTTCCGGGTAAGCACCAACATTACCTTTGTCCCTCCTCAGCTAATTCCTTTGGAAAAATTCGATGCTTTCTCTCATAAGGCTGTCGTTTAAGAGAAGCTGTTTTCCCTTCTTCTCTTTCACATTAAATATGACTGGTGCTTGAAGATTTGCCGTTGTGTCTTTAAAGGGTTCCTTTAATGTAAGAATCGTAAAGATTGCCACGTCATCTTCTTTTTGAATCATAAGTTGTTCTTGCAGGCTTTCAGGGAGCTTCACCTGATAATCTTGAAACAAAGAAAATGGGCTCGCAACCACAAATGCAACTTCCGGACTTTTAACAGATTGCAGAATTTGAAACACCTGGTCCTGACCGAAGGGAAGAAGAACAAACTGTGTTTCTGATTCAAATGCCGGCAATCCTTTTTCAAAAGAAAAAATGTCCTGCTCCTCGATGTCTATCTCCCCTACATATTTCGACTGTATGTTCATGTTGGTCCACCTTTCTATGGCTTATTACATGGTGCGATTCACGTGACTGCCAACCACCTGAAAGGAAAGAGAAGGCTTTTGTTTCATATAAGCTTGCGTTTCCCAGCGATCCACCTTTATTTCCGGTTCCCGTTTTTCCACATGAACAGTCGTTTCCTTTGGATTTGCCTGGATGCTTACCGTGAATGGCTGAAAATCAAAAGAAACGCGAAACGCATGTTTCGGCATGTATTCTAAGTGAAGTTCACTTTGCTCTGGCTGGGTTCTTTCCCTTGCAATTCTTTGTATGGCGCCGGTGCCATGTTCAATTTTTTTCAGCTGTTCCCCTTCGGCATTTTTTAGAGCAATGTATTCTGCAGTCTGCTGAGAGGCTTTTTGGATATGTTCATTGGCAGCACGCAAGGGTGTTTTCAAGCCGGCATCGGCGAAAGCCTCACTTTGGTCGATGAACAGCTTTGAAGCTGTAGTGGATATGTGGACAAGGTCATGGTGCTCCTGCTCAATGTGCATGTTTGGGAAAGGAGTGTGAATCTGTAGATGCGGTCTGTGGCTGCTCCGACCTGTTTCCCCTGGGATCTGGGTGATATGAATTACTGGCATCTCCATCACATTCTCCCTTTTCATGCACTGATTGTCCTATCGTAAAAAGTCCATTAACGTAGGCTGCATAATTCTTGCTCCCGCTGCCATCGCAGCTCTGTGAACATTTTCCTGCATCTGTAAATCTATGATTACTTTTTCCAAATCAGCATCTTCATTATCTGACAGGATTCTCTTTGCTATAACTTCTTGTTCATTAAGCCTCGTATCCATCATTTCCACTCTATTAATGCGGGCTCCCAGTTCCGCCCGTTCGTTTACCATATTGTCAATGTGCTTATCCAGGCTGCCAATAAGACTTGAGATGTCAGACCCTTTCACGCTCGGATCTTCTAAAACCCGAGTCAGGTGCTTAATGTCACCGAATAGAGCATTTGAAAAGACTTCCTGGGGAGTTGAGTTGACCGGAATATTGATGCCTTTCATGAGCTCAATGTCCACGTTCTGGGTATTTGTTGATACAGCGTTCCGCTGGGAAACAATGAAGTCTTCTGCACGCAAATTCTGCGTCTGCTCTTCCGTTTCTCCCGGCTGCACGATCCCCTGCTCATTCATGACAGGCCCTTGAAAATGGTACGTGAAACTCTCATCTTCCAGGACAATATAGTCGTCTTCGTCCTCGTTGATATTTACATAGTGCAGAGGCTCTCCCGCTTCTGGGTCATAGCGATAGATTTCACCGTTATAGGAAATTTCATAGAGATCCTGATTAGCTCCCGGCGCAGACAGTACGCCCGGTTCCAGGTTCATCAGGTCCATATCTACCGGTGGGTTTGTCGTATTGGTTCCGTTAAAATATATTTGTTATTTGTTTTCGTATTGGCAATGGATGCCAAATGCTCAAGCAGCTGCTCGATTTCACTGGCCATGTTAGCCGCTGGCCTGATTCGTATGTATCGTTTGAAGCCTGGATAGCAAGCTCACGTATTCTATGCATCGCCTGGGTGGACGTATCAAGCGCTGAGTCCGCTGACTCCATCCAGTTGTAGACTTCACTTAAATTGCGCTTGAACTGCTCCACCTCAGTGACCTGAGTCCGGTACCGCATACCGTTCATCGCAACAACCGGATCCTGGGAAGCCCTTGTAATCTTTTTTCCAGTGGAAAGCTGGTCCATGATGTTACCAAGGTTGTTGTAGCCTTTATGGATGTGGCCCAGCGAGTTATGAGCAAGCATGGACTGAGTAACACGCATACTATTTCACCTGCCTTTGTTTTTTCAGAAGTATAGGTAAGCTGTTTGATCCGGAGCTGGCCCTGTTTTGAGTTGATTGAAATAATTGCTGCTTTGACCCAATAATTTGGGTTTTGACCCAATTATGTGCGTTTTTGACCCAATTATTGTTCAAAACGACCCAATTATCTGCATTTTGACCCAATTATTGCTCAAAATGACCCAATTATCGTTTTCACGTTTATGATATCTTGTAATTTACCGCCCTACGATGCCCATGCCGTTAATAATTCTGTCCAGCATTTCATCGATCGTGGTGATGTTTCGGGCAGCGGCATTGTATGCGTGCTGAAATTGAATCATGTTGGTCATTTCTTCATCTAGGGAGACACTGCTTACAGATTGACGGCGGTGATCAATGTTGTCCCGAAGAGCTGCCGAGTTATTTTTCATCCGGTTGGCTTCGTTTGTGGCAACAGCCATATCTCCGATGATACTTTGGTAAAAGCTTTGCACGTTTGTGTCGTTGCCGCCAAAATCAAGAGGCAAGTCTTTTACATTTGCAAGAGCCAAGGCGTTGGATCCGTCTCCGGCAAAAGCGATCGCTGGATTTCCAGTTGGTGCAGCCGCAGCGATATGATTCAGGCTGTTTTTAATTTCATCTGAAATTTGTAAAAGCTGAGATGCGCCACTTTTGTTTGCAGTGGGCTCAGCAAACGTGAAAAAGCTGATCGGCTCTCCCTTTTCTTCATTCCTAATGTCGTTAAGGGTCCAGCCTGCCTCATGCACCTCGTTAAAAGCTTCTACAAAGGTAGTGACCATAAGGTCGAGTTCGGTCAGCATATCAGGGTATGTTCCCCTAACTTCACCATTTTCCGTGTGTCCGTATGCCGCGACCAGGCCTTTCATTTTCCCCGGAGAATCCAAAAAGGACAAATCGTTTATGGGGCCATCCAGGGCCTCACCGTCCACCCAGTCCCCGTTGTCCCATGCCAGCGTCATAGCTGAGACAGGAGCGGTCCGGTCCTCACTGTCATATTGAATCTCCATCTGGCGGAAGTCATGATTTGCACCATCTATCAGCTTTGTGATCTGATTTCCATCCCCGTCTGCAAGGTAAATGGTAAAGCTTCCTTCCGCACTGCTTTTTGCCTGGCCACCGCTTGGTTCCTTCTCTATTTGAATATTTGCAATGGCAGACAGCTCATCAATGAGCCGGTCCCTTTCATCGTACAAGTCATTTGGGAGGTAGCCGTGGGGCTCCATAGATGACACTTGCTTATTAATTTCGTTAATTTGCTGCAGCAGGGAATTCACCTGGTTCGTTGTTGTATTGATATCTGCTTTTATGTCACGCTGAATGGCTTGTAAGGAATCAGCTGTATAGTTAAACACCTCTGCCACGGCGATTCCATTTTGCCTTACAACAGCACGGGCACCGGAATCCTGAGGGTTGGCATTTAAGTCCTGCAAAGAGTTCCAAAAACGGTCCAGGGTCTGGTTAATGCCGTCCTCGGTAGGCTCATTCATGATGTCTTCCATCTTTTCAAGGGAAGTATGGACCGAATCCCAGTAGCCTGCCTTTGCACTTTCTCCGTGGTACTGAACATTCAGGAAGTGTTCCTGAACCCTTTGAACGGAGCCCGCTTCCACTCCAGTGCCTATCTGACCTGGGATACGCGGGGCGTTCAAGGAGGCTGGAGGCATTGGCTCCGTAGCAGAAAAATTCACACGCTGCCGTGTATACCCTGGTGTATTGGCGTTTGCTATATTATGGCCTGTCGTATAAAGTGCCGTCTGCTGGGTCGTCATTGCGCGCCTGGCTGTTTCGAGCCCATGAAAAGTTGAAGTCATCCCGTGCTTCCTCCGTTCTAATTGCTTCATTGATTTTTTTCAATATAAAATAAAAATTGGCTCCTTGAACTCCTGGCTGGGCTGTCTTTTTAGGGACGCGGCCGGACCATAGTTAAGCCCTGGAGTCAAAAGCTGAATAGTTCAGCTGTCTGTCTTGTCCCTTCTCATGGGGATTCTGGTAGCTGAACGTTTCCTGATCCGGCTGTAAAAGGTCCAGAGAAAGGTTCACAAATTGAAGAGAATCCCGGATCATTTGCTGGTTCAGCTCATTTTGAGCTGACAGTTTGTCCACCTCTTTTAAAAGTCCAACATAAAGTGTCTGCAGAGGCTTTTGATAATCCTGAGGTATGGCAGAAAAAAGGTCATTCATTGAGCCTTCTCCACCCTCTTTAACAAAGTCAGGGTGGTCCGTTAGAAAGGCGGAGACTGCTTTCTGTCTTTTTCCCTCTGCCAGCTGAAGAGCTTTCAACAGCTTTGTCTCTTGCTGAATCACAGTCTGCAAGCCTTTTATATCATTTACTTTTATAACTTCTGTTTTCTGAATGGCTATATCATTCATCTGCTGGTGAACCTTCACCAAATCAGCCAGTGACTCAAAGATTTCTTTCACTGTTATAGAAGCTCCTTTTCTTTTATGTAATCAAGGGGGGCTGAAGGGGGCCAGAAACAAGGGCAGCCTGCTCGTACTCAGTGACGATGTGTCTTTTAATTAAAAGCTTCAGCTTCCTTGGATTCTTTCGGCCAACCCGGCTTCGAGGACAGCCCCTATTTCATTTCTATTTCGACCAGTACTCGTAGAATTTTTTCGCGACAGCATGGGAATCTACTTGGTATTCCCCTGCCT
Source organism: Thalassobacillus sp. C254 (assembly GCF_001310615.1). NCBI lineage: Bacteria > Bacillati > Bacillota > Bacilli > Caryophanales > Bacillaceae > Thalassobacillus > Thalassobacillus sp. C254. The sequence goes on along the minus strand of NZ_BAXQ01000017.1, from coordinate 43,745 downwards.
CTACTTTTTCCTTAAGTGCTTGAATTTTTTCTTCACGCTCCAATTCAACGCTGCTTTTTTTCTGGAGTTCTTTTGCCGCCTCTGAAATTTCAACCTTGTCGTGTTTTTTTTCAGATGCTTGTGCAGATTTATGTGTTTCCGCTTGTTTTTGATAAGGGTTTGTATGATTAACGGGTCCAAAAGGGTTGATATTCATCGGGTTCACCTCTTTCTCATTCTTTTTCACGGTGGTGAGTGATGGTCCTTTTTTAATTATAAGGCAAACAGATTCTCTTACCTACTCATAAAAGCTATTGTTTTGCGTTGAAAGAATGATAGGTTTTGTATGTTCCTGCTTCTCTTTCTTTTATTCTGTCTTTGCGTTCCCGGTCTTTTCTATCTTCTTCAAGCCCCTGTCTGATGTTTTCCTTACAGGAACGGCAAAGACTCCCATCTCGAATTTCATCTCCGCAGGACGTACACGGATAGGTCATGTTAGGGAAGTGAGTAAGATGCAATCGTCCTTCTCTTATAAAACGGGAGATAAGTGATTCCGCTACCCCGGTGTTTTCAGAGACTTCTATTCTTGTCGCTGTCCGGTTGTCCCTTTTTTTAATATAGCTGTATACAAGCTCAAATTGTTTTTCAACTTCTTGATGACAGGCATCGCACACACTACGAAGGTTTTTCACGAATAAACTTCCGCACTCTGGGCAATTTTCCAGACTTGCCATTATATCACCCTCTTCTTTGGTTTCTGAAGATTTCTCCGCTATCCTCTTGCGATGGTTAATGAGGAGACAGAGGCTGCTCCGTGCTCTTTGAGGATTTTTGCAGCTTTCCGAACGGTACTGCCGGTAGTGTATATATCGTCAATTAAGAGAAATTGTTTATCTTTTATCGAAAACAATTCAGGATGAAGGATGGCAAAAGGGGAAGATCCTGTTTGGTGAGGGTGTGGCATACGTTCTACTCTTGACCTCTTGCTCTGTTTTGTTTCATGGCGGGTCCGGGTGAGAAGATCAGGAAGATAGAGAACTTGAGAATTTCCCTTTAGTGAGGAAAAGAGCTTCGTGAAGAAGGATTTTTGCAGGAGAAAACGCAGAGGCGGTTGATCAGGTGTTATGGAGGTGGCTAGAAGCTCAGCCTGGTTGAAGCCTCTTTCTGTAAGCCGCTCCTTACTTAAAGGAATTGGGACAATATGATAACCGGAAAATTCCTGGTGGTAATAGTCGTTGAGTCTCCTTAGGAAAAGGGAGCTTAAGATGGCATCACCGCGAAACTTATAGCGCCCGATGATCTCTTGAAGAAAATCATTGTAGTGATAAAGAGAGCGGTTCTTGTCGAGGAGTCCGCTCCAGTGAGTTGAGGTCTCCCACCTCGTACAGTCGTGACACCTATCATTATTGGAAATATATTTTTCATCCAGAGTTTCCAAGGAGCGGCCACATAGGTGGCATAGCCTCCCTTCCATCTTTTCCAGCTGGTTTGAACACTCCTCACATAGCAAGGGCTTTTCTTTCTCATATAATAGATTGCTCCAGGTGACGTGGACGGGATGTGGAGCCCCGCACCACAAACAATTAGGCATATCACCAAGGTTTCGATACGTCAGAACAGACAATACTACTCCTCCTTTTTTAGTGTGCCGGTTTTGAGGGTGCCTCCTGGGGGGGGGTGCCTGGCACCCCTACCCAATCTGTAACATTTGTCATAGACAATCCCGTTACAACGGGCTTTGGCCGCAAACACTCCTTTCGGTGCCTGGCACCCCTATCCAATCTGTAACATTTGTCATAGACAATCCCGTTACGACGGGCTTCGTCCGCCACCACCCTTTTTCGGTGCCTGGCACCCCTACCTAACCTGTAACATTTGTCATAGAAAATACCGTTACAACGGACTTCGTCCGCCACCACCCTTTTTCGGTGCCTGGCACCCCTACCTAATCTGTAACATTTGTCATAGAGAATCCCGTTACAACGGGCTTCGTCCGCCACCACCCTTTTTCGGTGCCTGGCACCGTCACTGTATGTTCGCTTTGTTCATTTGTTTGATATGCCGGCGGGCAGCCAGCATGGCATTGCTCTTGCCGTAGTGAAAATAGACTACGTCACCTGTTGGATGATCGGCACTTCTCCCTGCCCGGCCGGCGATTTGCACGAGGGCACTTTCATCGAAGATGGTCTCTTCCGCTCCTAACACCGCTACCTCTATTCCTTTCACCGTGACTCCCCTCTCCAGGATCGTAGTCGTCACTAACAGGGGGATCTTTCCTTCACGAAAGTCCTGAACCTTCCCGCGGCGCTCGGTATCCTCCGCATGAACCCTTGTATGTTGGAGTTTATCTTTTGCAGCAGCGGCGTTATTTGATGTAGTACCTTTACTGTGGGCACAAACACGAAAGTCTGTGTCCCCGAATTCAGACGCTTCCTGCACCATTCCCGCAGAGCATGGGGAAGCTTCTTTTTTCCTAAAGTCTTCTTCCAGTTTCCTGTCCAGGCAAAACGAGGCTCAGGCAGAGGGTGACCATGATAGCGGCGGGGAATCTTGACAGCGTATAATTTCTTCTGCTGGACTCGTTTTTTTAAGTCAGTAGAGGCGTGGCCGTTAAATAGAATAGAGCCGCTGTCTTCTTCTTCGCTTTCTGAATGCCAAAGGCCAGGCTTTTATCAAATGTGTACGGAAAGGCATCCACTTCATCTACGATCACCAGATCAAAGGCATCCTTAAACCTCCTAACCTGATGAGTTGTAGCAATCACCAGCTGGCCCCAGCCATCACGGTCCTCACTGCCTCCGTAAAGCCCTGTTACCTGAACGTCTGGAAAAGCTTTTTTCATACGGGGAAGAAGCTCCAACACTACATCTGTTCTAGGAGTGGCAAGGAGTACACGCTGCCCAAGCAGCAAAGCCTTCTCTAGACCCGGAAACAGAATTTCTGTTTTCCCTGCTCCGCAGACTGCCCAAAGTAACAACTCCTGCTCTGTCCCTATTCTGCTTTCCATCTCCGTAACAGCTATTTTTTGTCCTGCTGAAAATTCTCCTTCCCATGCTAAGAGAGAGTCACACTTTTCGCTTTCCTGTGGCGGGGCTCCTTTCCATCCGATCAAAGGAGTGCACTCTGCCACTCTTCCCATCGTGATGCAGTTCCTGCAATAAACACAAAGTCTTTCACAACGGGCACAAGGAACTTGGGCAAAGGTAGTTGTCTTTCCGTGATTGCCACAGCGATGACAGTAATATCCTTTAGCGCTTTTTTCGATACCTTTATTAAAATAAATATATCCATTGAAGTAAGAGTCTCGAAGAATCTGGAATGAGAAAGGAAGTTCATCCGGGAGGAGTTCTTTGCCGGCTAACAAAGACCGAATATCTTTTTGAGGGGTAAAAGCACGGTTTATTTCAATAGAAGGAGTTTCACTGTAAAAACTAATGGATTTAGGATCGCTTTTCAACACTGCTGAAGAAGGTATCCAGGCTTCCGGGAGGAAATAGGGGTGATTTCGGCCAAAGGGGTCAGGCCATTCAACGAGGGCAAATTTCAATAAAAAAGCCTCCTTTTTGAAGAGTTTTAATGTGAGGGGATTTGAGGGTAAAACAAAGCTGCCTCTTTTTGAAGGAAAGCAGACAGCTTCTGAAGGTAAAATGTTAATTAGTCTTTCTGTTTATACCAGCCGATTCCAATGCTGCCTTCCCCAAGATGGGTACCAATAACAGGCCCGAAATAACTGATATCTATTTCAAGGTTATCATACTTTTGGTCCAAATGATTTCTGATTTCCTCAGCTTTTTCCGGCCTTTGGGCATGAATCACTGTAGCGCGGATTGGCTCTCCTTTTGCTGCATCTTCATCTAGGAGCTCATATACTCGGTTCACGGCTTTTTTAGCTGTTCTGACTTTTTCAAAAGGGACAATCAGCTTATCTTCAAAGTGAAGAACAGGCTTAATTTTCAAAAGACTTCCAACAATTGCTTGCGCGCCGTTTAATCGGCCTCCACGGTGGAGATGATTTAAGTTATCTACGACAAAATAAGCACGCATGCTTTCTCTCATTTCAGATAACCGAGTCATAATGTCATCCACAGAGTGCCCATCCTGGGCCATTTTTGCTGCTTCAATAACATAATAGCCTTGTGGGGCACAGCTAACCTCTGAATCAAAACAATGCACATCCACTTCTTCAACCGTTTCGCCCACAGTTACAGCAGTGGAATACGTGCCGCTGATCCCGCTGGAAAGATGGATGGAAATGATCGCATCATGGTTCTCTCCAAGCTTTTCGAACGTTTCTAAAAACGTCCCCATTACTGGCTGTGACGTCGTAGGCAGCTCTTGACTTTCACTCATTTTCTTATAAAATTCATCAGTCGTTATATCGATTTCTTCTTCGTACGCCTCTTCACCAAAAACCACACTAAGCGGCACTACGGTAATGCCGTATTTATCCAATGTTTCCTGGCTTAAATAGGCTGTACTGTCTGTTACGACCGCAATATTCGGCATAGGTTATCCCCGCTTTTTCTTTTATTTTCGTTAAAACCTCTGTTCTCTCTTTTCTGTTCTCTCTTTAATGATAGTTTTTCTTGACCGTTTCTGCAAGGTAAGATTCCCTCGGAGCAAGGCACGTCAACGCTTTTCCCCTTCACCTCACTACGGCACTGCTGCGGTACATCACTACGGTGCCTGGCACCGCTTCCCGTTGTAACAAGACTGTAACCCTACTCCATCCCTATCCCCTGGCAGCAAAGGATTTCTCTTACACTCCCCATGTACGGTGCCTGGCACCCTACCCCGCTGTAACAGGACTGTAACCTTATTTCAGCTCTAACCCTTGGTAGCAAAGGATTTCTTACATTCTCCCTTTTTTGGTGCCAGGCACCCCTCCAAAAAATGGCACCCCTTTCCAAAAACGAAATCAAAAAAAGTGCAAGGGATTGTTCCTTTGCACTTTTTCTATGCTTATCTTACTTTTTACCCAGCCTTTTTTGATCGATTCTACGACGGCTTGAGTCCGGTCATTTACATTCATTTTCTGTAATATGTTGCTGACATGGTTCTTGACTGTCTTCTCACTGATGTAGAGAGCTTCCCCTATCATCCGGTTACTGTAGCCATCAGTCATAAGCTGGAGAACTTCACACTCGCGACGTGTCAGAATGTGAAGGGGCTTCCGGTACTCCACTTCCTTAAAGCCCACTTCTCCCTCCTCTTCACCGCCATCTCCGCCAGTAGCAAGGCGTCGATATTCGTTGATAAGATTATGAGTGACTTTTGGATGAATGTACGCTCCTCCGGCCCCTACTACTTTCACGGCTTCTATTAACGCTTCGGCATCCATTTCTTTTAATAGATAGCCTGCTGCTCCAGTCTTTAACACGTGGGTTACGTAGGACTCGTCATCGTGGATTGAAAGGATAAGAACCTTGATATCAGGATACTGATTAACCAGGTTTTTCGTTGCTTCGACACCATTCACACCCGGCATATTAATGTCCATCAACACAACATCCGGTTCATGTTTCTCGACCAGTTCAACCGCATACTGGCCGTCATCGCCTTCTGCTACGATTTCAAATCCTGGCTCCATGGCCAGAATTCGCTTTACCCCTTCACGAAAAAGTTGATGGTCATCTATTAGTAACAATTTAATCTTTTCTACTACTCGTTCCTGCATAAACCTCATCCTTTCCAAATCTTACAATTGTGATTGATCAGTATGTTGAATGTTCTATATTAGTAGTTACAATTGAAGTAGATTTTATCTATTGATAAATCACCAATGTTCCTTACAAAGGTTTTCGGTTGATAAGCATGCGTAACAGCTGGCTTTATTCTCTTACAATCGGAACTCGTATCCATTTGTCAGCTAAAAATTAGGATCGGTGAAACTCCTACTTCTATAAGTTAACTAGAGTGAGTAGTCGCAAAAATGCCTGTTACTCCTGCTCGACTTTGTAATGATTAGGTACCTTAATCATGACTGTGGTCCCTTTGTTAGGTGCGGAGTCAATAGACATTCTCCCTTTCAGGACATTAATTCTCTCTTTCATTCCCATAATCCCAAAGGAATTTTCAGTTTTGGCGCTTTTGTCAAAGCCTTTGCCATCGTCTTTTACTACAATAGAAATATCAGAGGCTTTTACTTCCACTTTCACTTTTACTTCAGTAGGTTCAGCATGCTTGTATGCATTTTGAACGGCTTCCTGTACGAGACGGAATAAACCGACTTCCAGATTAGGTGACAGCCTGATTTCCTTCCCAAAATGCATAAACGTAATGTTCATGCCCGAATGTTCTTCAAATGTTTTCAAGTATTTGTTTAAAGTAGGGATGAGACCTAAGTCATCCAGTGCCATTGGACGCAGATCATATATAATGCGTCTGACTTCTGACAGGCTGCTCTTGATCATACCTTTAAGGTCTCTGATTTCAGCTAAAGCTGCTTCTATTCCTTGATCATTGTATACTCTTTCAACGAGATCAGATCGAAGCAGAACGTTTGCAATCATTTGAGCGGGACCATCATGGATTTCCCTGGCCACTCTTTTACGCTCTTTTTCCTGGGCTTCGATAATCTTTAAGCCAAATTTCTGCTTTTCCTTAGCGTCTTCCACTAATTCTCCCATTTCTTTCAGGTCACCAGTAAGAAAGTTATATACAACAGACACTTGCCCAACAAGAGTTTCAGCCCGATCCATTGTCTCCCTCAGGTGCGTTAACCGAAGCTCAATTTGATCCCTTCGCTTACGCAATTGTTTTTCTTTTTGTTGAAGAACAGCTAAGTTCACCTGATATTCGTTAGCTTGTTCATAAGCCGAACGAACTTCTTCGCTAGAGAACTGTTGGAATTGCTTGCTTACCTCAGCCAAGCGATTCCGGCTTAGACGAGCCTGGACTTCAGTCTTATCGGTTTCCTCTATAATGTGTCCTACTTTTTTTCTCACATCTTGCAATTCTTTAGCAAGAGATTCATATTCCTGCCGAGAACATTCATTGATTTCAAATATCTGTTCTTTACTTTGACTTACTGTATTTAATACCTTCTCAATAACTAAATCAAGATTATTATTATTTGACACCAAGTATTCACCAACCTAATTACGAATCAGATCGTTTGACACACTCTCCTGATCCAGTATGATTATTTTATCACATGGTTGTAGACCTATCCTATAAAAAGGAGAACTCTCAAGAAATTACATAATTATACGTCAATACTATGACAGGCTCTGTCATAAAACAGGGGAACATGTCAGAGGTATTTCATTTTTTACGCTTACATTATAGGATAATTACATTGAATTCTAGGAGAGAAAGAGGGTCTTTCATGCTCACTTCATATTATACAGTCAAACCATCCGGAGAGAAGGAAATAGTCATACAAAAGTCAAGATTTATTGCATTCGTGCAAAGGGCAGAGACAGAGGAAGAAGCCCAGGATTTTATTAATAAAATAAAAAAAGAGCATTGGAACGCTACCCATAACTGCTCTGCTACATGATTGGTGAACACGACCAGATCCAAAAAGCAAATGATGATGGTGAACCAAGTGGAACAGCTGGAGTGCCTATACTGGAAGTATTAAAGAAACGCCAATTGAAAGATACTGTCGTTGTGGTCACACGCTATTTTGGAGGTATCAAACTTGGTGCAGGAGGCTTAATTCGTGCCTACGGAAACGCCACCACTGAAGGGATAAATGCCACTGGGGTCGTTGAACGCAAGCTAATGCAAGAGTACAATACAACGGTTGACTATACGTGGCTTGGCAAAGTAGAAAACGAACTTCACCAATCTTCCTACCTTCTAAAGAATATTGACTATGGCGAAATGGTTCAAATCAACACTTATGTACCAGTTAGCGAGTCCGAACAATTTGAAGGCTGGATGACAAACCTGACTAATGGGCAGGCTGCCATTACACAAGGTGATAAAATATACCTTGAAGAAGATGTTTCGGCATAGGGTAGAAATTTCCTTCTCTATTTTTACATTCGACAATATTTCCTAGGAAATGAAGAAAAGGACCTACAATCTATGGTAGGTCCTTTTCTTCATTGTTCCATTTTAAAGAGTGGCTCCCATGCACTAACATCCAAATATGCTTTACACGCTGTCTTCTATGCCACCGGCATCCTTACCCTCCGGGATCCTAGAATCACTCTATTTCACTGGGGTGACGGTAAAGCAGATTTCATAGGGGAGGATTTGAAGGAAATACCTCTAATAATGAATAAGTTACGTAATCAAAATATAAAATCTTGTTATGCTAACGGGTGTGAATGATAAATAGCAATATTTCTTTCGTTTCAAGAGTTTACGTCACGGTAAATAATTAAGAAGAAACACTGATGCACGAGGTGATGAAGATAGCCAGCTACTAATGTAAGCAGGCTTTTTTTTCCGAAATGTAAATTCGAAAAATTTGAATAATATTCATATCACCATAAAGGGGTTGAGAACTTGAAGTTACTGAGAATAGTGAATATCATTATTGCATTTATAGGTCTGAGTGGTGGCATCTATCATTTTCTTGTTGAAGAAATCCCGGTACCGACAATTGCAATTTTTCTCTTTTTGTCGGTGATGTTTTTGCTAAATGGAATTGAAGAAGTTAAAGAAAATAAAAAAGATTGGATGGGCTATATATTTATTGCTACAGCTATGTTTTTTGCCATTGGAGTTATAACCCAACTTGTTATAGGTTGAGAATGTTCCTGATTTTATTACACTAACGGGTCCGTTATTTCGATAAGGAATTTAACAAAATGAACATCCATAAATTTGGAAGTTCATTTTAAAAAACATCAGCTTTTACAGAGGCTTATAGAAAGATATTTTTTCCAGAGTAAATATCCTCTGTTCTTTCTTACCACTTTTTTAACTAGAATCTTATTTTTAAAGTTTACTGCCTAACCAGGTCTTCTCCTTTCACTTCCTTCTTAGCCATCTCGATCATAGATTGATACAAGACTTCTGCCCCTGCAGCCAAGTCATCAAAAGAAGCAAATTCCGCCGGGTTATGGCTGATTCCCTTCTTACAACGGACAAATATCATGCCGTAATCACATACCTTAGACATTGTGAGTGCATCGTGAAATGGCCCGCTCATTACTTCCGGGGCATTGGTATCCATTGTTGTCTTGCATGCTTCATGAATAATTTCTTTAATCCAATCTGAGCAATAACTCGGTTCATTTTTAAAATCCTCCCTTAATTCATAAGTAAGGTTGTGTTTTTCACAGATTTCCTCAATTCTCCTCCTCAGCTTTTCCTCACATTTTTCCCGCTGAGCCTTGTCAATATCGCGCAAATCAATGGTAAGAACGACCTCATCTGCAATGACGTTCCTCGAGTTAGGTGAGACCTCCAGAGATCCGACAGTTCCAACTGTTACCTGGTCAGGATCGTCTTGTACAATCGTATTTAGTGCCGTTATGACTTCGGCAGCCCCAGCCAGCGCATCCTGGCGAAGCTTCATAGGAACAGAACCAGCGTGTCCCGCTGTTCCCTTCAGCTTTAGGGTCGCCACAGGGGTCCCGAAATACCTTTTACCACCCCAACAGGCACTCCTTTTTCTTCTAAAACAGGTCCTTGTTCGATATGAAGCTCTAAAAATGAATGAATGTGATTCGTATCATATTCAGATTCTGCAAATCTCTCAGGTTGGCAGCCATACGCCCGTAAAGCCTCCTCTCTGGTGATCCCATCCTTGTCCTTTCTCCCAAGCTCTCCTTCTTCCAGTTCGCCAATAATCCCTCGGGAGCCGAAGAGGCCTTTGTTGAAACGCCATCCTTCTTCATCAGAAAATGCAATAACTTCAATAGGCCTGTATGGTTTCACTCCTGTTTCATTCATAACAGTCACTGCTTCCAGGGCAGAAAGAACCCCTGCCGTTCCGTCAAACCGTCCTCCGTTAGGCTGAGAGTCAATATGAGAACCGACCATTAAAATAGGTGCGTCCGGGTTCTTTCCTTCAAAACGGCCAATCAGGTTTCCAAAGTGGTCGAACCGTGTATTCATTCCGGCCTCTTCCATCCATCCTGCCACCAATAAAGAAGCTTCTTTATCTAGGAGGATAAGGCAGGTCGGCACACCCCTGTTTCCTCAATCTTCCCAACCTTGCTTAACTCCTCAAATGTCCCCTTAAGCCTGCCTTTGTTTATTTGCATAAATACCTCCCTTATTTATTTAATACAGAATATTCAGACTTAAAATCTCATACTCTTCCTTTTACAAAGTTTTTTCACAACTTTCGCCTTCTGTTCCTGTCCCTTAGAAAATTTTATGTACTAGTCACTTTACTACGTTACTTCAAAACCTATCAACGAGTTAGTAAACATACCTCACAAGGAATTTTTCCACGAAAAAAGTGAGGGACATTCGCCCCCCACCTTCATAATGGTGCCTGGCACCATTCTCATTTGTAACATGTTTGTAATCTAACTTTAGCTTTGTTCCTGAATTCTTCCCTTTTTTTCAGCTCTTCGCTGTTTCCATCTTGCCTGAAGCACATATAATGCCGGCACGATGAGAAGCGTTAACACTGTCGAGAAGATAAGCCTGATACAATGGCGACTCCGAGTGGCTGAAATAAGGGGTTATCTCCAAGAGCTATCGGCAAAAGCCCCCCTATGGAGGTTAAGCTGGTTAACACAATGGGCCTGAACCGCTCTTCTCCCACTTCAACGACCGCTTCGATCAGGTCTTTCCCTTCGTTTCGCCGCTGTTCGAAAAACTCAATCATAACGATGCCGTTTCGTACCACAATTCCAGCCAAACTCACCGCACCCATCATCGACATAAACCCAAGCCCCGTCTGCGTAAGGAACAAACCAATTAATGTTCCTGAGATCGCAAGATAAACCGCGCTGAGTACTAAGAAAGGCATCACCAGCGAATAAAATTGAACGGCAATAATAATCAAAATTAAAAAGACAACGATGACGAAGATCTGCCCGATATCAATAAAGACATCTGTTCTTGCTTCTGTTTCACCGCCAACGTTAATGTCATAGCCGTCTACACTAGCTTCAACAGCTGCAATCTCACCTTCAAGATCAGCTACAACCTCATCGACATCACGTTCCCCAGGATAAGCTCTTACGGTTACTGTTCTGACCATATCTTGATGAGGGATTGCTTCGATACTGGTTCCTTCCTCCCATGTCACGAGCTGATCAAGGGTGGTTCCCATATCGGCTTCTTCCACGCCGGCTTCCTCAGGAATTTCCTCTTCTCCAGGGCCTCCAGGACCGCCTTCCTCTTCAGGTGCTCCGTCTCCCTGTGCTCCTGGCATTCCTGCTCCTTGCGTCATGCCTCCTGAAACGAATACTCTTTCTAAATCCTCCGTCTCGACACTTCCTTCTGTATCATAGACCATTCTCATATCCAGAAGCCGGTTTCCCTGCTGAAGCTGTCCAAGAGGCATCCCATCTCCAAGCAGCCTTAGCTGCTGGCTGATTTCATCACTTGCTATTCCGTATTCCTCAAGAGCTTCCCGATCCGGTGAAAAGGAAACTCCCGATAAATTGCGGCCGGCATCCACTTCTACGCCGCCTACTCCGTCTTCAGCTTCCAGCAACTCCTCTACACTTTCTGCCATATCAAAAAGAACGTCCATGTCTTCCCCGCTGATTTCAATGGCAATCGGTGCGCCTACCGGGGGACCTGACTCAATAATCGAAAGGTTTGCTCTTTCAAGCTCTGGAAACTCTTCAATAAATTCTTCATTCCAGGCATTCATTACTTCACGGGATGGGGGACCATCTCCATGGATAAATACCAAAAAGTTTCCATCATTTTGCTCCGCGCTTCCCCCTCCGCCGTCTGCTCCAAATATACGAGGGATTTCCGTTCCGATATACGTAGACACAGACCGGACTTCTTCCTGTTCATATAACCAGGCTTCAATTTCGTCAGCCATTTCCTCCGTTTCATCAATCAATGTTCCCGGCTCAAGAGACGTTTCAATAAAGATTTCCTCCCTGTCAGTATCCGGGAAAAATTCAAGAGGAATAAAAGGAATCAAACCATAGGCAGCTGTTCCTATTCCTAAGCCTATGATGCTGTCAGTCCTGGTCTTTTTACCACGCGAGTAAGAAACTTGTTTCCATAGCCCCTTGCGGCTTTATCAATAAGACCGCCAGCCAGCCCAGGAGCTTTTCTTTCTGTTCCTTTTCTCTTTTGCTTTTTGTTCACTCTTTTTTCCCTGACTGACCTATAAATTGGGATCAGAAACAAGGCAACAAGTGTTGACGCGATAATGGTAGCAATTAATACTGCAGGCAGCGGGCGAATAAAAGCTCCCGCTGAGCCCGGTAGCAGCAGCAAAGGCATAAACGTAAACACGACGGTCAACGTAGATGTCAATACGGAAACAGCTACCTGGCGGACACCTCTAATCGATGCGGTGAAAGGGTCCTCCCCTATCCGCAGCCGTCTTTCTATGTTTTCATTTACCACGATGGCGTCGTCTACGAGAATCCCTAAGGAAATAATAAATGCTATTAAAGAAATCTGGTTAAGCCCAACATCTATAAAAGGTAATGTAATCATCCTAAACTTAAGGATACAGGGATTGCTAATGCCACCGACAGTGCCGTTGAAATGTTTAGCCCTAAAGAACAAACGATCAACACAGCAGCTACGGCTAATAGAAACGCGATGGCAAGCTCCTGGAAAAGCTCTGATACCAAGTCAGCCTGGGTATACAGCAATTCCACTTCTGCGCCGTCCGGTAATTCAGCAATCATTTCTTCCACATAGGGATCAAGAGCGCTTTGAGCTTGGGGGACACTCGTTCCTTCAGCAAGATAAAAAGTGAGAGATAACGCCGGCTCGCCCTCATAATACACGAGTTCTTCCACCGGCTGATATGTCTCAGTGATCTCTCCTACATCACTGATGAGAAGAGACTCACCTTCTTCATCTGCTCCTACAGGAAGACCTTCCAGATCCTCAGCCGTTTCGTAGGTATCCAGAGTAATCCTTTGAATTTCTCCATCTGCCTCCCACTCTCCTGGAGGAGTCGGTGATGTTTCTCCGGAAATTGCTCCCATGACCTGAGAAGCTGACATATCATTTTCTTCAAGGGCTTCCAGATCCAGTACGATGCGCAGTTCTTCTTCTAGAGCACCCTGGACACCCATATCCGAGATTTCCGGTATTTGAACAAAATCACTTCTCCACCGGTCAAGCACCTCATCAACTTCCGGTAAAATCTCTTCATTTTCTAAGGTAATCTGGTATGTAGCTAAACCCTGCACACTTAAATCGTCGTCAAAAATTGGTGTCTCTGCTCCTTCGGGAAATTCAGCCGCAGCATCATTCACCAGCTGGCGAATGTTATTCCAGGCCCTGTCCTCATTGACTCCCTCCTCCAGCTCAAGGGAAATTGAAGAAAATCCCGGACTGGAAACCGAAGTGACCTCCGCAAGTTCCTGAACCGCCATAAGCTCCTCTTCAATCAGGTCGGTTATATTCGCTTCCACCTGCTCAGCAGAAGCCCCTGGATAGATCACACTCACCTGCGCAACTTGAGGTTCAATTTCAGGGATTTCACGTTGAGGCAGCTGAAAAAACGACAGCACCCCAACGAGAAACAGCATCGAAAAGAACAACAACGTAATCTTTTTCTTTTTCACAAGCCACTCAATCATGTACTACTCCCCCTCTTTTTCTACGGGTGCCTTTTTCGGTGCCTGGCACCCCAACAGAATGTAACAGTTTTGTAATCTAATTATTTATGTAACCCCTGTTCTTACTAGCTTTCTTCCATTTCCCCCTTCAGGGGTGCCAGGCACCGCCAGGAAATGTTACAGCAATGTAATGTTTGCACAACTTTATTCATGGTATATTTGACTCATTCCCGCGAAAGGAGGGTTGAAAGCATATATGCCAAGGCGCCTTAGAGTTTGGTCTCCGGGTATGATGTATCATATCACTGCACGAGGGAATAGGCGCGGAACCTTATTTCACGACTCCCATGATTACAAGCGGTACCTCTTAAATCTATCCCTCTTAAAAGACAGCCATCACTTTTTACTCCACGCGTATTGTCTGCTTCCAAATCACCTTCATCTTCTCCTTGAGACTAACCAAACCCCTTTATCTAAATCGATGCACCAGCTCCAGACCAACTATGCAAAGTATTACAATCACCGGTACAAGAAAGAAGGCCACGTTTTTGAAAAGCGTTTCTATTCCGATCCTATTCGGGATCAGGCACACTTTTTCCAGGTGAGTAAATATATTCACCGAAATCCCGTAGAAGCGGGACTTACGGGAACTGTCGCAGAGTACAGATGGAGCAGCGGCAGGGACTATGAAGAAACTCCGGCCTACTTGCATCCCCAGCATCCATTCCTCACCTTTACACGCACACTAGATGCCTTTCCCCAGCCTAGTCAGGAAAACTATTCTATGTTTATGAACCGTGAAACCTTAACCACAAAGGAGGAATTTTAATTGTTTAACCAAGTGACTCTTGTAGGACGCCTGACAAAGGACCCGGAACTTGCTTACACGAAAGAAGGTACTGCTGTATGTAATTTCACTCTTGCGGTTCAGCGTACTTTCCGAAACGGTGAAGGGGATTTTGATGCCGACTTTGTCCCTTGTACTGTATGGAGAAAGCAGGCCGAAAATACTGCTCTTTATTGTCACAAAGGTGCACTTGTCGGTGTAAGCGGAAGAATCCGAAGCAGAACCTATGAAAACAAAGACCAGCGGACTGTCTTTGTCATTGAGGTCATTACAGATCAAGTACGGTTTCTCAAGCTAAATCCAGGCAATACAACCGTCAATCATGTTCCTCCCCTTCCTCATGAGAAAGCTCCATCGGAAGAACCCCTCTCTATAAATCTATAGATTCCCTTGTTTACCTAATTCCTAACCCGCTCTTCCTCTTTTGTTCATTTTAGTGAACAATATTCCTTCTACTTATTTATTTTCCTTCTACCCTCCTCTGTTCACCCTTCCTCGTTCCAGGGGCACTTCCCTTCCTTCGCCCCTCTGTTTTTCAGAATATGAAAGGAGGCCATCCCCTCTAAACCCCTCCTCATTAAAGAAAGTCTGAAAGCATAAGCTTCCAGACTTTTTTCCTGTCTCTATTAATACTTTCCTTCAATGAAGGTAGACACCATGGTAGCAATAAAGCCCCCAATGACTAAAACCATTCCCCAGCCAAACTGACTTCTCACGCAAAACACCCTCCTTTGATGCCATGTGGCTCTTTTCCATAGTACAAGTATAGCAAATAGACATTGATTTTTCCTCGTCAGCAGCACAACTTACCAAACGGCAACTAAGCTTCCGATCCATTTATAATACTCCCAGGCCAGCTCATTATCCCTTTTGCTCCAATCTTCATACTCATGGTAATAGGCACATAAGTTAATCTTACGCCTGTATCTCCGTATACACGGTCAAACACTACTTTTGTTCTTCTCATATGATAATCACTGGTAACAACCAAGGCTGATGAAAATCCTTTTTCTTCAACTATTTCTTTTGTATACTCGGCATTTTCATAAGTGCTGCCTGCCTCATCCTCGACAATAATATCATCAGCAGCAATCCCAAACTCCCTTGCTGCTTCAGGTGTCATACTGCCATCCAGAGCGTTCGAAATCAGCACTTTCTCCCCATAACCCTCGCTATATAAGTGTTCCGCTTTTTCTAATCTATCCTGATCCCCGCTTAATACTATAATTACATCACTTTTCACTGGCTCATCTTCGTATAAGAGCAGATCAGTTAAAATACTTCTTGGCAGCAAAGCGATAATTGTCAAATATACAAAAAACAAAAAGGTTAGTAACACACCAATCGTACACCCTAATCTCATAGTTTCTTCCTTCCCGTCTACACGGTTCTTCCCTTTATCCTACACTTTATACTCGTGCATATAAAACATCAGCTTTTCCCTCTTGTCTTTACAGACCTCTTTATAACTTTTATCATAGTACATAAGCCTAACAGACCCAATAATGGAAAAGGATGGTACCATGAAAAAAACAGCAATTATTATAGTCATTGTTTTAGGAGTGTTAATAGCAGGCGGATGGGGGTCCTACTCCTTTTTGGCAGGTTCCTTTGGAGACAGCGGTGAAACAACTTTAAGCGAGGCCCAGGATGCAGGGGCTATTAGCGAGCAGGAAATGAGCGATCTGATAGAAGAAGAAACAGATGATTCTGAGGAAAGAACTTCTGAGGAAATAGAATCAGAAATTAAAGAGGAAATCGCAAGACAGCATACATACTGGAATGACCTAACAGGGTACGGCGGATTAGATAGTCTATCAATGGATGAGGCGGCTTCTTCTCTTGAAGAACAGCAGGAAAAAATACAAGACAGACTTCTGCCAATTGCTACTGATTCCTTAAAAGAAGATTTCAAAACAGCAGACTCTCATATCAGTGCCGCCATCGAAGACAATAATCCAGAAGAACTAAGAATGGTGCATCGCATCTTCCACGACCTTGATATAGTGATAAATGATTATAGTGGAGATACAAACTATTTCGGAGTGACAGAGACGTTTGGAAATGACTGAAATAGCACCCAAAAAACCCCGTACCACTTTCCAATGGTGCGGGGTTTTGATTATCTTCCTGTCAATTCGGATACAACGGCTTTTGCCCAGGCCTCGTGTCCATCCTGGCTCGGGACAGATTCTTGCAAATACGTTAAAATATCGTCATCCTCTACATCAGGCCAGTTACCCCAATGGTCAATATACGGCCACTCTTCCTCTTCTGCGAAATCTTCTAATCTCTCAATTTGAGTTAAGTAGTAGCCTGCTTGATGTATGGGATTGGTAGGAACAATATAAGCAGCCACTTCGTCATTAGAACTTTTGACTGTCTGTAAGATTCTATTAATATTAAAGAGAGTATCGTCTATGCTTACTCTTGCATTATCATTCAAAATTAAAGGTTCAAATAAAAGAACATCCGGAGCCAGTTCGGCAAGTTTCTCGTCTCCGTCACCTTCTATTACTTCAAACGTACTTTTCTGGTCAAAAGAAACTACCTCGATTTCTATCAGACTGGTAGAATACATCTCCCTCAGCTGCTCTTCGACGATCTGCGGCCAGCCTTTATCCGCTTCTTCTTCAGCGAGGACTGCGTTGGAACCCGCTACAACGATTCGCAGATCTCTTCCATCCCCGAGGCTTCTTCCATCCTTGTGGCAAATGGTTCACTTGCTGCCTCTGCCGGGCTTTCTGGTAAAGTACTCTCCTCACTACCTGTCACGCCTTCCCCTTCGCCCGCACTCACATGTTCTACGTTATCTGTAATGTCTTGTTCCGTTTGCCCTTGGTCAGATTCGGTTTCTGGTTGAACGCTGGAAGCTACTTTATTATCATAATGAATGTTTCCAGCTATAATAATACCAAGACAAACGACTGTGAAAAATAATAAAGAAAACAACTTCATGATCGAAAACTCCTATATATAAGTCATCTTCTGTTATTATATACTTAGTTTTTTCCAGAGTACAGGAATTACGACAAAATTTTCCCTTCCTGAACTCACCCATAAAAAAGAGCCTTCTACAAGGCTCACGTTGTTGCATAGTATGGTTTTAATTTGTCTGCGATTTCTTTTGTCAGCTCCACTTCATTCTTTTCTGCATTTTCCTGTTCGTATATGTACTCCATGATCTTAAGCAGTGACTCCTGATCAAGCTTAGACTTTGCCATGTGCACCATCCTTTACTTACGTTAGACGTATAAAATATAGCAATATTTGTCTTTTAAAACAATTACTTTTCAAAAAATTTGTACTTTTTCCATATTATATTCGCATTTTTGTTCTTATTTTTCTTTCTTACCCGCTTCCTTCCTTGGTGTAAACTCAGTTTTTCATTCTCCTGATTTTAGCCAAAAGCCTCAAAATTTCAATATAAAGCCAGATCAGTGTAACAGTCAGGCCAAAAGCCCCGTACCATTCCATCTTTTTAGAGGATCTTCTTTGTACTCCTTTTTCGATAAAGTCAAAATCTATGATTAAATTTAATGCTGCAATCACGATGACAAATAAGCTGAAAATAATCCCCAAAGGAGTAGCGTCTCTAATGATAGGAACTCCTAAATCAAAAAAACGCAAAATGATGTGGATAAGATAGAGCAGAAAAATGCCTGCGGTTGCCGTAAGTACCACAGACCGAAATCTCTTTGTCGCTTTGATTAATCGAAGCCGGTAAAGAATCAGCATCGCAAAGAAAACAGCAATGGTTCCCGCTGCCGCCTGAATCACAATTCCGCCAAATTCATGTTCCAGTCTGGCGGACAATCCTCCTATCAACATTCCTTTCAGCAAGGCATAGAGCGGTCCGGTGAAAGGTACAGTAGCAGGTTTAAAGCTGGCAACCAGCCCTAAAATCAGGGCGCCTAAAAGCCTATCACCATGTATGGCTGAATGTTTTCCCCGGCGGCATAAAGCTGCCAGACGTAAAACGCTGATAACGTGACTAAAATAAGAAAGAAGAACGTCTTATTTATCGTCCCTGTGATGGTCATTGCCTGACCGCCTGTATGTTGAGCAAATACTTTGTGGTTTAATACTGGATTCGAAATGCCTCTCATGTTCTCGTCCCTCTTTCTACTAACCTTACTTACATTATAAAGCCCCTGGATAAAATACCCAGAGGCCATTTATTTAAAAGCTCAAAAAAGAGCTGTTTTCTCTTCTATTAAACTAGCAGACTCTCTTACTAGTTTTAAAGAAAGGCTTTGTTACATTTAGTGGTAGATTCTCGTTCCTCGCTTACCACTAAAATGCTAGGGCGACACCCATTCATGTTTCCCTTCAATTCCATTCACAGGAACTTCCAGGCGGCGGGCATTGCCAGCTTCCTCGATGGCTCCTGGCGCTTTTATCATAGTAAAGTCATCTTTTCTACTTCGCTTTGGAAGAACCTCTGGATGCATCCCGAATTTGTTCTTTCCGAATTTGCACTACGGCATCATGTCTTGCAAGTTCCATGTTCGGCGTGGAATTCAACCATTCACTTTTCAGTTTTTTTCCTGTTCCCAGGGCTACAAATGCTGCCGGGATATTGGCTCCGGCGGCATGAGAAAATGAATATCCGCCTCCAAAACGAGGATTCATGTCGATGACGTAGTAGTCTTTCCCATCATAGAAGACATCTGTATTAAGGTAACCCACATGCTTTAAGTTGTTTCCGATTGCTCTTCCCAGATTTAACACTTCATCTTCGTCTGTTACAAGCGTACGGTCAACATCTCCAGCTCTCATTTCCAGCTGTTTTCTTGCAAATGCTGTTAAATAGTTGCCATCCAGGTCATTTACAATATCCAGGCTGTATTTTTCCCCGTCCACAACGTCCTGAATAATAATATTATCTTCTGCTTTTTCTGCCGTGGCATCATCCAGCGGTGACTCCTTAACCTTTTGTATAGCAAGCTTGTATGCTGAATCCAAGTCTTCTATTGTGTTCACGATTTCAATTCCAATGGAAGCAGATCCATTTCTTGGCTTCACGATGAGGGGGAATTCCACTTCTCCACTTTCTATCGCTTCCTTTGCTTCCTCCACTTTCATATACGTAAGGGGAGCTTTTACTCCAAATTTTCCTAGCAGCTCTCGATAATACGCTTTATCTCTTATTTGCAGGACTACATCGGGATCTGAACAAATCACGGTAATCCCTTTTTCCTCAAGCTTTTTCTTATTTTCTGAGATCTTTGGAACCTCAAGATCGTTCAGAGGAATTAATACATCAATATCATGTTCCTCACAAATATTGTAAATTGCATCCATATAATTATCGTCAGTCTGAGCAGGGATCACATATGCAAGATCCGCCACTTGCAGAGAAGGTGCGTTATCGTCAGGATCGGCTACGATCACATTCCCTAATGTTCCTGACTCTTTTAATGCCTGCTGGAAAAATTCTACAAAATCTATTCGTCTTGCTCCTGATGTTAATAGAATATTCATGTATATTCCTCCTAGTATATATTGCCACTCCAATAGGTAATCTTTATATGCCCCGTTTAAATAGATTCTAAAACCAAATAATGTTACAAATTCATTACCTTTTAAGGGAAGCTTTCTTAAACTCATTTGTACCTCTTCCTTCTTCTTCTTCCCCGTCTTTTACCGATTTTAACCTTTTAAAATTTAGGAAAGTAAAGTATGGACTGTAGTCCTATTTCCCGGGAAATTCCCTGTTTTTTCGACTTTTCTTTCCCTACCCCAACATATGCACAAGAGTGCCACCTGGAAACTATCATAATTGATTTTCCTGGCTTTTGTTTTTTACTAGATTATAGATTATAAGAAAGGAAACACTCGTAAGTTATTAAATTATGGCAAGATGTCCTCTTCCACTCAATCTATTAAAGTGAATGTACCAATTGGAATTACAGGAAGGCGCGCCGTTCCAAAAAGGAATTGCAAATGGAGAAGGATAAAACGATAGAGTCCTTTGAAGTGATTGTAGATCAATACACTCCCCTCTTACACAACATGATAAAGAGGCTTCGGATTTATAAGAATCAAGAGGAATTTATTCATGTAGGAAAGATTGCTTTATGGAAGGCTTATCACTCTTTTGATGCTGACAAAGGCACCTTTTCCTCCCTGGCCTTTTCATACGTAAGAGGAGAAATGCTTATGCTGTTAAGGAAAGAAGCAAGGTTTACCGAGAAGCATACCGTAACAGGGGAAGAAAGAGAGCTTGATATGATTGATCCCCATAGTCTGGAGCCGGGAGGGGAAGAAGCCTCCATCGAGCCATACATTTCCATGTTGTCAGACCGGGAAAAAACGTGGGTTAAAGCTTATGTGATCCATGGCTACTCAATTAGAGAAATAGCAGCTATGCATGGTGTGTCTTCGACAACGGTAAAAACATGGCGACGAAACGCCCTTCATAAATTAAGAGAGCGTCTTCCAAAGATGCTGTAAACTTGGTAAAACAAAACGATGCCAGCAAGGCATCGTTTTTTGTCCCATCTTATGTAGAAGCCGGTTCAGGAAGCTCTTTCAAGCTCCTTCCTGACTTTTATCTGCTGGAGAAGTTCTTTGTCTAACACTATTTCACGTCGTTCAATCTCTTCTTTCAATAAACAGATAAAATTTATTTCCAGGTCAAACGTAACCGCTTTTTGCAACGCATCTACTAAACAATCGTCAGAAATAGTGTGCACTGCCGTATCCCTCCATCCTTACTATGTTATTTTCTATATCGGCTTTCCCTAAGTCTTTTTAACCATTTTATAGTAAATAAAATAGTCATTCAATAAAAAATGGAAAAATTTTATATTCTTTTATTTATGACCCAGGATAAAACAACTAAGATTCTAATCAAGACATTACCCAGCCAAACCTGATTGTTTTGTGTGCCCTTATTATCAAAAAAGCCGATGAATCACCGGCTTTTTAAGGTCATGTATTCTTGTTCAATTTTACTTACTAGTTCCTCAGGCAGGTCAGTAACCTGTTGAATCGTTTTCTCTATCCCTAGTTCATCCACCATTTCTTGAAGCTTCACACTCTCTTCGTCTTCTTGAACGTCAAACAAGAAGGCGGCAGCTGCTACCGTTATCAGATGAGGCGCTTCTATCCCTCGTTGGTGGAGCTGATAGAGCGGGCTAATTAAGCGGTCGGTGCTTTTCAGTTTCCTTAACGGATTTCGCCCCACTCTTTCTACTGGATCAGAAAGGTGTGTGTTCTCAAACCTCTCAATAATCTTATTATGATAGAGTTCTATTTCTTCATTGCTGAATTGGTATTTTTCCTCTAACAGTCGACCTGTTTCGTTTAAAGCTCCCTCTACTTGGGCGCGGATGCTTTCATCAGCAAGAGCTTCCGCAACGGACGCTTGTCCATTGATAAAACCAAGGTAAGCAATACAGGCGTGTCCTGTGTTTACAGTAAAGAGTTTTCTTTCAATATAAGGCGTGAGATTTTTTACATACTTTATACCTGTAAGGTTCTCTTCCTTTACCATTCCTTGCTGTTCCACAATCCATTCAAAAAATGGTTCTACTTTCACATCAAGAGAGCCATCCGTTCTTTGATTAGGAACAATGCGGTCCACTGCGGCATCTGGAAAACCTGTCATCTCAGCGATACTTGCCCAGCTGCTTTCTGATAATTCCTCTTTTACCGCATGCTTAAGAGTCGTGCTGGCCCCAACGGCATTTTCACATGCAATGACGTGGAGAGGGCCGCCTTCTGCCTTTACCCTCTGTTCCAGCCCTGCAGCCAGAACTGGTGCAATAAAGGGAAGGATCGAAACACCCACCGATACTGTAACCAGGTCAGCTCTGGCAATCGTATCAACAACTTCTGCTTTGTTTTCCTGGCTGTTAAGGGCGTACACATCGTTAATTTCGATACTTTCTTCTTTTTCCTGGGCAAGTTCAATCTGATAGCTATTTTTTTTATTGATTTCATCAATTAATGATTGCTGCACGTCAACAAAACAAATCTTGTACCCATTGTTATTTAACACTTCACCAACGAAGCCTCTTCCAATATTTCCTGCACCAAAATGGACAGCCAGCATGTTACTGTACCTCTCCAAAGTGGTTCATCAGCTCTTCCTTTGTTGTTGCAGATAAGATTTCCTGAAGGGTATCTTCCTCAGAGCAAGTAATAGCAATGTTTGAAAGGATGTTAAGGTGCTCATCGCCTTTCCCTGCAATTCCAATTACAAGCTTCACCTCGTTGCCGTCCCACTCAATAGGCTCTTCTAGCAGAAGGATCGTAATACCGGATTCCAATACTTCTTTTTTCCCTTCTTCCGTACCATGAGGGATGGCAAGATAGTTCCCCATATACGTGGAGGTAACTTCTTCTCTTTCAAACATTTTATTTACATACTCATCATTCACATACCCATGATCCTTAAGAAGGCCGCCAACGCGCTTGATGGCATCCTCCTTTGATGAAACGTTCTCTCCAATAATGATATTCTCTTCCGTTAATACTTGTTTTGCCATGGTTTCTCCACTCCTTATTATTGTAATTTTTCCATTAAATACGCTTTAAGCTTTTTTTCTAAAAAAGAAAACAGTGTTTGTTCATTTCCATTTTCAAATATATCAATTGAAGATTCATTCTCAATAATCAATGTGCTAATATAACTCATTAACTCAATACCCTGTGAGCTCCAGTTTTCAGGAGCAAGCATGAGGAGAATACGGGTGACTTCCGTATCCTTGTTGTCCATCCCCCTGAGAATGACCGGAAGTTTCATTGGATGTACGGTAAAGGAAGGCCTCAACACATCTTCTGAACGGGTGTGAAATAAAGCGAGACTTGTCCCGGGAATGGCCAGGCCGCCTTTTTTCTCTCTATCCAGCAAGGCTTCTGTAATCGAATCCTTATCTTTCACCCATCCTTTGTCTTCCTGGTGGCTGCTTATATGCTTCACAATCTCACGCACGGTTTCATTGGCTGGCACTTCATTAAACTCAAACGTCTCCAACAAAGAGTTAATGAGACTGCTTACCTGCTGAATCCCTTGAAAATCCGTCAGCACTTCCTCTTTGTTCCACGTTTCTTCCGAATCACGGGAGTTAGGTTCATCATTCTCTAGGTTGTTATTCTTTGTTTTCCATTCCTTCTTACTAATAAAACTTCTGATCCGTTCAACCTCTTTATCTGATAAAAATGGATTCACAAGAAAATAAGGATCCACCGATTGCAAAGGAACGGTTGATATAACAATAGCACCTGATGATATAGCGTCCTGGTTGATGTCAAAAGCAGACATGTGGCTTACCTTGCTGATCTGAGGGATCTCTCGTTCCAGCCTTGTGGCCAGCAGCTTTGATGTGCCGATTCCACTGGAGCATACAACGACAGCCTCTATATGCTGTTTATTCCTGGCCCTCTCCATGGCCGATCCAAAGTGCATGACCAAATACCCGATTTCTTCTTCTGGCATTTCATATTCAGGAAACACCTTTTCGATTTTCACCTGCAGGATAGAAAATAAAGGTCCATACCCTTTTTTTATATCTGCAAGGAGAGTGTTATAGATCTTCATACCTTGTTCGATTCGAAACAAAGCAGGCTTTAGATGGCTTACCAGTCCTTCAAGCAGTGACGTATCCTTTGCAAGGGGCATTCCAACCTCTTCTTCCACTTCCTCAATTAACCTTTTTGCTTTCAGTGTAAGATCCAGCGCATCCTCCTGCAGAAGGTTCAAGCCCTCGTCCCCTTGCTTTGCTCCCAGCAAGTGCATAGCTACATAGCCGATCTCGACTTCAGGTATTTCAATGTTTAACCGCTCTTCCAGCCGTTTTACAATTTTCTCTGCTGTGTCGTACTCATTTTCTTTCCGGACTCTTTCTAAATAAGCCTCATTCTTTTCAATACTTTCTCCTTTTTGTATCCGGTCAACAGCCAGACTCAAGTGTACAACCAGGCCTGTGAAGGATGCATCAGCAATGTACTCCCCTTCTTCACGTAATTCATGAAGAATCGCAAGCACCTCTTGAATAACCTTTGTATCTAAAAGATGAAGGAGCTTGTGGGAAGCCTGTTCCTGTATGATGTCCCTATTGCGATGAGCTTCCAGTAAAGAAAGGAGCTTCTCCTCTCCTATTTGTTCTGTAATCAAACGGCGGAGCGCTCGTCGTTTCTGTTTTTCATCCCCTTGAATTTCGATGCCGTAGCTTCTGCGTCTCACTATCTTTAAATCCAAAGGCTGAAGCCAGCTATTCATTTTATTTAAATCATTGCTTATCGTAGAAATGGTGACACTTAATTCCTTAGCCAGTGTATACAGCTTAACAGGCTCTCCTTCCTGCAAAAGGATGGAGAGGAGCAGCTGCTGCCGCTCCTCCGGAGTGTACTCTACAGGTTCCACCCCGTGAATGAAGCTTTGTAACTGAGTGATTTTTTCCTCTGGTCCTGCAAGCTTCACTCCAATTCCTGCCTGTTTTTCTAACATAAGGTCATACTCTGCTAAAATATCTTCAATTGATTGTAAATCGCGGTGAATGGTACGGGTACTGACTTTCAATGCCTCGGCGATACCTTTTACTGTAATCCCATCTTGACTGGCTAGTAAAAGCTCTAAAATGTTACGTTCTCGTGCCGATACATACATGATTTCACCCCGCTTCATAGGTGCGCGTTACTCGTTCTCTTTTAAGTCACTTACAATTTCATCGTATTTTGCACCATTCATAAAGTTGTCTACAGAAATGTGCAGCTTATCCGGCTGTTTGGCCCGTGCACGATCTGTTAAATCTTTATGAGTAATGATTAAATCAGCGTCATCTGGAATCTGGTTAATCGCTTTATTTGTAACTTCAATATCAAGGCCAGCTTTGTTTACTTTGTTCCGGAGTATAGAAGCACCCATGGCGCTTGAACCCATGCCGGCATCGCAGGCAAAAATAATTTTGTTAATCTTGTCAGGAGACAGGTCTGAAGCATGAACTTCAGTTTCTTCACCGTCTGCTGCCTGCTTTTCCATTTGCTCTTCTCCAACAAGGCTTCCAGAAACACTGCTTTTCTTTCCTTTCATTGTTTCCATCTTGGACGTTGCTTCTTCAAGCCCTTCTTCTGATTTGTCCTTTACTGTTTTAAGAATGATTGCACCGACAACAAAGGATACAGTAGTGGAAACAATAACACCAGCCAGCATGCCAATGTGATCTCCCTGAGGCGTCATAGCAAGATATGCAAAGATACTTCCTGGCGATGGCACCGCTACGAGTCCGACATTAAACAATCCGAAAGTAAACACTCCACTCATGCCGCCAGCAATAACAGCAAGAATCAGAATTGGCTTCATGAGGATGTATGGGAAGTAAATTTCATGGATCCCCCCAAAGAAATGAATAATCCCTGCGCCTCCTGCAGACATTTTTGCCGCCCCTTTTCCAAACAGCATAAAGGCAAGCAATACTCCAAGACCAGGTCCTGGGTTTGATTCAAGCATAAACAGGATTGATTTCCCGGTCTCCGTAGCCTCCTGCATTCCAAGAGGGCTTAAGATTCCATGGTTAATCGCATTGTTTAAGAAAAGCACCTTAGCAGGTTCAATAAAAATACTCGCTAATGGAAGAAGACCTGCATCAACGATCACACGAACACCTGCAGCCAATACCTGGTTCAAGGCAACAACAACCGGTCCTACTCCTTGATAAGCAACCAGAACCAGACCAAAGGCAAGAAATCCTGCGGTAAAGTTGTTGACCAGCATTTCAAATCCTGATCTGACTTTCCCTTCAAAAAACTGGTCAATCTTTTTAATGAGGTAACCGCCAAGAGGCCCCATAATCATAGCCCCAATAAACATTGGGATATCCGCCCCGACGATAACACCCATCGTAGCTGTGGCTCCAACGACTCCTCCACGCAAATCATAAACCATACGTCCGCCTGTAAACGCAATCAAAAGCGGAAGCAAATAAATGATCATAGGGTCAACCAGTTCTGCTAAATTCTCATTTGGTGTCCAGCCCGTTTCAATAAAGAGAGCCGTAATCAGACCCCATGCAATAAACGCTCCTATATTCGGCATAATCATGCCACTTAAATAACTGCCAAAACGCTGAACTTTCGCTTTTAACCCTGTTCCGCTTTGCTCTGGCGCTGTATTAGTATTAGCCATTTTTGCTCCTCCTACTTCCCTTTGACTTATACTCTAATAATAAAGCGCTCTCATCATGGTTCTCAATCTAATCTAATTGTGATTTCGTCACCACGCTTGTTGACAAAATTGAAAACAGCATTTGCCAAATGTCAGCCGCCCTAGTGTTGAAAGTGATTTCTGAAAGATAGAATTGCTTGCTAGGTTTAGAAAGAAGCTTTCAAATGAGGAAAAGGGACTTTCTTCTATCAAAAAAACCCGTATTCTGAAACGAACACGGGTAAAACACAACAATCTATTATACTTCAGAATTCCATAGTTTCTTACTGCCGCAGGAAGCCGCTACTGCTCCAGCATCCAATGCTTCCTGGATCTCATCCAATGTTTCTATTAATCCACCGGCGATAAGGGGAAGTGAGGTCTGTTCTGACAGCCTGTTTATGACCTTTGGTATCACGCCAGGTAAAATTTCAACAGCATCGGGCCTTGATGATTCTACCATTTGGATCCCTTTGTCAATCGCAGATTTATCAATTAAGAAGAACCGTTGAATAGTCAGCATTCCTTCTTCTTTTCCGTAGCGAATCACTTGATTCTTTGTTGAAATAATTCCCTCTGGCTTAGCTTGTCTGGCAACATAGCGAACGCCGCTTCGATCATTGGCGACTCCCTCTACAAAATCCAAGTGGACAAACACCTTCATTCCCGCCTGTTGCAGGCTTTTACATAATTAGGGAGGCTCATGACATCCCCCATCATGAGAAACGCGATGCTGCACTTGCTATCCATTGCTTCATCCAGCCTTTTTGGGGAGCTGATTGCCGCAATAATCGGTGATTTCATCATATCTGTAAATGACTGTTTCTTCTTTTCCGCCATTTATTACCCCTCTTTATCACGTGTTATGGTTATGGTGTTATCGTATGGATTTCAAGCATGGTTGTCAATTTCTCGTCTCTCTCCTCGTGTCAGAATGCTACAATACAAGTAAGTGAGGTGACTGTTATGAATCAATCTGAGCTGCAATTCTACATAGAAAAATACCCTGTATTCCAAAACATCATAGATGCCAAAGAAGTCTACTGGACCAACCCAAACTGTGAGCCCGATGCGCCTTTGCCTGTTCAAGGTCTTGATGAATCTATTATCTATGAAACGGTAAAACGTTTTAAGAGATTTGAACCGTTGATGGCAAAAGCATTTCCTGACTCTTCTCCTAATGGGATCATTTCTTCTTCCTTAGAAGAAATCCCCACATGAAAGCTTCGTTAGAGCAGGATACTGGAGAATCTATCAAAGGGAGATTGTTTTTAAAATGTGACAATGAATTGCCGGTCGCAGGCTCTATTAAAGCGCGCGGTGGCTTTCACGAAATTTTCACCTGGGCGGAGAAGCTGGCTTTACAAGCAGGCATTCTTACAAGCAAAGAAGATGATTATTCAAAGCTTTTACATGAAGAAAGCAGAAAGATCTTCTCACGTTATTCTATTGCAGTCGGATCGACTGGAAACCTGGGTTTAAGCATTGGAATCATGAGTGCTGAATTAGGGTTTACCATAGATGTGCATATGTCGCAGGACGCCAAAGAGTGGAAGAAGGAGCTCCTTCGTGAAAAAGGAGTCAATGTTCATGAATATGAAACAGACTATAGTGCTGCCGTGGCGCAAGGCCGGAAGCAATGCGAAGCAGATCCACGCTGTCACTTCGT
The DNA here is from genome assembly GCF_001310615.1 of Thalassobacillus sp. C254. NCBI lineage: Bacteria > Bacillati > Bacillota > Bacilli > Caryophanales > Bacillaceae > Thalassobacillus > Thalassobacillus sp. C254. Next base: position 15,453 of record NZ_BAXQ01000017.1, on the reverse strand, counting down.
AGATGATGAAAATTCTGTTCATTTATTTGCCGGGTACTCTGCTGCTGCCCTTGAAGTAAAGGAACAATTAGAAGAACAGGGAATCACGGTTAGTAAAGAGCGGCCACTTTATGTCTATCTTCCATGCGGTGTCGGCGGAGGACCGGGCGGGGTGGCATTTGGCTTGAAGCATGTCTTTGGTGAACATGTCCGTTGTTATTTTGCTGAACCGGTGCAATCTCCTTGTATGCTCCTTGGGCTGTTAACAGGAAAGCATGCTGACATTTCTGTTCAAGACGTCGGACTGGATAATATTACAGAAGCGGATGGCCTTGCTGTCGGCACACCGTCTTCCTTTGTAGGAAAAGTTATGGATCCTCTGCTTTCCGGGATTTACACGATAAGAGATGACGTGCTCTACCACTATTTACGTATTCTTAAGGATACAGAAGGCACCTATCTCGAGCCTTCTGCCCTTGCCGGCATGGCCGGGCCATACCGGACAAACAACCAGGATAAATCTAACGCTATTCATATTGTGTGGGGAACAGGGGGAGCCCTTGTACCGGAAGAAGTAAGAACGGATGGGTATGATAAAGGGAAAAAGAGCTGAGTGTCTACAGCTCTTCTACGTAGATAAGAAGAAAAAGCTGGCCCTAGGTCTGGGTCAGCTTCTGTTTTTATTACGGCTTTTCAATATCTGCGAGCCTAAATCCTCCGTCATAGGATTTCACTTCGTATTTCCAAAGATTTTCTACCTCTTTTACATCACCGTCACTGCTGATAATTAAGTGAACCTCAAAGACCTGTACGTAGGTTACTCCATTTTCTTCATATATATCTTCTATCACGTATTCTACTAACTCTTCTTTTGTCCCTTGTTCTGCTAGATTACTAATTAAGCTTTCCTGGGCATCTTGAAGGTTGCTTCCAGGATAAATATATGGAGCTACGATATTATAATTACCAGCGTTAACAGCATCCACAAAGTGATATTGATAGTTTGCTACTAAACTTTGAATTCTTTCTTCCTTTGAAGGAGTTTCTATTTCATGAGCCTGAAGGTAGGAACCATCTAAATCAATTTCTTCTATTGTACCCAGATTTTCAAGACCAGCAAGGGGACTGGCAAAAATAACAGTCGAACGGTCGTATGCTTCCTGCAAGTGCAACTCTGCATAATACAAATTATCCCACAGTAATTCCAATGCTAGATGGTTTTCATAGTAATCATAGTAATAATCACTGATTATCGTATGCATGGATTGGCAGGCTTCCTGAAGATACCAAACCCCATTCATGTACTGATCATCAAAGGACACATAGCCTGCAGGCGGGTTTGTGATCAATGCATGATCACCAAGAACGTCAACCGCTTCTTTCAGCCTGTTTAATAAGGATTGAATGTTTGCGTCAGACTCATTTCCTTCCAGCTTCTTGACTTCCGCATCCACTAAATCAAAAGCGAATGTGATCTCATCGATATGTTCAGCGATCTGTCTTTCATATTTAATCTCGGCTGCTTTTTTGTTATCTTCCAATGTGCGGCTTTCGTTCTTAGTGTTTTCAGGAGCTTTTTCCTCAGCTTTTTCATCATCTTCATTTTCTGACGGCTCATCCTCTTCTTCCTGTGCAGTCGATTCCTCTTCTGCAGTCTCCTCTTCTTCTATCTCCTCTGCTGTTTCCTCTGCGGCTGTTTGAGTGACTCTCGGTTGAAAGGTATCTTCATGGAAAAACATGAAGACAACCGCCGCTCCTGTCAGGACGGTGGCAAATAAAAAGATGCCCATGGAAGACCGTTTTTTAATTAATGAATAAATAAAGGAGGCAAAGCTTGCACATGCAAGTAAAAAGATTCCTATTAAGATAAGTTCCATTGTCGTTAGTGCGCCCACAGCTCTTCCCTCCTTTTAGTTGTTATAGTAAACTTCCATTTCCCACTCTTCTTTGTCCGGGTCATAAAGCATCCACATTTCATATCTTTCTCGTATTTGTGCACCATTTTCGTTTTGTGCATCTACATGCTTTCCACCCGGTAACGGTCGCCGCCCAAATACTCAACTTCTGATTCATTCATGGGTGCCCATACAGCTGTGGACGGGGCAATCAGCTCCTCCTCATAAAACTCCTGGGACTGTTTTAACACCTCGCTTCGATCTGCTCCGCTTGCTTCCATTCCTCCGCCCATCATTCCAAACAAAAACGCCATTCCAATCCCCAGCACTATCCCTAAGCTTGCTCCCACCCAAAACTGCATTCCTAAGACATTGGCCTTTTTCGGTTCTACTGACTGCTCCTCTGACATTTCCCTTCCCCCTTATGTATGATTTTGACTTCCCACCCTGCTGACTGTGAAAAAAGACAGATCTCTAACAGAGAAATACAGCCTATATATATGGAAAAACATACTTATATTTTACGACTTTAGAAATGAAAATTCACTATTTTGTTGAAATTAAAGTTTTAGAAAAAAAGGAATAAAGGTTTAATATATAAAAAAGCTGCCCTTTAGGTGGTACATACCAGCAGGACAGCCTTCTTTTTATATGAAATTTATTTTGGAATACCTGATTTTCATTGAGGGGCATTGTTACGTTGCACAGAATTTCTCTCTATTTCTTCTTTCAGCGAGCCTCATGCCTTTCGGAAGCTGGATAGCAGTTAACAGTTCAAGCTCTTTTTCACGTCTCTCCAGAAATGAAGAAATATTTCTTAAGTCGTCATCAATGAAGCCGGGGTGAACCATGACCTCAACCACTTCCTCTGTGCTCAATTCTTGTTGAAGTTCGTGAAAGTACTTCAGGCCTGTGCCGTTTTTATAGAAATCATCACGGAAAATAGCAGTGTGAAGCTGAATTCCTTGTGGCTTTGTTTTCTGAAACACATTACGGACCGAAAGAGAATATTCCTTGGAAAGCTTATGGATGACCGGATAGAGAGGGTCCCATCCGTGAATATGGTGGTGGCTGTCTATGTGAGTTGGATAGATCCCGAAAGAAAGAAAGGTTTGTAATTGTGCCCGCCATTCTTTTTCCACGTCAGAGACGTTAATCTCTTTCGGATCAACTTCTCGGTAGGTCTTTGTCAGTTTAAAGCTGCCTTCCTCGTTAACAAGGGAAGGAACATCAGATCTTACTGGACTGCCGCAGGACAAGGTAAGATGGATGCCGACACCAAGGTCGGGATAATCCTTCATTTTCCTTACAGCATCCTTTGTGCCAGGCATGTTCACAAGCAAAGTGGTAGAGTTGACGATACCATCTGTATGGGCTTTGATGATTCCATCATTAACTCCTTGAGTCAAACCGAAATCATCAGCATTTATAATTAATGTAATCATGGTTCCTCCTGAACGTCTTTCTGAATCATGCGTTCATCTTACCACGATTCCAATCCCAAGCTCCATTTTTCAGTGCCTTTTTTCGGTGCCTGGCACCCCTACGCGTTGTAACGCTGCTGTAATACATTAAACCTCGAAACCCTTGCCACCAAAGTATTTACCTCTTACTCCCATTTTGGTGCCTGGCACCCCTACGCGTTGTAACACTGCTGTCATGCACCCTACCCTGTAACCATTGCCACCAAAGCATTTACCCTGTGACTCCCATGTTGGTGCCTGGCACCCCTACGCGTTGTAACACTGTTGTAACACATTAAACCTCGAAACCCTTGCTGTCAAAGGTTTTACCATATAATTACATTTTAGGTGCCAGGCACCCTGCCAGGCACCCTGCCCCAAGGCACCACTGCCATCCGCGCCTTTCTTTAAAAGAGTTCTATGATTTGAAGGACGGCGGGGCCCAGGAGGATGATGAAGAGCGTGGGGAAGATAAACAGCACAAGAGGAAAGAGCATCTTCACTGGGGCTTTCATCGCTGCTTCTTCGGCTTTTTGTCTTCTTTTTTCCCTGATATCCTCTGTCTGCACCCGTAACACCGAGACCATGCCAATGCCTAACTTTTCTGCCTGCACAATATTATAGACAAGAGATTTCAGCTCATCTAGCACGATACGATTATTGATGTTGCTTAATGCTTCTTTTCTCGTCTTCCCTAACCGGATTTCCTCAAGGCAGATTTTGAACTCATCTGCTAATACGCCTTTCTTTTTAGAAACGACCTTACTTAGAGCTGCATCAAAGCCAAGACCGCCTTCCAGGCTGATCGTTAATAAGTCAATTGTATCTGGCAGCTCTTTGAACGCGAGCTTGCTTCTTTTCTGGGCCTTTCTCTTTAAGTAATGCTTTGGAAAAATAAGGCTGGCCCCCGTTCCCGCAAAAGCAAAAAGAAGAACGAGCACCATTTCAGCCCCAATCAGCAGCCCGTAACCGGCTCCTATCGCCGGTAACAGCAGAAACAGAAACAGCTGATAAATCTTAAATTCTACTGGACTAAGGTTAAAAGGCTGGCCTGCTTGCAAAAGCCTTATTTCAAGCTCGCTCTCCTTCTCCTTATTTAACCTTTTTTGGTAGTTTCTTTTTTGTTTTCTTCCATAACGGGGAAACGACCCTTTCAGAAAATGAAAGCTCCTCCTCAATCATTTCACCAGGAGAGGTTGATAGATATACGTTCACTCTTCTTCTCATATACTTTCTTTCCTCCAGCCAGGCAAGCATTGAGTATGCAAGCAGGCTGATACACGCAAAAACACCAATATAAAGAGGATACATCCCCCTTTCACCTCTATTCCACTTATACTTTTACATTCTTCCACCGTCATAGGTAAATAGAACTTCTCAGTCTTCCCTTTTCCTACACTTCAATAGTTGTAATTTTTCTTATGAAGAAAAAACCAATCAAACCGCCAACTGTTGCGGCCACTAAGAGCATCTGTCCAACCGGGTGGACAAAGAGGGTACCGATATAATCCGGGTTCATCATGTAAATAATAATACCGAGCACAAAAGGAAGCAGCCCAATGACTAACCCGGAAAGCTTGCCTTGCGCTGTCAATGTTTTGATTTGCCCTTCCATTTTCGTCCGCTCCCTGGTCGTATTCACAATCTTCTCTAACAAGTAGGCCAAATTTCCACCTACCTGCCGCTGAATTAAGACAGCCTCCACTAACAAGTCCAGGTCTTCACTAGGCATCCTGCTTCTCCACTCAATAAAAGCCTCTTCCAGGCTCGTACCATATTGCATCGTTTTCAACACAAACTCCACTTCTTCTTTGATTGGCGAATAGGATTCTTCAGCAGCCAGCTGAAGGGCCTGGGGAAAACTAAAGCCTGCGCGGAGGGAGCCTATAACAGAGGTAATCATTCCAGGAAGCCCTTCGTTAAATTTCCTGATCCTCTTTTTCTGCTTTGCCTTCAGCCAGATTGCAGGCGCCATCAACCCAAGGAGTCCTCCTAGAACAAGCATCGCTGCATGGTTAAAAATAAGATGAAAAAGTCCGCCGGCAATCAACACAGCAAACACCTGAAAAGCAACAAACTCTTCAGCTTTTATCGGAATTCCCGCTACCTGAAGCTTTTGTTCCAGTCTGTCTTTTTTCCTGCTCGGTTTTTTCCTTCTGGTAATAAGAAACTTCAGTCTTTCATTCGCATTCTTTAGATTCTCTTTAAAGGTCACAGGTTCATTTCGGGAATGATCACTTACCGTCTCCGTCCGGAGAGCAAAACTCAGCAATAAAAGGAGAAGAAAAGTGGAAATAAACACAGCAAACAATAGCAGCACAATCATTTTCTACTCCTCCTTTGCTGAAAAAATAGAAGCCGGAAGGTGAATTCCTTCATATTCCATCCGTTCGTAAAACTTAGGTCTTACTCCTGTTGGTACCAGTTTCCCAATAATTTTTCCGTTTTCATCTACACCCTGCTGTGTAAAAGTAAAAATGTCCTGGAGCACAATAACGTCTCCTTCGAGTCCTTGCACTTCAGTAATGCTGGTAATTCTCCGGGTCCCGTCTCTTAAGCGTGATTGCTGGATAATGACATCGATCGCGCCGGCAACTTGCTCGCGGATCGCTTTTACCGGAAGGTCCATGCCTGCCATGAGTACCATGGTTTCCAAACGGGCCACCATATCCCGCGGCTGTTAGAATGTCCGGTGGCTAAAGAGCCATCGTGCCCAGTATTCATCGCCTGTAGCATATCCAGAGCTTCCCCGCTTCTGACTTCCCCTACGACAATTCTGTCCGGGCGCATGCGAAGTGTATTTCTCACAAGATCACGTATTGTAATTTCTCCTTTTCCCTCAATATTGGCCGGGCGAGTTTCTAAAGAAATCACGTGATCCTGGCCTAATTGCAGCTCGGCGGCATCCTCAATGGTGACAATTCTTTCCTCATTTGAAATAAAGGAAGAAAGCACGTTTAGAGTCGTAGTTTTCCCAGACCCTGTCCCTCCACTGACAAATATATTGAGCCTTGCCTGAACACAGGCTTTCACAAAGTCCGCCATTTTCTGCGTGAGTGTGCCAAAGCGAATCAAATCATGGATAGAAAAAGGGTCCTTGGCAAACTTTCTAATCGTTATGGTTGGACCGTCTAATGCAAGGGTGGATGATGGCATTCACACGTGAACCATCATCCAGCCTTCCGTCTACCATCGGGCTGCTTTCATCAATTCTCCTCCCAAGAGGAGCTACAATTTTTTCAAGAACTGCCATTACATGTTCATTATCCCGGAATGAAATATTGGTAAGCTGCAGCTTTCCTCCAACCTCTGCGTACACGTTCTCCGCTCCATTTACCATAATTTCAGTTACGGTTTCATCGTGGAGAAGAGGATTGATTGGTCCGTACCCTATGAGATCATTAGTCAGCTCCTCTTTTAACGCGTCCCATTCTGTCATCACTTGTAAATTCTCATTTTCATCCAGTATTACTTGAATGATAGAATCCAGATCGGCCACAATTTCTTCTACTTCTTCATCCTTTCGTTCTTTTAAAATATATTTAAGAGTCAGGCTCTTTACTTTTACGTAATCCTGTGACCTCATTTGCTTTGGATGTACTTTCTTTGGAGAAGGCTCTGATTCTCTGTCGGGACGAGGAAGATCTTCCTGGGGCAGCTTTTGGATTTGTGAAACTTCGACCTCTTCCTCCCCAGTTAGATTATCTTGTTTTATTTCCTCCTGGGTTTTTGACTGTAGTCTCGCCAGCAAGCTCATGGTGCTCCCACCCCTCTCTTTTGAAAGCTTTTGTTTCAGGCTGAACCTGTTGGTTTTCATTTTCTCTGCAGACTCTGGCAAAAATAGTTCATTACTCACCTTTACCAGCTGTCTGGCGTACTTGTGCTTTGGCTTTTCAGCGACAAATGGCTTTCCTAAATCCAGCGAATGAGACATTTGTTTTTTTATGTTTGGTAAAAAAAGACCTTTTCCTCATCTACTAACTCCGGTATCATCCCTTTGTGTATCAGGGAAGGTCCGTGCATTTATTAACTACCACTATGACTTTTTCTTTCATGCCTAAGGCTTTGATTGTTTCAATCATCAACTTTGTATTTTTTATCGCTGCCATTCCTGTAGAAGCGACGACAATAATGCTGTCTGCCAGCTCCATGAACTGGAGGTTGTCCTCATTTAACCCGGCCTGTGTTTCAAGAATGACTGCCCCGGAATCACGCGAAAGCTCTTCCAGCACAGATGTGACAAATTCTGGAGATACCAGGTCGGCAAATTCCGGCCGTGACGGTGCTGCAAGAAGCTGTAATCCAGATTCATGAGCTATACAGTACTCTCTAATATTACTCACATCTTTTCTTTCCGCAGCTTCTTCGATAGAAAGAGAAGGCCGCAGGTTGAGAGAAAGAGCCAGATCCCCAAACTGAAGGTCTCCATCTATTACATCAACCTTTACACTTTGCCTTGCTGCCAACGCAGCCAGGTTCAAAGTCACTGAGCTTCTTCCCATTCCCCCTGAGGCGCTGCATACTACAATTACTTTCCCTTTGCTCTGTTGATCTGGAGATGCTTGAGCCGGTCCATAAGATGCCACGTTTCCTCCCCCTTACTCACTTTTTTCATTCACAATCCGGCTGCTTATCCAGCCTTCCTGACTGTCAGGTGTTTCAATCAGGTACCAATTACGTCCTTCATTGTCCTCTTCTTCTTCTTCCAGAAAAGCAAGAGTGGTGCCTTCGTCCACTGTTGTAATGATCGAAGCGGTTTAAGGAAGGACCTGACCGGATCATAGAGCTTGAAGGCATGGTGGTAAACCATCTTCCCACTGCTTCCCCGCTTCCTTTTTCCTTTTTGTCTTCCTTATCTTCATTTTCTTCATCTTGTAAAAGCTTACTGTGCAAAGCTAACTGAAGGGTTCCTCGCTCGCTTGCATTAATGACTTCCACGGATTCTTCCGGTGCAAGCTCGAGTGTGACGGCATGGTATTCCTGGTCCTCCCCTTCTTCATTGCCTGGCTCAATCATTCTTTCACCTACTGCAAGGACTCTTACTTTTTCTATCACAACTTCCGTCTGTACCGGGTCCTCGTCAATACTTACCACCACATCCACGATATCCTCTGGCTGAATTAAATTTGACACCGAACGCACATAGTCCACCCCAATGGAAATGGCCCGATTCCCGTCCCCTACTTTTTTCGAGATAAATTCTGATTCCTCTCCTTCTTGATACATACGATGAAGCATAATTACTTCACCTTCTTTCATGGAGTCAGAAGTAAAGTTTCCGATAAGTATATCCGGATCTTTCACAGCCTGTGTATGCACCTGGTCTTCCGGCAATTCCTTGTACGTGATACTGTCTTCTGTAATCTGCTCATTTTTTTCAATGTCCTTATTTGCCACTATGACCTCAACCATCTCTGTTGATTGAGCGGCCGTGTCTACACTTTCCATGTTAATCACTATATAGAACATGATTGTTGTAATAATCCCTGACAATAACGCAAGGACCACTAGTTTCTTTGGTTTCATTCACTCACCTACTCTGTTAGTCTGATCGTATACGCTCCGCCGTCTACCGGTGTTCCTGTTCCAGCCGTACCGGAACCGGTTCTTTTGATAAACGTCCCTCTTATAGAATCATCATTGTTTGCCATAGGTTCTGAAATATAAAAGTAGGCAAACCCTGTTACCCTTATGCTTTTCAACTGGTTGCCGGATTGTTCATAGGGTTCATAAATAACGACAAGCATCACTCTGGAACAGTTTCTATCTTCCATATCACCGGATGGGCAGTTATTAATACGAGCATTCACACCACTTCTTGTTGGACCGGCCATATTCCTGTCTGTAGGTATAATGTCTCCCACCTTTACGTTCTCCTCGTAACCGTTGGTCAACGTATCTCTATACAGATTTGCCCCAGAGCCGACAAGAGCCAGCACCCCAAAAAAACCAGATTCTGAATCACCACTGTCTACTTTCAGCTCGTACTCTTCTCCGTGGTTTAGTGGCAGCATGCTTTCTTCAATGCCAAGAGGCACGACACCACTCGTTTCCCCCATAGTTTAGAGCCGCTTTGGCCTGAACGCTGACTGGCAAAGAGTCTTGTCCGAACAAGGCGGCAAAAAGAGAGGAACCTCCCGCTCCAGCTTTACCAGCAGCTCTTTGTCACCCTGGACAGCTGCTTGAAGGAGACTGTCTGTTTCCCCATGAGAAGAAAGGACCTCATCGACCACACCGTACACGGCTGATTCTGCATTAGGAATCTCCTGGGCCCCAGAAAGAGCTGCTGCATTAGCCGTCTTTTGCAGATGGCTTTTCGTTGCAAACAGGTGTCCTCCATCGATCACCAGCCTGTCATCGTAAGCATCGCACCAAAGGCAAGGGTGAGTAACACCAGGGCGTCACCCTTTTCACTTTTTTTCATGTGCTTTAAAAAAGTTCTCATTTTCCTTCCCTCACTCCACACGTATCGTCGAACTGGTTGTTAATGTATGAGAAATGGATGCCCCTCCTAATGGCTTGAGTAACTCTTCCGGATAAGACATTTCCACGGTTACATACGTGCCGGCTTCTCTTGTTCCCCCTGGAGAAATAGATACCATGAGCTTTGAGCTGTCTCCGCTGAACTGATTTCTGGCAAAGTCCTCGATTTCAGCATCAGACTGGCCCAGCCCTCCCATCCTTACAGATTCCTGAGTGACCAGCTCCATCTGTAGGTACGTGTACATAACTCTTCCAAAATCAAAAATACCAACAACAAGGAGAAGGAGAATGGGCAGAACTAAGGCAAATTCAACAAGAGACTGTCCATCTTCTCTCTTTACCATAGAACGGTCCACCCATTCACAAACATACAGGCAATCACCCCGGCAGCGATCGGAACGCCGTATGGGTACGTTGCTGTTAGTGATCCTTTGGAAATTCCCCCAGGGAGTCTCACTCCGCCTTTTAAGCTGGCAAAATAATAGAGAATAGATGTGAGAACACCTTTGCGAAATAAGATAATGGCCAGCGCCATAAGTGCCCCAAAGATAGCAATGTAGAGAAATGATTGAAACACAAAGGAACCGCCTTTAAGCGCTCCGATTAACGCGAGAAGTTTAACATCTCCAGCTCCCATGCCCCCGAGAAGATAAGGGATAAGAAGCAAGCCCAATCCTATCAAAAACCCAATGAAGGAATGGCTTAACCCTTCCCAGCCGCCGCTTGCAAAGTGGAAGACAAAGGCAGCGAGAAGTGCTGGAAAAATCACTTTATTGTAGATTTTTCTATTTTTTATATCAGTGATGACACAAATGACAAGAATGATAAGTAAGAAAATATCAACCAAAACGGCCATCCTTTCATTCGAATTTTGATAGTTTTGGTAAAACAGGACCCCTCTCCTACTAGGGAAGGTCCTGGAAAAGTAAATAATTTCATTTAACCTTCTGTAGATTCTCCTCCTCCTAGCTTTCCAACTATGTCGTTCAACTGTTCACTTATCCCACCACCTAATGCCGTAAGGCTCCTACTGCTGCAACTGCAACTAACCCAAGAATTAACCCGTACTCCGCCATGCCTTGACCTTCTTCTTCAACAACCAGACCTTTAAATTTTTCCATCATAGTAATCTCTCCTTTAGTTAAATGTTTTTAATAGATTTTTCATCAGCAAGTGTGCCGACTTCCTTATTAGTGTTGTCTCTTACCAGGACTAAAGACTGTCCTTTTGTTACTGCTGTCTTTCTTATTCTTCCTGCTGGAAGTTCGAGAACTGACCTTGCACCAGGAACCCTTTTTCCTACTCGTCCTGGCTTAAGGTTTTCTTCCATTCCTATTACTTCTTTGTTATGATTGAGGTAGATAACGTCAATCGGATACTTCATAAAGAACGTATGAATGGATGGACAAGGCGTGATATGAAGAGCAAAATGATCAGGGATGCTTTTAGTGAACATAAGTCCTTTGAATCTTTTCCAAAAGGTAGAAGCCTCCTTTCCTTCGTTCGCTATCACCTGCCTTGTGTGACGATCAATCACTTTCATGTTCTTGGCACCCCTTGCCTTTTGTTATTCTCCAGAGAACCTTTCGTTCTTTCTAGAGAACAACTTGATAGCCTTATTATGCAACGATTAGGCAAATCGGCCTATCCCCTATCATTCCTATTGTCGTTTTTGTTCGTTATAAGAAACCACTCCTATTGACACACAACTTTACTCTTAGGTAAAAGGTTATAGATGTTAATTTGGGTCGTCCTTAGCGTCAAGGAGAGGCTTTTTTTAATAGAGACCTACTGACTCCACCATGGATTTTTTGCAGCCTGTTCATTCAAAAAAGCTGCACCCTGTTAGTCAGGGCACAGCTTTTTGGATCCTACTCATACTTAATTTGGTAGACTTTTGATATCGCTTGAACCCGGTCTGAGACTTCAAGCTTATGGAAAATTTTAGTGACGTGATTTTTCACCGTATGGTCACTAATAAACAGCTTGTTGGCAATTTCCTTGTTATTACATCCTTCTGACATAAGCTCCAATACCTCAATCTCCCTTGGAGAGAGATGATAAGTATTCTTCAAATCCTTTAGAGTATTGCTCTCTTTCGCCTCAGGATTTATAGAGATAGTCATTTCTTGCTCTATTACCTTCTTTTCTGAGAGAAAAACAATCAGTTCCTGGCTGATTACACAATCAGTATCTTGAAATTTAGTAAGCGCCTCTCCCTTTTCTTCCCCTTTACCATAGACCATAAGAATCGCCAGAAGTTCTGCCTTCTGTCCGACATCATTTGGCTTTTTTTAGAAGAAACAATGAACTCTGCCTCCTCTAAAAGGGCAGGAACATTACTGTGAGGGAATGTTTCTTTAATAAAGTCCGCAGAATAGCTTTGTAGAAGACAAGCGTGCAGGAGGTCAGTTCTGGTTTGTTTTTCAAGCCCTGCAAACCTGCTAAATTCCGTTGCCACGTCAGCCATGTTCTGTGATATAGAATAAGCCTCTCTATCAAAATCCTCTACTGCTTTGTGAAGGGTAGAAACTTTTTTATCCTCAGCTTTCTCAGTATGATTCATTGCTAAAAAATAGAAGCTCCTGACACTAAGGACAATGCTTGCAAAAAAGGAGACTCTTTTTCAAGGGTTTCCTTGTCCACTGAAGAAGACCCAACACATAGAATACCTAATAGGTTTTCCTGATATAGGATGGGTACTTCGATCAAGCTATATCCTTCTTGGGTTTCTCTATATCTGGGGGTGGAAGACTCTACTTTTTCAATCCACGAAAACCCTTCTGCTGCTTTCTGGGCATATTTCTCTACGTTCTCCCCGCTCATTCCCCGGGAAATAAGTTGAAAATTGTCACTTTTCTCCTCTTTGTAGACCACATAGGAAAATGAATTTTGAAACATTGTTATACCTATATCTACAAGAATATATAATATTTCTTTTCCCTCTGTACCCGGGCTCATGAATGAACATATTTCCATAATAGACACCAATTGATTACTCTTATGTTCATGTTCGTTATGTAGATCACGAGTAAATAAATTCTTTTCCAGTAAGGCAGCTAGTGTACTTCCTTGCTCTAAAACAGATTTCGACAGTTTTTTATTCTTTCGGGTACCACCAAACATAAGTGATAATTGTCCATCTCTTCTTTGGACAGGAAAACAGTATAGTGCTTTAGGAAGAAAGCTATAAGAATGAAAGAAAAAAGACCGAGGATCCTCCTCTATGTTTTCCCAGCTATCAGCTCTTCCTGTTAAGAGCACTCGACCAAGAAGGCCTTCTCCTGGATAGAATTTCACCTCGCTAAACACTTCTGTTCCTTCCCCTGCTAACGCAGTACATTCATATGCTTCATTATCTTTCTTTTCCGCAAAACCCATGAAATCTAATTCGTTGCTGACATTTATGAAATAGTGAAACAGACGTTTTATATCTTCTTCATTAGCAGCTTCCCGAAATAACCGTGCTTCTTTCTTTCTAGCTTCTTCTTTCTCTAGTTCTTCCAAACAGAGCATCAAAATCATTGATAGGTTCTTTGCTTTATCCAGCCACTCATTTTTATTTTCTTGTGTGAGCTTATGAGCTTTATTTAAAATGATTTCCCACTTTAATTTATCTTTATTGCTACCGGATTTAGGTGTCAGCTGATCAGCCACAAGCTCTCTGGTTCTTTCTTCAACAATCATACCCATTGCTAAATAATAGGATTTAGTCATAGTTTGAAGAGGAGCAATAATTACGTTAATACCTGGAAGGATCTCTAACATGACAGGACTGGAAATGAGCCACTTTTCATTTAGGCTTTCCTTAAGCATTCTTCTTACATTTTGGTGAGTAGAAAGCTCTTCATATAACTCATTACTCCCTTTCGACGGAGTAAGGGGCTCGCCAAATTCATCCATCATAACTATGGTTAAACCGTATTTAGCTGCGAACGCTTCTTGAGTTTCTTCAACAAGATTAATAGGTGTACTCATATATTCACCAGCCTTACTTCTCTCTAAAAATTACAAAAACTCATGATGAAACCCTACCAATACCAAGTCCTGAATTACATCGCTACACCAAAAACTGTATAAAAATACCTATTACTATATTATCACAAAAATCCTTTTTATACCATTTGGGTGCCTGGCACCTCTACCCGTTGTAACTCTGTTGTAACACATTCAGGCCCGTACCCCTTGCCACCCAAGCATTTACCTGTTACTCCCATTTTGGGGTGCCTGGCACCCCTACCCGCTGTAACGCTGCTGTCATACATTCAACCTCGGAACCCTTGTTGCCAAAGGGTTTACTATATAATTACATTTTAGGTGCCAGGCACCGCTTACTACCGCAACAATAAAAGAACGCTTCCCAATGCAGGGAGCGCCCTAAAGGTTATTCCTGTTCTACTGGATAAGCATAGATAACGTATCTTTCCGGTGCATTTCCAAGATAGCTGAAAGGGTAACAAGTAGACAAAGTTAATACTTCTTCATCCATAGAACGGATGACGCTTGTATCGTCCTTGTCGACAATTTCAGTTTCTTTCATTTCATATTCAAACTTTCCATAAGGAAGCTCAACGATAAAGTTATCTCCTTTTTCCAGCTCGTCAAAGTTAGTAAAAACTGTATCACGATGACCGGATAACAAAATTTGATCCCCATCCATAGGAAGAACTGTACTAGGAAGATGACCGACACCCCTGTCAAGCTGTTCATCATCTACACCACCGATGATGGGAAGAGACTCATCCAGCTTAGGGATGTGTAAAAGTCCTATCACTTCATTTACTTGTGGTTCAAATTCTTCTTTTGTCATCGAAGGAGGCTCTTCGTTAATCATATGAGGGGGTTTATTTTCCTCAAACTCATCTTCCGTGTGAGTCGCACTATCGTCATGTCTTTGTAAAGTCTCATCCTGAGCTTCTTCCTCGTAGGAATTGTCACTTCCTCCCAGCAAAGCTTCAGCATCTCCTAAAGCACCAGATGTACTGTTACTTTGGTTCAAATATAAAAAGATATTGGCTGAGATAAGGACAATGCCAATCACAAAAAGCCAATTCGATATTTTTCTTATCATCATTTCTCCTCCTTACACATTCAGTTCTCCTGATCAGGAAGAATGTTTTCTAATCATTCATTACATAACCTTTTCCCCTTTCTTGGAGTAATAGAAATATATGTAGGATACATTTTGAAAAAAGCCCCACTAGGCAGCTAGTGGGGGCGATTACTATCACTTATTTTATCTTACTCTTCTCTTCTTTTACCAAAGATTCTTCCAGCCCAGCTTGCCATTAGCGCTGCAATACCAATAGCACCTAGGTTAAAGATCCCTGCTGCAGTATCAGGAAGTGTTTCACCTTCACCAGTATGCTCGTCATCGCCGTAGGCATCGTCTGCATCAGTGTCAGTGTCTTCATCGTACTCATCATCATCGTCATCATCGTCGTCATCGTCGTCATCGTCGTCCACTACATCATCATCGTCATCATCATCGTCGTCGTCCACTACATCATCATCGTCATCATCATCGTCGTCCACTACATCATCATCGTCATCGTCATCGTCATCGTCGTCCACTACATCATCATCGTCGTCATCGTCGTCGTCCACTACATCATCATCATCGTCATCGTCGT